>NZ_KV819880.1:0-560 GCF_001815235.1 Pseudomonas sp. HMSC065H01 | reverse complement strand
GGTGATGCCCTGCTACCGGCAGGGCGGCGGGTTAGGCTGTCTTGATCGATTTGCGGTTAGCGAACTGCTCAGTCAGCCAATAACGATGCGGAGTCCCGTGCGCGCTTTTGTAGACGGGCTCAGAGCGCCCAACGACCTCGTGAGTGCTCAGGTTCTTCCACTCCGAGCAATCGGGGTACGGCGTCGGGTGAATGTTCTCGGGGCCGCCTACAGCCTGGAAAAATTGCTCTTTGCTTACCTCGACGAATGCCATGTCCTTTCCTCGGTGATGCCACGGAGAACCGGGCTGGGTGGTTAGGCAGGGAAAATTTCAGCAGCCGTGAAGGCGTCCTTGCGTCCGCTGTTCAAGGTGACGAACACCGGGAATGCGCAGTTCTCGCGGATTTCGCTGATGACGCCGTGGCCTCCACCTTGTGCGTACACCTTTTGCCCAACCGACAGTTTTTTGAGGGTGTCGCTAAAAACTACGGTCTTCATCGTCTTGCCCTCCAGGGCGTGTTGACTTCCCGTCTGGCCCTCGGTGGAGGGCCAGCCAGTGAAATCGGTGTTTCTCCCGCGTT
>NZ_KV819879.1:0-516 GCF_001815235.1 Pseudomonas sp. HMSC065H01 | reverse complement strand
CACCAGGCTGATCAGCATCAGGTGGTTGTCGGTGCCGCCGGAAACCACGTCGTAGCCGCGCCCGATGAACACCTCGGCCATCGCCTTGGCGTTGCGGATCACCTGCGCCTGGTAGTCCTTGAAGCCCGGCTCCAGCGCTTCCTTGAAGCACACCGCCTTGGCCGCGATCACGTGCATCAGCGGGCCGCCCTGGGCGCCGGGGAATACCGCGGAGTTGAGCTTCTTCTCGATCTCCTCGTTGGCGCGCGCCAGGATCAGGCCGCCGCGCGGGCCGCGCAGGGTCTTGTGGGTGGTGGTGGTGACCACGTCGGCGAAGGGGATCGGGTTCGGGTAGAGGCCGGCGGCGACCAGCCCGGCGACGTGGGCCATGTCGACGAACAGCAGCGCGCCGACCTTGTCGGCGATGGCGCGGAAGCGCGGGAAGTCGAGGGTCTTGGAGTAGGCGGAGAAGCCGGCGACGATCATCTTCGGCTTATGCTCCACGGCCAGGCGCTCGACTTCGTCGTAGTCGATCAG
>NZ_KV819878.1:0-73640 GCF_001815235.1 Pseudomonas sp. HMSC065H01 | reverse complement strand
TCGCGGGTTCGAGTCCCGTCCGCTGCGCCATTTCCTTCCTCAGCTGTATCTCTTGCGCTTCCTTCCCGCTTCATAATTCGACGTTTCTCGACGCTTCCTTTCCGCTGTTCTTCTGTCCTCGTTCCACGCGTTCGTTCTGCTATCTCCTTCATTTTTCGGAAAGTTCGGCCTTGAACTTATCCGCGCGCACCTGTTCCTATTGCCCATAGCCACTGGTCGCGACAGCCTGCTAAGCTCGCGGCTTCATCGAATATGCCCGAGCGGCGAACAGATTAAAGGACTCAGCATGAAACAACATCGGTTGGCAGCAGCGATCGCACTGGTCGGTCTGGTTCTCTCCGGCTGCGATTCGCAGACCAACGTTGAGTTGAAGACTCCGGCACAGAAAGCTTCCTATGGTATCGGCCTGAACATGGGCAAGAGCCTGTCCCAGGAAGGCATGGACGACCTGGATTCGAAAGCCGTCGCCAAGGGCATCGAAGACGCCCTCGGCAAGAAGAAGCAGCAGCTCACCGATGAAGAGCTGACCGAAGCCTTCGCCTTCCTGCAGAAACGTGCCGAGGAGCGGATGGCCGCCATCGGCGACGAAAACGCCAAGGCCGGCAAGAAGTTCCTCGAGGAAAACGGCAAGCGCGACGGCGTGACCACCACCGCTTCCGGCCTCCAGTACGAAATCGTGAAGAAGGCCGATGGCCCGCAACCGAAGGCCACCGACGTGGTGACCGTCCACTACGAAGGCCGCCTGACCGATGGCACCGTCTTCGACAGCTCCATCGAGCGCGGCAGCCCGATCGACCTGCCGGTCAGCGGCGTGATCCCGGGTTGGGTCGAAGCCCTGCAACTGATGCACGTCGGCGAGAAGATCAAGCTGTACATCCCCAGCGAGCTGGCCTACGGCGCGCAGAGCCCGAGCCCGGCGATCCCGGCCAACTCGGTACTGGTCTTCGACATGGAACTGCTCGGCATCAAGGATCCGTCCAAACCGGACGCGGAGCCCGAGGCCGGTGCCGCAGCGCAGCCCGAAGCCAAGGCGGACGCGAAGAAGTAATTTTTCCGCCGCGATGCATGAAACGCCCCGTCCATGACGGGGCGTTTTCATTTGCGGATTCGGCTGAACCCAGGCGCTGCCGCGAGGGTCTGAAAACAGGTCGAGGGCACGGCCGGTGTTACCCTTATGCACACATTTGTCGCACGTCGACCCGACCTACGGTATTGACCTCGGGTTGTCCGTTGCGCTAGGTCAAACCCTTGATTTTCAATGCTTTTAGAGTATTGTCTAAAAAGTGTCCGATCTGTCGGAAAGCCTGTAGCGACGGGCTTCTCGCCGACGGAAGGGGGGGCTGTTCACAAGGTTATCCACAGTATGCGTGGATAACCCGGAGAGCTTCGGCGGCAAGCGCTTGAGCGAGGTGGAAGGATGGATGCACCACGAGGATTCAGTCGTTACCTGGGGATCGCGGAACGTTTCCTGGCCCGTGGCCGGGTGCCCGCCTTGTTGATTGCAGTAGCACGCAAGCGCTCGCGCCTGAAGCTGGTGAAGAGCGACCTGCGCCTGCTGCAGGAACTGCTGGTGGCCTGGGTTCGCGGCGAATACCGCGGACTCAGCCGCCAGGCGTTGCTCTCGGTGATCGCGGCGCTGGCCTATTTCCTTTCGCCGGTGGATATCGTTCCCGACTTCATCTTCGGTGTCGGCCTGCTCGACGATCTGGCCGTCCTGGCCTGGGTAGTGCGTCGCTGGCAGGCCGAGCTGGATGCCTTCAAGGTCTGGCGTGACGCCCAGGGCGTCGAGACGCAACAGGCGCTGCGAGAGCTGCCGGCTCCCAGGGCGGAGCGCGTTCAGGGTTCCTGAGGCGCTTGCAGGCTGTTTTCCAGTAGGCGCCCGATGCTGCCGTCCCTGACCATCTCATCGAGCACCCGGTCCATACTTTCGACGGGGACCGGCAGTTGTCCGCCATAGATGCAGTGCATCCGATAGCTCTGCAGTACCAGCGGACTGACCCTCAGGCCCAGCTCGGGATGCTGGCGCGTCAGGTAGAGCAGCGGGCGGCGCATGTCCACCGCGGCGTCCAGGCGCGAACGCTTGAGCATCTGCACGCGACTGGCCAGGTCGCGGGTATCTTCGCGGCGAATTTCCCCGGCAGCGAAGGCCTGCATGAGATTGTCCGCGTAGACATAGCCTAGACTTGTACCCAGGGTCTTGCCGCGCAGCTCGGCGAAGTCGCGGATCGCCGGACGGTCGTCGCGCTGCAGCAGGACGTCCTGCTCTTCGAAGAGGGCAGGAGACCAATGGTAGCGTTCGGGTTTGCTATCCCATCCGGGGTTGGAGTTGCAGATCACGTGAATATGTCCGCTGGCCATGAAGCCGTCGATCCTTCGGTTCGGCGTTTCCACGAAACGCAGCGACAATCCCAGCCGCTGCGCGACCCGCTCCCCCAACTGGCGGGTGAAGCCGCCTTGCAGCTGGTGGTCGACGATGTCCACGTAGGGCATGCCGTCGGCAGGGCTGAAGCCCCAGCGCAGCTCGCCGGCGAAGGCCTGTCCGACTCCCAGCAGGATGCACAAACCAAGACTTCTCCGGCGCACCCGTGGGCTCCTCCACCAGGCAGACTGTGTGACCAGGGCAGCAGTATAGCCAGTCCGCAGCGGCGCGGTGCCTGATAAGATGGCGGCTTGCAAGGAGACCGACATGAATGTCCAAGTGATCACGCGAGACGGCGAGGCGGAATACGCGGTGTTGCCCTGGGCCGAATACCAGGCGTTGCTGGCCGCCGCTGGTCGCCCGGCCGCCAGTGTCGCGGTGGAGACGACCGCGCCGGCGCCGCCTTCCGCGAGTCTGCTGGAGCGCCGCGAGGCGCGCGGCCTGAGCCTGGAACAGGTGGCCCGGGAGGTCGGTATCAGTCCTTCCTATATGGCGATGATCGAACGCGGCGAACGCGAGGCCAGCGAGGCCATCCTGTTCGCCCTGGAGCGTGTGCTGGGCAAAGCGACGGGGGCCTGACCTTGAGTGTGCTGATCAGCCGTAAACACTGGGATAGCCTGCTGCTGGAAATCGAAGATGCGCGTCGCCAGCGTCATCTGCTCACCTACCGGGCGCTGATCGAGCGCCTGCAACTGCCGACTCCGGCGATGACCACCCTCACCGCGGCTCTCGAGCACCTGGCATCGCTGGATGCGCGCTCGGGGCGTCCGTTGCGCAGTTCGCTGGTCATCAGCCAGGGCGCAAGCCGCTTGCCACGCACCGGTTTCTTCGAGTGCGTGGAGCGCCTCGGGCGTTTTTCCGGTCCGCCGGACGGCCCGGCCGCGGCTGGCTGGCATGCGGCGGAAGTGGTCCGTGTCTTCGAATTCGAGTATCCCGATGAACTCTGAATGGATCTGGCGCCTGCGCGCCCGCCTCGGTTACGGCGTGGCCCGGCAGTTGCTGGGCTGGCCCTGGCTGGTCAAGCAGCCGCGAGCCTGGCAGTGGATGCAGGGGCAGTTCTCGCGGATGGCCAACCTCGGACACCGCGACGCCCAGGCGTTCTACGGTCACCTGCTGCTGTTCCGTGGACAGGGCTTCGGCGCGCGCGAGGAGGGCCTGCGCCTGCTGCGCCTGGCTGCCAGCGCGGGCGATGGGAAAGCGGCCTACCAGCTCGGCGTGCAGGCGCTCAAGGGCGACAGCCGGCAAGCGCCCGACGCGCTGGCAGCCAGCCGCCACTGGGCACTAGCGGCAGAGGCGGGCCACCCGCTGGCGGCGCGCAAGCTGGCGGAACTCTACCGCGATGGAGGCCCGGGCCTGGCGCCGGACAGCGAGCGCGCCGAGCACTATGCGCAACGGGCGTCCGCGCTCGGTCTATAGCTGAACGAACGGTTCAGGCGGCCTCGATCAGGTGCAGGCTGTAGCCTGGCACCGCCTTGGCCTGGCGCTTGGCCTCGGAGGCCAGCGTCGCCAGGTGCGCGGCATCCATTCCCTGGCAGGCTTCGGCCGGTAGATGCACCACGCCGACGGACAATGACAGCAGCGGGTACTCCTCGCGCTGGCCATGGCGGTTGTGCGCAACGAAACAGCCGGCGTCCAGGTGCTCGCGGCTGTAGAAGCGCCGGCATTGGCTCTGGAAGGTTTCCAGCAACCGGTCGATCCGTGTGCGCCAGTCCTCGGGGCCGAGCACCAGCATGAAGTCGTCACCGCCGATATGGCCGACGAAGTCGCTGCCCGGGTCGATCCGTTCGCTCAGGCACTGTGCCAGGCACAGCAGGACCTCGTCGCCGCGGGCGTAGCCGTAGAGATCGTTGAAGGGTTTGAAGCTGTCGATGTCGATGTAGCAGATCACCGCCTCGCGCCTTTGTTGCAGCAGGCGTTCGAGGCATTGCTGGATCGGCACGTTGCCGGGAAGCAAGGTGAGCGGATTGGCGTGCCGCGCCTGCTGGAGCTTTTCCTCGGTGATCAGCCTGAGCACGTCGATCACCCGGCCCATGCCCGCATAGTGCCCGCCGCGGGTGATGATGAAATCTTCCTCGATACGCTGGCGTGCGCGGCTGGTCAGCAGGCGGCTGACCTGCTGCAGGGTCTGGCCGAGTTCCACGGCGAGAAAATCGTCGCTCATCAGGCGGCTGATCGGCTTGCGCAGGAACAGGTCGCAGGCGAAGGGCCGGAGCAAGGCGTCGGTGAGCGCGTGGCGATGGACGATGCCGATGGGACGCCCCTCTTCGTCGAGGATCGCCAGGGAGTTCAGGTTGGCCTGGCGGCGGAAGATTTCCACCACTTCCTGGGTCGAGGTGCGAACGTCGACCGCGCGCTGTTCCAGCAGCAGCGCACGCAGGTCGCCGTGCTCGTCGCTGGAAGACTGGCTGGGGGCGTCAGCGCTGGGCAGCATCTGTTGTACGTCGCTCGCCGGGTGTTCCAGCGGGCGGCCGAACAGATAGCCTTGCACCAGGTCGACCCCCATCTCGCTAAGCACCGCGAGTTCCTCGGGCAGTTCGATGCCTTCGGCGATGACCTGGGCGCGAGAGGCCCGCGCCATCTTCAGGATGGAGCCGACGAACTCGCGTTTCACGGTGTCCAGGTGGATGCCGTCGACGAAGTGGCGGTCGATCTTCACGTAGTCCGGACGCAGTTCCGACCACAGGCGCAGGCTGGAGTAGCCAGCGCCGAGGTCGTCGAGGGCGATGGAGAAGCCCATGGCGCGATAGTGGTGCAGCGCGGTGTCGAGCAGGTCGAAGTCGTCGATGGGGGTCTGCTCGGTCAGTTCGATCACCACCCGGTTCGGCGAGATCCCCAGCTGTTGCAGCAATTGCAGGGTGCGGCCGGGCGGATGACCGGCCTCGAGGAGGGACTCCGGGGAGACGTTGAGGAACAGCATGGCGTCGCCCTGGATGTCGCGGAAGCGGCTGAAGGCGCGTTGTCGGCAGAGTAGTTCCAGTTCGCTCAGCCTTCCGCATTGGCGGGCCACGGCGAACAGCGCCAGGGGCGAGTGCAGTGGGCTGTTGGACGGACCGCGGGTCAGCGCTTCGTAGCCGACCAGGCGCCGTTCGGAAAGCGAGAGGATGGGCTGGAACAGGCAGTGCAGGTCGCCGTGGGCCAGGATGCTGTCCAGGGCGCTCAACTGCTCGGTGACGGTCATGGAACGCTCTCGTCGCAATGAAAAAGGGCCGGTTGTGCAACCGGCCCCGTATTTCACGACAGTCCCATGACTGTTTTATGACGCTCCCGCTGAACTCAGTGCTTGGCCACCGCCGAGTTGAGGTTCAGGTAGTCCAGCAGGATGTGCCCGGACTCGGTGAGGTAGGCGTCGTCCTGCGGCTTGGTCTTGTCGTCCTCTTCCGGCAGGGCGTTCTCGTCCTCGCGCTTGAGTTCCTTCAGCGGCTCCTGGCCCTTGGACTTGCGCAGGGCGTTCTCCATGGCCAACTGGCGGTTCTCGATGCTGGTCTGCTGGGCGCGGCGCTTGGCCTCGTTCAGGCTGACGGTCTTCTCCTTCATCAGCTCCTGGGCCAGCGCCAGGCGCTCGCGGGCGTAGACGAAGTCGGCATTGTTCTCGGTGCGCGCGTCGTGCTGGGCCTTGAGTTGCGCGAGGAACGGCTTGAACGGGTTGGCCTCGTCCTTCACCACCGGGCGGATGGTGTCCCAGGGCATCGAGTCGGGCAGGGCGCTTTCGCCGATTTCCTTGTCGTCGACGATGGACGGGTAGCTGATGTCCGGGATCACGCCCTGGTGCTGGGTGCTCTGACCGGAGACTCGGTAGAACTTCGCCAGGGTCAGCTTCAGTTCGCCGTGGTTGAGCGGCTGGATGGTCTGCACGGTGCCCTTGCCGAAGGTCTGTCCACCGAGGATCAGCGCGCGGTGGTAGTCCTGCATGGCGCCGGCGAAGATCTCCGAGGCGGAGGCCGAGAGACGGTTGACCAGTACCGCCAGCGGGCCGGTATAGAAGGCCTTGCCTTCGTCGTCGTTGAGCACGTCGACGCGGCCGTCGCTGTTGCGCACCAGTACGGTCGGGCCCTGGTCGATGAACAGGCCGGTCAGCTCGGTGGCCTCCTGCAGGGAGCCGCCGCCGTTGTTGCGCAGGTCGAGGACGATGCCGTCGACCTTGTCCTTCTGCAATTCGGCGACCAGCTTCTTCACGTCGCGGGTGGTGCTCTTGTAGTTCGGGTCGCCGGCGCGGTAGGCCTTGAAGTCCAGGTAGAAGGCCGGCAGGTCGATCACGCCGAGCTTGTAGCTGCGGCCTTCGTGGTCGACCTTGATGATGGATTTCTTCGCCGCCTGGTCCTCCAGCTTCACCGCCTCGCGGGTGATGGCGACGATCTTGCTGGTCTGGTCGTTCGGCGCGTTGCTCGCCGGAATCACTTCCAGGCGTACCTGGGAACCTTTCGGCCCACGGATCAGCTTGACCACTTCATCCAGGCGCCAGCCAACCACGTCGACCATTTCGCCCTTGCCCTGGGCGACGCCGATGATCTTGTCGGAGGTGGCGATCTGCTTGCTCTTCGCCGCCGGGCCGGCCGGCACCAGGCGTACGACCTTGACGTAGTCGTTGTCGCTCTGCAGCACCGCGCCGATGCCTTCCAGCGAGAGGCTCATGTTGATGTCGAAGTTTTCCGCGTTGTCCGGCGACAGGTACTGGGTGTGCGGATCGTAGGACTGGGCGAAGGCGTTGATGTAGGCCTGGAAGATGTCTTCGCTGCGGGTCTGCTTCAGGCGCGACAGCTGGTTCTTGTAGCGCTTGGTGAGCTGTTCCTGGATCGCCTTGTCGTCCTTGCCGGTGATCTTCAGGCGCAGGACCTCGTCCTTCACCTTCTTGCGCCAGAGGTCGTCGAGCTCTGCGGTGTCCTTCGCCCAGGGGGCCTTTTCGCGGTCGATCAGCAGGCTCTCGTCGACGCTGAAGTCGATCTTGTCGACGCCCTTGTCGAGCATCGCCAGGGCGTAGTCGAGCCGACCTTTCAGGCGGTCGAGGTGGCGCTTGTAGATGACGAAGCCGGGATCGAGGTCGCCGCTCTTGAGGAAGTCGTCGAACCTGTTGCGCCAGCGATCGAACTCGGCGATGTCGCCGGCGGTGAAGTACATCCGCGCCGGATCGAGCATCTTCAGGTAGCTGTCGTAGATCTTGGCCGAGCGTTCATCGTTCAGCGGCGGCTTGTTGTAGTGGTGCCGCTTGAGCAGTTCCACCACGTTGAGGCTGGCGATGACCTGCTCGCGGTCCGGCTGCAGGCTGTCCCAGGAATTCTGGGCGCTGCCGACGGAGACGGCGGTCGAGGCGAACAGCGGCAGCGAACTGGCGCCGAGGAGGAGCAACAGGGCGGTACGGGGCAGAAAACGCTTCATGCTGATTCGACTGATCGCGGAGTAATGACGCATATTAGGCCTTATTAGCCGGCGCCGGGTTCCCTTGGCGCAATGCAAAAAGCCCGACTCTGGGTGATCGGGCCGTGACAACCCCACTATGGAGGCAGCGTGAACGCATTGCAAGGTATCGAAGGTCGTGTCGAGTGGTCGGAAATCGCCGCCCCGTCCTGCGGTCAGGGCGAAATCCGCATCCGCGTGGCGGCCGCCGGACTCAACCGCGCCGACCTGTTGCAGAAGGCCGGGCTCTACCCGCCGCCACCCGGCGCCAGCCCGGCGCTGGGGCTCGAGTGTGCGGGTGTGGTCAGCGAGGTGGGCGCGGGCTGCACCTGGCAGGTCGGCGACCGGGTCTGCGCGCTGCTCGCCGGCGGCGGCATGGCCGAGGAAGTGGTGGTGGACGCGCGCCACGTACTGCCGGTCCCGGCAGGGCTGAGCCTGGCGGAGGCGGCGGGGATTCCGGAGGTCTACGCCACGGCCTGGCTGAACCTGTTCCAGTTGGCGGCGTTGCAGCCCGGCGAGAAAGTGCTGCTGCACGCCGGCGCCAGCGGCGTCGGTTCGGCCGGCATCCAATTGTGCAAGGCGTTCGGCAACCCCTGCTGGGTCAGCGTCGGTTCCGCCGAACGCCTGGCCTACTGCGAATCCCTGGGCGCCGCCGGCGGCGTGCTGCGCAAGCAGAGCCTGGAATCGCTGCGCGATTTCGCCCCGTTCGACGTGATCCTCGATCCGGTCGGCGCCCGCTATGCCGGGTTGAACCTGGAGTTGCTGCGGCGCGACGGGCGCTGGGTGATCATCGGCCTGATGGGCGGCCGCGAGGCGCAACTGGACCTGGCTCAACTGCTAGGCAAACGCATCCAGTTGACCGGCTCGACCCTGCGTACCCGTGATGCCGAGTTCAAGGCGCAGTTGATCGCCGAACTGGGGTTGAAGGTCTGGCCATTGTTCTCCGCCGGGAAACTCCGCGCGCAGCTGGAGCGAACCTTCCCGATCGTCGACGCCGAGGCGGCGTTCGAGGCGTTGGCGAGCAACCAGGTGCAGGGCAAGGTCGTGCTGGTGGTGGACCCGTCGCTGGCCTGAAGGGCCGCTTCGGCGACGCGATGGAAAGCGCGATCCGCTCGCGCTTTCGCAGCGAGCCTGTCAGCGCCAGGCGTTGACCGGCCAGCCCATTTCCTTGGCGTAGGCGAGCAGGGTCGGGTCCGGATTGACCGTATTCGGATGGCCGACCAGCTTCAGCAGCGGCAGGTCGTTGCGCGAATCCGAGTAGAACCAGGCGTCGGCCAGTTGGCGATCGTCTCCTTCCAGCAGGTCGAGCAGACGCAATACCTTGCCTTCGCGATAGGTGAGGGTGCCGAGGGTGCGGCCGGTGTAGTGTCCGTCGAGCACTTCGAGATCGATGGCGAGGACTTCGTCGACGCCGATCCGCGCCGCGATCGGCTTGACTAGGTGCACCCCGGATGCGGAGACGATCAGCACCCGGTCGTTGGCGCTGCGGTGGCGCGCCAGGCAGGCGCAGGCGTCGCTGTAGATCAGCGGCTCGATGACCTCCTCGACGTAGGCCTCCACTTCCCGCTCGACTTCCTCGACGCTGCGACCGATCAGCGGTTGCAGGGTGTAGTCCATGTACAGGTCCATGGACAGCTTGCCTTCGGCGTACTGCTCCATCAGTTCGGCGTCGCGGCGGACGAAGGATTCGTCGACCCAGCCGAGACTCGCCATGCGCTGGCTCCACAGGCTGGAGCAGTCGCCGTGGATCATGGTCTCGTCCAGGTCGAAGATCACCAGGCTCATCAAGCTACCTCTCGAATACTGTTGCGATCGATGACCAGCGTCAGCTGACTGCCGGCCGGATACAGGCGGTCTGCGCTGCGGTTGAGGACGTCGACGGTGAGTTCCACCCCGGCGGCCTCGACGCGGTAACGGATCACGTTGCCGAGCAGACTGTGCGAGCGTACCAGCGCCGGCACGCCTTCGCTCGGTTCGTTGCCCAGGCGCAGGGATTCCGGGCGGATCGCCACCTGTTGCGCGCAGGGCTGGCCGAGCAGGCGGCTGGCCTGTTCGGCGTCGAGCAGGTTGTAGTTGCCGATGAAGCCGGCGGCGAAGGCGTTTTCCGGCGCGGTGTAGAGGGTCTCCGCGTCGCCGCTCTGGACGATGCGTCCGGCGTTCATCAGGACGATGCGGTCGGACAGGGTCAGCGCTTCCTCCTGGTCATGGGTGACGAACACCGTGGTCAGCCCCAGCTCCTGCTGGATGCGGCGGATCTGTTCGCGCAGGTGCTTGCGGATGCGCGCGTCGAGGGCCGACAGCGGCTCGTCGAGCAGCAGCAGGCGCGGGCGCGTCACCAGCGAGCGGGCCAGCGCCACGCGCTGGCACTGGCCGCCGGAGAGTTGGTGCGGGTAGCGTGCGGCGTACTCGCCCAGTTCCACCAGTTCGATGGCTTCGGCGACCCGCTGCTTCAGTTCCGCCGCAGGCACCTTCTGCATGCGCAGGCCGAAGGCGACGTTCTGTTGCACGGTCATGTTGGGGAACAGCGCGTAGCTCTGGAACACCATGGCGATCCCGCGCTTCTGCGGCGGCAAAGGCACCACATCCTCGTCGTCGATGAGGATGCGCCCGCTGTCGACCTCGGTCAGCCCGGCGATGCAGCGCAGCAGGGTGGACTTGCCGCAGCCGCTGGGGCCGAGCAGGGTGACGAACTCGCCGCGGGCGGCGGCGAAGTCGATATCGCGGAAGATGCTGGTGGCACCGTAGCTCTTGTCGAGCTGTTCGACGCTGACGAACGACATGATCAGGCCTTGTCCTTGTTCAGTCGATTGGCCGCCCAGGTCAGGACCAGGACGAACACGAAGTAGGAGACCACCACTGCGCTGGTGTAGTGGCCGCTGCTGTTGCGCATGTTGTTGAGGAACACCTGCAGGGTCTCGTAGCGGGTACCGACCAGCAGGTTGGCGAAGACAAATTCGCCGATGAGGAAGGAGAACGACAGCAGCAGGGCCACCATCACGCCCTTGCGCAGGTTCGGCAGCACGACCAGCAGCGCCGCCTTCCAGGTGCTGGCGCCGAGCAGGTGGGCGGCGTCCATCAGGTCGCGCAGGTTGATCGCCTGCAGGTTGTTGGTGATCGCCCGGTACATGAACGGCAGGGCGATGGTGAAGTAGCAGCCGACCAGCACCCAGGGCGTGCCGATCATTTCCAGCGGCCCGCTGGCATAGAGTTGCAGCAGGCCCACCGAGGAGACGATCGGCGGCACCGCGAAGGGCAGCAGGATGAGCACGTTCATCACGCCGTCCAGGCGCGGGAAGTGGTAGTGGATGACGAACATCAGCGGCAGGATCAGCAACACGCTGAACGCCAGGGCGCCGAAGCAGACCAGCAGCGAGCGGGCGAAGGCCAGCAGGAAGCGCTGGTCGCTCCACAGCGTCAGGTACCACTTCAGGGTCAGGCCGTCCGGCAGCAGGGTCGCCGACCACTGGGTGGCCAGCGAGTAGAGCAGGGTCGCCGCCAGCGGCAGGACCAGGATCAGGAACAGCGCGCAGACCACCAGGCGATGGTAGAGCGCGGCAGGACGTCGATCAGCGCGCGACATGGTAGCTCCTGCGCAGCAGCCATTGGTGGACCAGGGTGATCAGGGTCATCAGGCCGACCAGCACCATGGCCAGGGCGCTGGCCATGTTCGGGTCGGGGAACACGTCGCCGGCGACCAGCGCGCCGATGCGGATCGGGATCACGTTGAAGTTGCCGGTGGTCAGCGAGTACACCGTGGCGTAGGCGCCGAGGGCGTTGGCCAGGAGGATGACGAAGGTACCCAGCAGCGCCGGGGTCAGCACCGGGATGCCGATGTGTCGCCAGTACTGCCAGCCGTTGGCGCCGAGCAGCGCGGCGGACTCGCGCCAGTCCTCGCGCAGGGCGTCGAAGGCCGGGTAGAGCAGCATCACCCCGAGGGGGATCTGGAAATAGGTGTAGAGGATTATCAGACCGGTCTTCGAGTAGAGATTGAAGTCGTCGATCCAGCCGGCCTGCTTGAGCAACAGGGTCAGCGCGCCGTTGAAGCCGAGCAGGATGATGAAGGCGAACGCCAGCGGTACCCCGGCGAAGTTGCTGGTCATGTTGGAGAAGGCCATGACGAAGTCGCGCAGGCGGCTGTCGACGTGGCGCAGCGAATGGCTGCCGAGCACCGCGATGAGCAGGCCGAGCAGGCTCGACCAGCCGGCGATCTCCAGGCTGTGGCGGATCGCCTGGCGGTAGAAGGGCGAGCCGAACAGCTCGAGGTAGTTGGCCAGGCTCCAGGCGTCGCTGGCCTTCAGGCTGTTCAGCGCGACCCAGGCCAGCGGCGCTATCTGGAAAATCACGAAGAACGCCGCGAAGGGCAGCAGGAACAGCAGCGCCAGCCATTTGCCGGAGAGTCGTTTCATGGGGCGAGCAGCTCCCGGCAGACGGGTTTGTCGTGGGCGGCGCCGAGGATTTCGCAGAGCGTGCCGCAGAGGTCGGTCTGCAGCGGTTGCGCCAGGTCGTCGCGGCTGAAGGCGTCGCCGAAGACGAACAGCGGCACCTCGCGCTCCTCCTCGAGGATGCCGCCGTGGCTGCGGTCCTCGTTCATTCCGTGATCGGCGGTGATCGCCACCTGGTAGCCGGCCGCCAGCCACTGGTGCAGGTATTCCGACAGCAGTGCGTCGGCGCGCCGCGCGGCGTTGCGGTAGGCGGGGCTGGCGAGGCCGTGCCTGTGCCCGGCGTCGTCGATGTTCATCGAGTGGACCAGCATGAAGTTCGGTGCGTGCCGGCGGCGCAGGCTTTCCGCGTCGGCGAACAGGTGCGAGTCCGGATAGTGGTCGCTCCAGTAGAAGTGTCCGCGCTGGATCGGCATTGCGCTGTCGTCGGTGTGGCGGTCGCGGGCCGGGTCGAACGGCGCGCGGTTGTACAGTTCGCTGACCCAGTGGTAGGCCGCTGCCGCGGTACTCAGGCCGGCCGCGCGGGCGTAGTGGAACAGGCTCTGTTCCTGGCTCAGGCGGACCACGTCGTTGTGCAGGATGCCGCTATCGATCGGCGGCACTCCGGTGAGGATGCATTCGTAGAGCGGCCGGGACAGCGAAGGCAACTCGCATTCCAGGCGGTACGACTGGCCGCGGCCGGCGCCGCAGAGGGCCTGGAGATGCCCCATGCAGTCGCGGGCGACGCTATGGTTGAGGCCGTCCAGCAGGACGAGGATGACGTCGTGGCGCATTCGGGGTATCCGTCGATGCGGGGCGGCCGCCGGGGAGGGCGGCCGCGCTCCGCGTCACTGCATGTTGATGATCACCGCTTCCTGCCACTGCCGCGGCAGGCGCTTGGAGGTTTCCTCCCAGGCCTTGGCGTCCTTGATCGGCTGGGCCTTGGCGTACTGCTCGTTGGGTAGCAGTTGGGCCTTCACGTCGTCCGGCAGGGTCAGGCTCTCGGCGCGGATCGGTCGCGCGTTGCCCTTGGCCAGGTTGATCTGTCCGGCGTCGCTGAAGATGTACTCGCGGGCAAGCTTGGCGGCGTTCGGGTGCTTGGCGTACTTGTTGATGATGGTGGTGTAGCCGGAGATCACCGAGCCGTCCGAGGGGATCAGCACCTCGAAGCGCTCCGGGTCGATCTGCTGGCGGTAGCTGAGGCCGTTGAAGTCCCAGACGATGCCGACTTCGACCTCGCCCTTTTCCAGGGTGGCGATCACCGGGTTGGTCAGCGACAGGCGGCCCTGCTTGGCGATCTTGCCGAAGAACTCCAGGCCCGGCTTGATGTTCTTCTCGTCGCCGCCGTTGGCGATGGCCGCGGCGAGCACCCCATTGACCGCCTGGGCGGCAGCGCTGACGTCGCCGATGGTGACCTTGTACTTGCCCTGCAGCAGGTCGGCCCAGCTGTGCGGTACGTCCTTCACCAGTTGTTTGTTGACGATGAAGGCGATGGTCCCGGTGTAGGCGAGTGCCCAGTGGCCGTCCTGGTCCTTGGCCCAGGCCGGGATCTGTTCCCAGGTGCTCGGCTTGTACGGCTGGCTGACGCCCTGCTGCACGGCGATGGGGCCGAAGGCGGCGCCGACGTCGCCGATGTCGGCGCTGGCGTTGTCCTTCTCGGCCTTGAACTTGGCCAGCTCCTGGGCCGAACTCATGTCGGTATCCATGTGCTTGAGCCCATACTTGCTCTCAAGGTCCTTCCAGGTGTCCTTCCAGTTCGCCCAGCTGTCGGGCATGCCGACGCTGTTGACCTGGCCTTCCTTGCGCGCGGCCTGTTCCAGCGCCTGCAGGTCCGCTTCGGCGGCCAACGCCAGGCCGCTGCCGAGGGCGATGGCGGTTCCCAGCAATGAAGCAAGCATGCGTTTCATTCGGTGCTCCTTCGTTCGAGAGGTTCGGTCGGGCAGCCTCGGGAGTTCTCGACGCTCCTTCGGGCGGGACTGCCGCGGGTGTGGTCTAGATCAGCAAGACCCAGGCCAATCTAGAGCCGCTGGATGACGGTTTCATGTCAACTAGCCGCGCCTGGCATCGCCGCGGCTTGCATCCGCAGAAGCGTAGACCATGCTTAAGCCCTCGATTCCATGGGCGCCGGGCGCCTCCGGGAAGACCGTTGTCTTGTAGCTGTCACGTCCCGGTCATCTGGGTTTCCTAGCATCGGACGAGCCGGAGGCACAGGGCGGGCCGGCGGAAATGCCCCTTGTTGGGGCTGGACTAGACCAATAAGGAAGCTGTCGATGCGTGACGAAGCGCTCCCCACCGTAACGGCGATCTGCCGGGCGCTCAGCGAGCAGATCGGCCATGGTCTGCTGCCGGCGGGTGGCAAGCTGCCGGCCGAGCGCAAGCTCAGCGAGCTGTTCGCGACGACCCGGATCACCCTGCGCGAGGCGCTGATCCAACTGGAGTCGCAGGGCCTGATCTACCGCGAGGAGCGCCGCGGCTGGTTCGTCTCCCCCGAGCGGCTGGCCTACAACCCGCTGGTCCGCAGTCACTTCCATGCGATGGTCAGCGAACAGGGCCGGGTGCCGGCGACCGAGGTTCTGTCGGCCCGGCAGATGCCGGCGAGCGCGGCGGTCTGCGAGCTGCTGGAGCTGCCGGCGCTGTCCAGCGTCTACCAGATCCGCCGGGCGCGGCGGGTGGACGGGCGGCTGGTGCTGTATGTCGAGCACTACCTGAACGCGCAGTACTTCCCCGGGATCCTCGGCCACGACCTGACCCGCTCGCTGACCGAACTCTATGCCAGCGAGTACGGCATCCACTATGGGCGGGTGCGTTTCGACATGGTGCCCACGGCACTGCATGCCGAGGCTGCGGCGCCGCTGAAGGTGGCGGTGGGCAGCCCGGCCCTGCGCATCAGCCGGATCAACCGCGACCAGCGTGATCGGCTGATCGACTGCGACCTGGAGTTCTGGCGCCACGACGCCATCCATATCAGCGTCGAGGTACCGCAGTAACGCCACGCGTCGACGACCTGCGGCACCTTCTGCGAGGATGGGGCTCCGGGAAAAGGAGCCCTCGCATGTTCATACTGCCGATTTCGTCCGACCTGCACCTGGAGCTGCTCGACCAGCCGCGCGCGGAGGAGCTGTTCCGCCTGGTGCGTGCCAACAGCGAGCACCTGGCGCCCTGGATGCCGTGGGTGCCGCTGACGCAAAGCGTGGACGATACCCGCCGTTTCATTGGCGAAGGCCAGCGGTTGTGGGCGGAGCGCAGGAGCTGCCGCTGCGGGATCGTAGAATCCGGATGCCTGGTCGGCGTCATCGACCTGCACGACTTCACCGAGGACAGTCGCAGCGCCAGCATCGGCTACTGGCTGGCGGCGTCCGCGCAAGGGCGCGGGCTGCTGGCCCGCGCGCTGGGGAAGACGATCGAGCTGGGTTTCCTTGGCTACGACCGGCAGCGCCTGGTGATCCGCTGTTCCACCGAGAACCTGCGCAGCCAGCGCGCCGCCGAGCGCCAGGGCTTCCGGCGCGACGGAGTGATCCGGGCCAACGAGATCATCGCCGGGCGTGCCCACGACCATGCGATCTACACGCTGTTGCGCAGCGAATGGCACGCTGCGCACGCCTGAGTGGCCCCGGGCGAATGCCCGGGGCGTGAGCGCGCCTGGCGCTCAGGGCAGCTCGCTGCTGGCGTAGAAGGCGCCGAGCACCTTGACCAGGTGCGCCAGGTCATGGCTACCGGCCAGCTCGCGAATCGAGTGCATGGCGAAGGTCGGCAGGCCTATGTCGACGGTGCGCACGCCGACCTGGCTGGCGGTGATCGGGCCGATGGTCGAGCCGCATCCCATGTCGCTGCGGGTCACGAAGCTCTGCACCGGCACTTCGCTGTCCTGGCAGAGGTGGCGGAAGAAGCCGGCGGTTTCGCTGTTGGTGGCATAGCGCTGGTTGCTGTTGATCTTGATCACCGGACCGCCGTTCAGCGCCGGGCCATGGTTGGCGTCGTGCCTGTCGGCGTAGTTCGGGTGTACGCCATGGGCGTTGTCGGCCGAGACCAGCAGCGAGCGCTGGATCGCCCGGCTGAAGGCGTCGCCTTCCGGCAGCAGGCGGCGCAGTACCTGTTCGAGGAACGGACCGTCGGCGCCGCAATGCGAACAGGAACCGACTTCCTCGTGGTCGGTGCAGACCAGGATGCAGTTCTCGTCGCCTTCGGCGTTGAGCAGGGCTTCCAGGCCGGCGTGGCAGGACAGCAGGTTGTCCAGGCGCGCCCCGGCGATGAACTCGTCGTTGAGACCTACCACCGCGGCGGACTGGGTGTCGTAGAACGACAGCTCGTAGTCCAGTACCACGTCGGCGGTGATGCCGTGCTCGCGCAGCAGCTGTTCGTCGAGCAGCAGGCGGAAGTCGGCGGCCTCGCCCGGCGCCAGTTGGGCGATGATCGGCGGCAGTTCGTTCTGCGCGTTGATCGGCCAACCCTCGTTGGCGGCGCGGTTGAGATGGATGGCCAGGTTGGGGATTACCGCGATGGCCTTGCGGAAGTCGACCAGGCGGCTTTCCAGCTTGCCATTGGCGCGGAAGGTGACGCGCCCGGCCAGTGACAGGTCGCGGTCGAACCAGGGGGCGAAGAGGGCGCCGCCATAGACTTCGACGCCGAGCTGGAGGAAGCCGTTGCGAGCGATCTCCGGGTTCGGCTTGACCCGCAGGCAGGGGCTGTCGGTGTGCGCGCCGACCAGGCGGAAGCCGCTTTCCAGGGGCGAGCGACGGCCCAGGCGGATGGCGATCAGCGACGAGTCGTTACGGGTCACGTAGTAGCGGCCGCCGGTTTCGGTGTGCCAGGCGTCGCGCTCGTCGAGGCGGCGGTAGCCGGCGGCTTCCAGGCGGCGGGCGAGGCTGGCGGTTGCATGGAAAGGCGTGGGCGAGGCCTTGAGGAAATCGATCAGGCCCTGGTTGAGTTCTGCGCGCATAGTGGCTCCGGACGGCAATCCATGCAGTCTATCGTATTGTCCGACGGGGTTCAGGTCGTTGGCGGCGGGGCCGGCCAGAAAAAGCGGAAGCTGGTCGTTGTATGGCAAGACGGGGTACCGGAAATCGGCGGGCGGCGTCCCGGCGGGCCGGGACGCGGCGGGGAAGGCTCAGAACGGCGCCGGCGACTCGAAGCGCAGGCGTTCGCCGCTCTGCGGATGGGTCAGGCACAGCAGGCTGGCGTGCAGGCACAGGCGTTCGTGGGCGGCGAGGGCTTCGGGGTTGGCGTAGAGGCGGTCGCCGAGCAGCGGATGGCCGATGGAGAGCATGTGCACGCGCAACTGGTGCGAACGGCCGGTGATCGGCGTCAGCTCGACCCTGCTCCAGCGTTCATGACGCTCGATCACGCGCCAGAAGGTCAGGGCGTGGCGGCCGTGCTCGAAGTCCACCACGTGACGCGGCTTGGTCGGCGGGTCGTAGCGCAGCGGCAGTTCGATGCGCCCGCTGTCCAGTTCCGGCAGGCCCCAGCAAAGGGCGGTATAGGCTTTCTCGGTCTCGCGGTCGTGGAACTGGCGGGACAGCTCGCGGTGGCTGTCGGCGTCGCGGGCGAGCACCATCAGGCCGGAGGTTTCCCAGTCCAGGCGGTGGACGATGCGGGCCTCGGGATAGCCGTTTTCCTGCAGGCGGGTGACCAGGCAGTCCTTGTTGTCATCGGCGCGACCGGGCACCGACAGCAGCAGGGTGGGCTTGTCGACCACCAGCAGGGCGTCATCCTGGTGAACGATTCGGATCTGGGACAGCGGCATAGCGAACGGGCTCATCGCCGGGAGGCGGCAGGGAGCCTGGCGGGCAGGCTCGGTGAAACGACTGCGGCGGCCAATGGCCGCCGCAGTATGGACCCTGGGCGAATCAACGATCCGGCAGGGTGATGTTGAGTTCCAGGATCGAGCAGTTGCCCTGGTTCTCCAGTTCCACCTGGATCTGCTCCTGGTCGATCGGTACGTACTTGCGGATCACTTCCAGCAGGTCTTTCTGCAACTGGGGCAGATAATCCGGCTGTGCGCGCTGGCCACGTTCGTGGGCAACGATGATCTGCAGTCGTTCTTTCGCGATGGAAGCGCTGTTCTGCGATTTCCGACTGCGAAAGAAGTCTAAAAGGCTCATTCACGTCCTCCGAACAGTCTTTGCAGGAATCCTTTCTTCTGCACATCGAGGAATCGATGCGGTATTTCCTTGCCGAGCAGGCGGTCGACCGCATCGCTGTACGCCTGGCCGGCGTCGCTCTGCTCGTCGAGGATCACCGGCACGCCCTGGTTCGACGCCTTGAGCACGGCCTGGGATTCCGGGATCACCCCGAGCAGGCGGATGGCGAGGATCTCCTCGACGTCGTCGACGCCGAGCATCTCGCCCTTGGTGACGCGCTCCGGGTTGTAGCGGGTCAGCAGCAGGTGTTCCTTGATCGGCTCCTCGCCTTTCTCGGCGCGCTGCGACTTGCTTGCCAGCAGGCCGAGCATGCGGTCGGAGTCGCGTACCGAGGAAACCTCGGGGTTGGTCACGACGATCGCTTCGTCGGCGAAGTACATGGCCAGGTGGGCGCCTTTCTCGATGCCCGCCGGGGAGTCGCAGATGATGTATTCGAAATCCTTGCGCAGTTCGGCCATGACTTTCTCGACGCCTTCCTTGGTCAGGGCGTCCTTGTCGCGGGTCTGGCTGGCGGCCAGGACATGCAGGTTTTCGAGGCGCTTGTCCTTGATCAGGGCCTGGGTGAGGGTGGCCTCGCCGTTGACGACGTTGACGAAGTCGTACACCACGCGGCGTTCGCAGCCCATGATAAGGTCGAGGTTACGCAGGCCGACGTCGAAGTCGACGATGACGGTCTTGAAACCGCGCAAGGCCAGGCCGGTGCCGATAGCTGCGCTGGTGGTGGTTTTACCGACGCCACCCTTACCGGAAGTGACTACGAGAATTTTGGCCAAGGTGATTCACCCCAATGAAAAACGTAAGAATTCTGGTCCCTGAAAGTGGCGGCAGTATCCGTTAAAGGCGGGTGATGTTCAACACGTCACCCGACAGGCTGACGTGCACTGCCTTGCCCCACTGCGGGCTGCGTCGCAGGTCCTCCGCGACCTTGTAGTTACCGGCGATGGAGACCAGTTCGGCGGCCAGCTGCTGGCAGAAGATTCGCGCCGTGGCGTCGCCTTTCACGCCGGCCAGTGCGCGTCCGCGCATCGGGCCGTACACATGGATGTTTCCGTCGGCGAGAAGTTCCGCGCCGGGACTGACCGCGGCCAGCACGATCAGGTCGCCGCCGGCGGCGTAGATCTGCATGCCGCCGCGCACCGGGGTCTTCACCACCTTGGTCGGGCGGCTGACGGGCTCGGCGGGCTTCTCTTCCGCCTTGGCCGGCTCGGGCCTGGCTTCACCGGCGCTCGGGCTGGGCTCTTCGGCAGGCTTGCGCGGGGCGCTGTCCTTGATGTCCAGCGGTCGTTCGCGGGCGCCCGAGGGCGGCAGCACCGGCAGGTCCAGGGCCTGGGCGGCGGCGATGTCCTCCTCGCGCCCGGCGCGGATCGCCAGGGTGCGCAGGCCGTGGCGGCGACAGACCTCGAGGAGCGCCGGCAGGTCGAGGCGGCCTTCGCCTTCGGGCAGCTTGTCGAGGGCCATGACCAGGGGGGTGTCGCGGAAGAAGTTGGGCGCTTGCGCCACTTTGTCGGCGAGTTGCCGTTCGAGCCTCGCCAGGTCGTTGTGCGCCAGTTCGAGGATGGTCACCGCGAGCATGCTGCCCTTGAGCTGGAATACGGGGTCTTGATCGAGGAGGTCGGCTTGGCTCATGGGGCTTGTCGGTCGTTGAATTGCAGGGACTTATAACGAGAACGCCGGATGCCCGCAAGCGTGGCAGATAGCCGGGGCGGCATCGATCGGCAACGCGGCGTCCCGCCGGGACGGCGGGCAGGGTAGAATGGCGGGCTTTGATCGTCGTCGGAACCGTCCATGGATCGCCCCCGTTTCTCCAGCGCTTTCCTCCATCCCCGCTACTGGCCGCTCTGGTTCGGCCTGGGACTGCTCTGGCTGGTGGTGCAGTTGCCGTATCCCGTCCTGCTGATGCTCGGCCGTGGCCTGGGGGCGCTGATGTACCGCTTGGTCGGCTCGCGCCGCGAGATTGCCGCGCGCAACCTCGAACTGTGCTTTCCGGAAAAGTCGCCCGCCGAACGCGAGCGTCTGCTGAAGGAGAACTTCGCCTCCAGCGGCATCGCCTTCTTCGAGATGGCCATGAGCTGGTGGTGGCCGAAGGCGCGCCTGGCCCGTCTTGCCCATATAGAAGGCCTGGAGCATCTGCGCGAGGCCCAGGCGCAGGGCGAGGGGGTGATCCTCATGGCCCTGCATTTCACCACCCTGGAGATCGGCGCGGCGCTGCTCGGCCAGGTGCACACCATCGACGGCATGTACCGTGAGCACGACAACCCGGTGTTCGACTACGTCCAGCGCCGTGGCCGCGAGCGGCACAACCTCGATGCCACCGCCATCGAGCGCGAGGACGTGCGCTCGATGCTCAAGGTGCTGCGTGGCGGCCGCACCATCTGGTACGCACCGGACCAGGACTACGGCGCCAAGCAGAGCCTGTTCGTGCCGCTGTTCGGCATCCCGGCGGCCACCGTCACCGCCACCACCAAGTTCGCCCGCCTGGGCCGGGCGCGGGTGTTGCCGTTCACCCAGAGCCGCCTGGCCGATGGCAGCGGTTATCGCCTGACCATCCACCCGCCGCTGGAGGACTTCCCCGGCGAGAGCGAGGAAGCCGATTGCCTGCGGATCAACCAGTGGGTCGAGCGCTGCGTGCGCCAGCAGCCCGAGCAGTACCTGTGGGCGCACCGGCGTTTCAAGACCCGCCCGCCAGGCGAAGCCAAGCTCTATCCGAAACGGCGCAAGCGCTGAGGACGGGCATTCCGGACGCGCGCGGGGTCTGGCTATACTCGCCGCAGTTCATGACGGAAGCCCCGCTGTGTCCGATCCCCTTGCCCCACGTCCGCCGCTCACCGGCCTGATCCTTTCCGGGGGCGGCGCCCGCGCGGCCTACCAGGTCGGGGTCCTGGCCGCCATCGCCGACCTGCTGCCGGACAGTGCCGGCAATCCTTTCCCGGTCATCGTCGGTACCTCCGCCGGCGCCATCAACGCCGTTGGCCTGGCTTGCGGCGCCCTGCAATTCCGCCAGGCGATCCAGCGCCTGACCGCGGTCTGGCAGGGATTCCGCACCGAACATGTCTATCGCAGCGACTGGCCGGGCGTGACCCGCCAGGCCTCGCGCTTCCTCGGCCATAGCCTGCTCGGCCTGGGACGGCGGGTGCCGGTGGCGTTGCTGGACAACCGGCCGTTGCATGAGCTGCTGGCACGTGAGCTGGATTTTTCCGGGATTCATGCGGCGGTGCGCCAGCGCCAGTTGCGCGCGGTGGCGGTGACCGCGTTCGGCTACGAGTCGGGGCAGGCGGTGACCTTCTACCAGGGGCGCGCGACCATCGATCCCTGGGTACGCCATCGGCGCCTGGGCATTCCCACCCGCCTGGAGCTTCGGCACCTGCTGGCCAGCGCGGCGATCCCGCTGCTGTTCCCGCCGGTGCGGATCAACCGCGAATACTTCGGCGACGGCGCGGTGCGTTCCCAGGCGCCCATCAGTCCGGCGTTGCACCTGGGCGCCACGCGGGTGCTGGTGATCGGCGTCAGCGGCAACCCGGCCACCGGTGGCGACAGTGCCATGACCGGCCTGCCGCCGTCCGACCGACCGCCGAGCCTGGCGCAGATCGGCGCCCACCTGTTGAACAGCACCTTCATCGACAGCCTGGAAGGCGACATCGAGCAGTTGCAGCGGATGAACCAGATCGGCCAGTTGGTGGCGCCGGAGGTGCGCCGCCAGGCGGGTGGGCTGGAGCCGGTGGAGGTATTGCTGGTGTCGCCGAGCCGGCCGCTGGACGAGATCGCCGCGCGGCACTACCGGGAGCTGTCGCGGGTGCTGCGGCTTTTCCTGCGCGGTCCCGGAGCGACCCGCGCCAGCGGGGCGGGGGTATTGAGCTACCTGTTGTTCGAGCGCGGCTATTGCAGCGAACTGATCGAACTGGGCTACCACGATGCGATGGGCAAGCGGGCGGAACTGGAGCGCTTCCTGCGGATCGAGCGGTAAACCTTATTCAGGACGGGACAGGCGGAAGGAAAAAACCGCCCCGAAGGGCGGCTCGCGCACGGCTCAGACGGCCAGGACACCGTCGCGATAGTCGCGTAGCGCCTGCTCGATTTCCTCGCGGCTGTTCATCACGAACGGACCGTACTGGACGATCGGCTCGCGCAACGGCTTGCCGGCGAGCACCAGTACCCGGGCGCCGGCTTCGCTGCGCAGGCTCAGTTCCCCTTCTTCGGACAGCCGAGCCAGGCGATTGGTGGCGATTTCCACCGGGCGTTCGCCTTCCACCGTCAGGCTGCCTTCGTAGACGTACAGCAGCACGCGATGGCCGTCCGGCAGGCGCGGGGCGATGCGGCCGCCGGCAGGCAGTTGCAGGTCGTAGTAGTGCGGCTCGGTGTCCGGCCTTTCCACGGCGCCGATCTGCTGCGCCTGGCCGTCGTCGAAGCGACCGGCGATCACCGTGACCTTCACGCCTCCGGCGGTTTCCAGGCGCGGCACGTCTTCCGGCTCGATATCGCGATAGCCGGCCGGGGCCAGCTTGTTCTTCGCCGGCAGGTTGACCCACAGCTGGAAGCCACGCATCGCGCCTTCCACCTGTTCCGGCATCTCGCTGTGGATGATGCCGTGGGCGGCGGTCATCCACTGTACGCCGCCGGGCTTGAGCAGGCCGCGATTGCCGAGGTGGTCTTCGTGGCGCATACGCCCTTCGAGCATGTAGGTCACGGTCTCGAAGCCGCGGTGCGGGTGCGAAGGGAAACCGGCGACATAGTCATCCGGGTTCTGGGTATCGAACTGGTCGAGCATCAGGAACGGGTCGAAGCGTTCCGGGGAAGGGCCGCCGATCACGCGGGTCAGGCGGACGCCGGCGCCATCGGAGGCGGGGTGGCCGGTATGCAGTTCGAGGACATCACGGTAGCGGGTCATGGGAACCTCCTGGTTCGTGTATGGCTCGATGATAGTCCTCTGTGCTCGATATATGGATGCGAGTTTTGTTTGATTCCTATCGAGTTATTGGATTGTTTTGAGAAAAAGAAACCGCCACACCAGGGCGGCGGTTCTTCGTCTCACTCGGCGATCTGCAGCTTGCGCGCCTCGGTATAGATGTAGCGCAGTTTCTCGTACTCGAACGGCGAGTTCATCTGGCCGTAGCGGAAGCTGGTGTTGTAGCGCCTGTCCACCACGCGCAGGGCGGTGATCTCCGGGTGGTCGCCGCTGGCCTGGGGAACGTTGAGGTAGTTCACCTGGTATTCGCCGACGTAGTCCACCACCAGTCCGCCGGTGTCGCGCAGGTTGGACGGGCCGAGGATCGGCAGCACCAGGTAGGGGCCGCTGCCCACGCCGTAGAAGCCGAGGGTCTGGCCGAAATCCTCGCTGCGCTTGTGCAGGCCCATCCTGGTCGCAGGGTCCCACAGGCCGAGCACACCGAAGGTGGTGTTGAACAGCAGCCGCGCGGTGGTTTCCATCGCCGCCTTGCCCTTCAATTGGGCGAGGTTGTTCAGCAGATTGGGCACGTCGCCGAGGTTGTCGAAGAAATTGCTCACGCCGCTGCGGACGAAGTGCGGGGTGACGTATTCGTAGCCTCGTACCACGGGCAGGAACACCCACTCGTCGAAGCGATAGTTGAAGTGGTAGACCCGGCGGTTCCAGGATTCCCAGGGATCGTACATGTTCAGTGCGTCGAGGGTGGCGCGCTCGAATTCGCGTTGATCCAGGCCGGGATTGAACTTGAGTTGGTCCAGTGGACGGCTGAAACCGTCGCCGTCGAGCTGGCGTGGCGGCAGTTCGGCCGGCGCGGCGGCCTCGTCGGCCTGGGCGCTGGCGGCAGCGCTCAGCAGAAGGGCGAACATCCAGTGTGCGGTTCGGCTCATCGATCAGTTTCCTGCCTGCTGGGTGAGGGCCGCGCTGGCGACCTGGGTCTGTCCGGCAGCGGGCGTGGCGAAGAAGTCCAGCATGTCCTGCGCGTTGACCTTGTAGTTGAGGTTGCCGCAGTGACCGCCATAGGGATAGACGGTCAGGCGTTCGCCGAAGGTCCGGCGGAGGAAGCCGAGGTCGCCCGGGCCGAGGATGACGTCGTCGGCGTTGTGCATCACGGCGATCTTCGGGCTGTCGTGCAGATAGTCCTGCAGCTTGTAGAGGCTGACCTGGTTGACCAGTTGGGTCAGGCTGCCGCCGTCGTAACGGGCTCGCCACATCGGGATCAGTTGCTCGGTCATGTAGCACTCGAAGTCGCACTGTAGCGCGCGCTTGAAGAAGGGTTCCAGGCTGGTGCCTTCGTTGATCGGGTAGTTCGGCGGGGTGATCAGGCCGCGACGGTTGACCAGGTCCGAGGTGAAGGCGATGTCGGCGGCGGAGAAGCGGAACGAGGTGCCGATCAGCATGGCCATTTCTTCGTTGCTCAGGCGTTGCTTCGACTGCTGGAAGTCGTAGAGCATGGCGTCGTTGATGTCGACGTAGCCTTTCTGCCGGAAGTAGCGGGTCAGCTTGCTCAGCACCACCTCGTAGAAGGTGCGCGAGTCAGTGATGCCCTTGACCTGGGTTTCCACCAGTTTGTCGAGGTTGCTCACCGAGGTGTAGAGGTTCACCGGTGGGTTGAGCAGCAGCACTTTCTTGAAGTTGAAGCTCCGGCGGCTTTCGTCGAGGTGGCTGACGAACGCGGCGTTCAGCGCCCCCAGGCTATAGCCGGTGAGGTAATAGTCGGTCACCGGCAGGTCGCGCTGCTGCGCGCGCACCGCCTGCATCACCCGGTACAGGTCATCGGCGTCGTCGCTGGAAAAGCCCGGTGTGGCGAAGCGCGAGGCGCTGGCCATGAAGTCCCAGCTGGTCGGCGAGGACAACTGCACCACGTGGTAGCCGGCCTGGTAGAAGAGCTTCTTCAGGTATTCCGGGAAGCTGCTGGCGTAGTGGGCGCCAGTCCCGGCAATGATGAAGATCAGCGGCGCCGCATGATCCTGGCGGGCCAGGCGGTAGCGCAGCTTCTTCACCGGCCAGAAGTTGTCCGGCAGGGCGAACTCGCGCTCCGGGCGCAATTTCAGGCTGTAGTCCTTCTGGTCGATGTCCTCGCTGTGCGGAAGCTCGGGACGCAGTTCCGGCGGCGTGGTGGCGATGGTCGCCTCGAACGGGTTGGTCAGTGGATAGCCGTAGCTCGCGGCGTCCACGTCCCGGGCCTGCGCCAGATTGGCACAACCGAGGGCGAGGCCGCCGAGCAGGGCAGCGAAACGGAGGAAGTGGGGCATCGGGGGAATCCCTTCGAGGGAAAAGTACTGAGTGAATATACTGCCGCTATGACAACTGCAAGCCTCAGTAGTGCAGTGGGTTATTGCAGCCAGCGTTCCAATCGGTCTTTCCCGCCTCTTGCCGTGCCTCGCGAATATCCCTTCAGGCGTGGCGGTGCAGCCAGCCATGGGCGCTAGCCGGGCGCGGCGCGCCGTCTTTCTCGAAGCGTTTCCAGATCTTCTCGTGGAAGTAGAAACCGACCGAGTTGCACAGCGGCTCGACCGCCGCCACCAGCCCGCCGACCGCTATGCTGCCGGTCAGCGCATAGGCCACGCTGAAGGCGATGATGAAGTGCATGACGGTGAAGGTCAGGGTCTTGAGCATGGCTGCTCTCCTTTGATCGAGAATCATTCCTCTTTGGCGAAAGCCTATCCAGGCGCTCGGCCAAGCGGAAATCGGCCTGTCCAATCGAGTGCATAGAGCGCTTCGATCGCACTGTCTCGGAGCACATCCGCAGCGTGCCGCAGCGTGCCGCAGCGCAGTTCGAGGCATGTCGTTATCGGGTGCGATAGGTGTCGTTCTCAGAGCAGTCCGCCGTCCGGGCGCGCCGATGATGGACGGCGGCACCGCAGAGTGCCGCGACCGCCGGGGAGCGTCCCCGTCGGCATAGAACAAGGGGTACGTCTGATGCGAATGATGCGACGACTGTTGTGCTGGAGTGCGGGCCTGGCAATGTCGGCGGCTGTGGGGATGGCGGCCGCGGCGGACAAGCCGGTGATCACCATCGGTTACGTGGACGGCTGGTCGGACAGCGTGGCGACCACCCATGTGGCCGCCGAGGTGATCCGCGAGAAGCTCGGCTACGAGGTGAAGCTGATGCCGGTGGCGGCGGGGATCATGTGGCAGGGCGTGGCGCGCGGCAAGCTCGATGCCATGCTCTCGGCCTGGCTGCCGGGCACCCACGGCGCCTACTACGAGAAGATGAAGGATAAGGTGGTCAACCTTGCCATCAACTACCCGGACGCACGCATCGGCCTGATCGTCCCCGAATACGTGAGCGCCAACAGCATCGCCGACCTCCAGGCGCAGAAGGACGCTTTCGGCGGCCGCGTGGTGGGTATCGATGCCGGCGCCGGGGTGATGATCAAGACCGACGAGGCGATCAAGCAATATGGCCTCGACTACAAGCTGGTGGCCAGTTCCGGCAGCGGCATGATCGCCGAGCTGACCCGTGCCGAGAACGAGAAGAAGCCGGTGGTGGTGACCGGCTGGATTCCGCACTGGATGTTCGCCAAGTGGAAGCTGAAGTTCCTCGACGATCCGAAGAAGGTCTATGGCGATACCGAGCATGTCGACACCGTCGCCAACCCGGCGCTGGAGGCCAAGGCCAAGCCGGTCTGGGAGTTCCTGAAGAAGTTCGGCTGGAGGGATGGCAACGAGGTCGGCCAGGTGATGCTGGCGATCCAGGAGGGCGCCAAACCCGAGGATGCGGCGAAGCAGTGGGTGGCGGCCAACCCGGGACGGGTCAAGGACTGGGTGCAGTAGCACGGCTGGTTCGATCGGGGGACGCCGTGCCCGGGCAACCGGGCACGGCGTTTTTCCTTGCCGAAGGCTGGCTCCGGAATCTGCCGGAAGGCCCGGGAATACCGGTCTAGAGCGGCTGGCGAAACGCTACGACTAAAGTCGTCTGGAGCGCTTGCACCAGCGTCCTACAGTGGATATCGACGACATTCCGCGTCACCCCGCTGTGAGGATAAAAACAATGAACGACAGCATCTACCAGCGGATTGATACCAATCCGCGCTTCAAGGAGTTGGTGGCCAAGCGAGAGCGTTTCGCCTGGATACTTTCTTCGATCATGCTTGGCCTCTACGTGATATTCATCCTGCTGATCGCTTTCCAGCCGCAGCTGCTGGGCGCGCGTATCAGTCCCGATTCGTCCGTGACCTGGGGCATCCCGATGGGTGTCGGACTGATCCTTGCCGCGTTCATCCTGACCGGCCTGTACGTGCGTCGCGCCAACGGCGAGTTCGACAGCCTGAACCAGGAAATCCTCAAGGAGGCGCAGCAATGATCGCTCGTCTCCTTGCCGCGCTCGGCCTTGCGGCCTTCGCTCCGGCCCTCTGGGCCGACGCGCTGACCGGCGACGTGCAGCGCCAGCCGCTGAACGTCTCGGCCATCGTCATGTTCGTCGCCTTCGTCGGCGCGACCCTCTGCATCACCTACTGGGCATCCAAGCGCAACCGCTCGGCGGCCGACTACTATGCCGCAGGCGGCCGCATCACCGGCTTCCAGAATGGCCTGGCGATCGCCGGCGACTACATGTCGGCGGCATCCTTCCTGGGTATTTCGGCGCTGGTCTTCACTTCCGGCTACGATGGCCTGATCTACTCGATCGGCTTCCTGGTCGGCTGGCCGATCATCCTCTTCCTCATCGCCGAGCGCCTGCGCAACCTGGGCAAGTACACCTTCGCCGACGTCGCCTCCTACCGCCTCAAGCAGAAGCAGATCCGCACCCTGTCGGCCTGCGGCTCGCTGGTGGTGGTGGCGTTCTACCTGATCGCGCAGATGGTCGGCGCCGGCAAGCTGATCGAGCTGCTGTTCGGCCTCAACTACCATGTCGCGGTGGTCCTGGTGGGCATCCTGATGGTGCTCTACGTGCTGTTCGGCGGCATGCTGGCGACCACCTGGGTGCAGATCATCAAGGCCGTGCTGTTGCTCTCCGGCGCCTCGTTCATGGCGATCATGGTGCTCAAGCACGTCAACTTCGACGTCAGCACGCTGTTCTCCGAAGCCATCAAGGTGCATCCGAAGGGCGAGGCGATCATGAGTCCGGGCGGCCTGGTCAAGGATCCGATCTCGGCATTCTCCCTGGGCTTCGCGCTGATGTTCGGCACCGCCGGGCTGCCGCACATCCTGATGCGCTTCTTCACCGTCAGCGACGCCAAGGAAGCGCGCAAGAGCGTGTTCTACGCCACCGGTTTCATCGGCTACTTCTACATCCTGACCTTCATCATCGGTTTCGGCGCGATCCTGCTGGTCAGCACCAACCCGGACTTCAAGGACGCCACCGGCGCCCTGATCGGCGGCAACAACATGGCGGCGGTGCACCTGGCCGACGCGGTGGGCGGCAGCCTGTTCCTCGGCTTCATCTCGGCGGTGGCCTTCGCCACCATCCTCGCGGTGGTCGCCGGGCTGACCCTGGCCGGGGCCTCGGCCGTCTCCCATGACCTGTACGCCAGCGTATTCAAGGGCGGCAAGGCCAACGAGAAGGACGAGCTGCGGGTCTCGAAGATGACCACCGTGGCCCTGGGCGTGGTCGCCATCGTGCTCGGCATCCTCTTCGAGAAGCAGAACATCGCCTTCATGGTCGGCCTGGCCTTCTCCATCGCCGCCAGCTGCAACTTCCCGGTGCTGCTGCTCTCCATGTACTGGAAGAAGCTGACCACCCGCGGCGCCATGATCGGCGGCTGGATGGGCCTGATCACCGCGGTGGGCCTGATGGTCCTCGGCCCGACCATCTGGGTGCAGATCCTCGGCCACGAGAAAGCCATCTACCCGTACGAGTACCCGGCGCTGTTCTCGATGATCGTCGCCTTCGTCGGTATCTGGTTCTTCTCCATCACCGACAAGTCGGCGGCGGCCGACGAGGAGCGGGCGCGCTTCTTCCCGCAGTTCATCCGTTCCCAGACCGGCCTGGGCGCCTCTGGCGCGGTGGCCCACTAAGCGCTACGTGAAGACGTAGCCCGAGGCGGCGGCCGGATTTCCGGTCCGCCGCCTTTCGTTTCAGCGTCCCGGTTACAGCGAGATGAGCCATGCCTGACAGTTTCAACTTCGCCTCGCCGCCCTTCGACCAGTTGCGTCCCCATCAGCGCGAGACCCTCAAGCAGGCCCTCAGCGTAGGCTACTACGCGCCGGGGGAAACCTTGCTGGAGGCCGGTTCGGCGGTCCCCGGGCTGTTCGTCCTGCTCAAGGGCGTGGTCGAGGAGCGCGGCGACGACGGGCGAGTGTTCGCCCAGTACGCCGCGGACGACCTGTTCGACGTCCGCGGGCTGTTTTCCGGCAGCAGCAAGCATCGCTACCTGGCGATCGAGGAAAGCATCGTCTACGAACTGCCGGCCAGTTGCTTCCACCAGTTGTGCGGGGAGAACCCGGGTTTCGCCCGGTTCTTCCAGGCCGACCTGGCGGCCAAGCGCCAGTTGGCCCAGCGCGACGGGCAGAACCTTGCCGAGTTCATCCTTACCCGCATCGCCCGCGAGCACTTGCTGCCGGCGCTGGAGGTGGAGGCCTCGCTGTCCCTCGGCGACGCCGCGCGCCTGCAATTGAGCCACGGCGCCGATGCCCTGCTGGTGCGGCTGGAGAGGGACGGGCCCGAGCTCGGCATCGTCACCCGCACCGACCTCATGAGCGCGCACTTCCGCGACGGGCGCAGCGAGCTGGAGGCTATCGGGCCGTTGGCCCATGGTCCGCTGGCCAGCGTCGAACTGGGCGATTTCCTGTTCGACGCGATGATCCTCATGACGCGCCAGCGTATCGAGCGGGTCGCGGTCACGGAGGACGGTCAGGTGATCGGCCTGTTGCACCTGACCCAGGTGCTCAGCCTGTTCTCCACCCATTCCCACGTCCTGGCGCTGCGCATCGCCCGCGCCGACGACCTCGGCGACCTGCGCCGCTGCGCGGAAACCCTGGACACCCTGATCGCTACCCTGGCCGGCAACGGTATCCGCCTGCGCTTCATCATGCAGCTGGTCAGCGCGCTCAACGAGCAATTGCTCGAACGGCTTTTCGAATTGTTGCTGCCGCCAACCCTGCGCGGGCGCTGCTGCTTGCTGGTGATGGGCAGCGAAGGACGCGGCGAGCAGTTGCTGAAGACCGACCAGGACAATGCCCTGGTCCTGGCCGACGATCTGCCGCAGGAACAGGCCCTGGCGATGATGCAGCGCTTCAGCGCGGCCTTGCTGGAGTTCGGTTATCCGCCCTGTCCCGGAGGGGTAATGGCCAGTCGGCCGGAATGGTGCAAGCCGCTGGCGGCCTGGCAGGCGGAGCTGCGCGGGACGCTGCTGGAGGGCAAGCCGGAGCAGCTGTTGCGCCTGTCGATCCTGGCCGATGCCTGGCCGGTGGCCGGCAACCTGCAGCTGTTCGAGCCGTTGCGTCGGCAACTGCGCGGTTTCGCCGACGGCGGCGAGCGCTGGCTGGCGGATATCGCGGCGGCGGCCCTGCAATTCGATACGCCGCTGACCTTCCTCGGCCAGCTGAAAACCCAGGACGCCCGCCTCGATCTCAAGCGCGGCGGGATCTTCCCCATCGTCCACGGCATCCGCACCCTGGCCCTGCGCGAAGGCCTGGAGACCCGCGGGACCCTGGCACGGATCGAGGCGCTGAAGCGACACAAGGTCCTCGAAGCACGCCTGGCGGACGACCTGAGCGAGTCTTTCGAGCTGTTCCTGCAACTGCGCCTGACCCGCCAGTTGGCCGGCCAACGCGACGGTCGCCAGCAGGGCCTGGACGTCAGCGGCATGAGCCGCCACGATCGCGACATGCTGCGCTACGGCCTGCATGTGGTGAAGAAGTTCAAGCAGAGCGTGGCCCGTCAATTCCACCTGGAGACCCGATGAACACCATGGTCAAGTTGCCCGACAGCCGCTGGCCGGGCTGGCGCCGCCGGCTGTATTGGTGGATGCACGAGGCGGTCGAGGCGGAGGAAGTGATCTCCCTCGATCTCGAGACCACCAGCCTCGACCCGCGTCGTGCCGACATCCTCAGCATCGGCGCGGTGCTGGTGCGGCGCGGCAAACTGGTCATGGGCGAGCGCCTGGAACTCTACGTCGAGCCGCCGCCGAGCCTGGATGCGGAGTCGATCCGCATCCACAAGCTGCGCCGCGCCGACCTGGAGGGACAGTTGCAGCTGGAGCAGGCCCTGCGCCAGGTGCTGGCGTTCATCGGCGACCGACCGCTGCTGGGCTACTATCTGTCGTTCGATGTCGCCGTGCTGAACCGGCACCTGCGCCAGCTCCTCGACCGACAGTTGCACAACCCCTCCATCGAGATTTCGTCGCTGTACCACCGGAAGGTCAGCCGGCATTTTCCCGACGCACACATCGACCTGCGCTTCGACACCCTGGCGCGGGCCCTGGATGTGCCGGTCAGCGGTCGCCACACCGCCCTCGGCGACGCCCAGGCGGTGGCGCTGATGTTCATGCGTCTGCTCAAGGGGCCGGCGCCCAAGGTCATCCACTGAGGCTGGAGGTCGCGGATTTATTGAATCTTCGTTGCTCGGCGGGGGTCGAGAACTACAAGGGCGGAATCTCCCGCCCTTTGCCCCATGAGCCGAACAGGAGCGACGCCCATGAGTCTCGGTACGATTCTTCTGATCATCCTGATCCTGCTGCTGATCGGCGGTCTGCCGGTCTTTCCTCATTCGCGCAACTGGGGCTACGGGCCCTCGGGGATCATCGGCGCATTGCTGGTGGTGCTGTTGGTCCTGTTGCTGCTGGGCATGATCTAGGGCCCGATCGGGAATGCCGTCGCGGCGGGTATCGGCGGATAACGCCTCCGGCGTTATTCGCCCTACGCGGAGGGTTCCCAGCTTTCGCTCCGCCGTTGCGGCGGGGTATCGGCGGATAACGCCGTTGGCGTTATGCGCTCTACGTAGGATGGATCGAAGCCTTCGCTTGGTGAAGGGCGGTTTCATCGCGGGTCCGCCGGGCGCTTTTTTTCCATCGACCGGCTTCACTTGCCTTGCGTCTCGCGCCAGACTGGCGCGCATGCCGATCCAGACGCTTGCCACCCTTGCCGATATCGACGCCGCCGAGTGGGACGCCTTGCTGCCTCCCGCCCAGCCATTCCTGCGTCATGCTTTCCTGTCCGCGCTGGAAGACAGCCACAGCGTGACGCCCGCTACCGGCTGGCGCCCGGCTCATCGCGTGCTGCGCGATCCGCAAGGGCGGCTGTGCGCGGCGCTGCCGGCCTATGTGAAGGCGCACTCGTACGGCGAATACGTGTTCGACTGGAGCTGGGCCGACGCCTGCCAGCGGGCCGGTATCCGCTACTACCCGAAGCTGCTGGTAGGGGTGCCCTTCACCCCGGTCGCCGGTGCGCGCCTGCTGGGCGAGGACGAAGGGTTGCAGGGGCTGCTCGCGTCCCTTGGCGAGGAGGCCGAGGCGAGCGGTCTGTCGAGCATCCATGTGAATTTCACCGACGCCCGGGCGGACACCTTGCTTGCCGCGCGTGACGGTTGGCTCGAACGCCTGGGTTGCCAGTACCACTGGCACAACCGCGGCTATCGGGACTTCCAGGACTTCCTCGAGGCCCTCAGTTCGCGCAAGCGCAAGCAACTGCGCAAGGAGCGCGAACAGGTCGGCGGACAGGGCATCGAGTTCGAATGGCGGGAAGGCGGCCAGTTGTCCGAACTGGAGTGGGATTTCGTCTATCTCTGCTACGCCAACACCTACCTGGTGCGCGACCGCGATCCCTACCTGAGCCGCGAGTTCTTCGGCCTGCTGGCCGAGCGCATGCCGGAGGCGATCCGCGTGGTCTTCGCCCACCAGCGTGGCAAGCCGGTGGCGATGGCGTTCAGCCTGGTCGCTGGAGATACCCTGTACGGGCGCTACTGGGGATGCCTGGCCGAGTTCGACCGGCTGCACTTCGAGACCTGCTTCTACCAGGGCCTGGAATTCGCCATCGGCGCCGGCCTGGCGCGCTTCGACGCCGGCGCCCAGGGCGAACACAAGCTGATCCGCGGTTTCGAGCCGGTGCTGACGCGCTCCTGGCACTACCTGGCACATCCCGGTCTGCGCGATGCCGTGGCGCAGTTCCTCGAACAGGAGCGGGCGGGTGTGCGCGCCTACGCCGAGGAGGCCCACGGCCTGTTGCCCTACCGCCAGGCCTGAAGGGGGCCGGAACGATAGGGCGTGGCGTCCGCTCAGCCGTTGCTGGTGCTGCCGCCCCATTCGAGGAAGCGGATCTTGTGCAGCTCGCCGCTATGGTCCTCGTAGACCACGGTCACCGGCACTACGCCGGTCCTGGTCGAATTGTCGGTACGGTGCAGGACATTCTTCACGTCCAGTTGCATGCCGTAGTGGTATTCCTCGACCGGCAGGCCGCGGCCCGGGTCCTTGTCCACGTCCTGGGCGAAGGCCATGGGGGCGAGGCTGGTGATGACGGCGGACACGACAGAGGCAAGTTTCATTCTGTGATTCTCCGTAGCGATGGGGCGAAATCCCCGGTACCGAGCACTGGCATCCTTGGTCGTCCGTGGCCGACGCCAGGTGGACGGGGACGATGCGGCAGGCGTCGGGATCGAGCCGGGGCACGGGTTCGATAAGAACACCGTTTCGCTGGCGGAAAAAATCGAAGCGCGTGCTAGTCGAGATCGACGGCGGTGATGATTGCCGCGAAAAGGCCCGTTGCAGAGCCTTTGACAAGGTCACCCAGGCCGGGCGGCGCGAGCCGCCGCCCGGTGCCGAGGCTTCAGTCGACGCCGACGAAGCCGCCGGTCTGGTGTTGCCAGAGGCGCGCATAGAGGCCGCCATGGGCGAGCAACTCGGCATGCGTGCCGCTTTCGGCGATGTGGCCCTTGTCCAGCACCACCAGGCGGTCCATGCGCGCAATGGTCGACAGGCGGTGGGCGATGGCGATCACCGTCTTGCCCTGCATCAGGGTCTCCAGGCTTTCTTGGATCGCCGATTCGACTTCCGAGTCCAGCGCCGAGGTCGCTTCGTCGAGGATCAGGATCGGCGCGTCCTTGAGCAGCACCCGGGCGATGGCGATGCGCTGGCGCTGGCCGCCGGAGAGCTTCACTCCGCGTTCGCCGACATGGGCGTCGAAGCCGCGGCGGCCCTCGGCGTCGCTGAGCAGCGGGATGAACTCGTCGGCGCGAGCCTTGCGCACCGCTTCCATGAGTTCCGCGTCGCTGGCGCCGGGGCGGCCGTAGAGCAGGTTGTCGCGGATCGAGCGGTGCAACAGCGAGGTGTCCTGGGTGACCATGCCGATCTGCGCGCGCAGGCTTTCCTGGGTCACCCCGGCGATGTCCTGGCCATCGACCAGGATGCGTCCGCTCTCCAGGTCGTACAGGCGCAGCAGCAGGTTGACCAGGGTCGACTTGCCGGCGCCGGAAGGTCCGACCAGGCCGATCTTCTCGCCGGGCCGGACCTTCAGGTCGAGACCCTGGATCACGCCGCTGCCCTTGCCGTAGTGGAAGGCGATGTGCTCGAACTCCACCTCGCCGCGCTCTACCCGCAGCGGCTGGGCGTCCTCGCGGTCGACCACCTTGCGCGGCAGGGCGATGGTCTGCATGCCATCCTGGACCTGGCCGATGTTCTCGAAGATGCCGCCGACCACCCACATGATCCAGCCGGACATGTTGTTGATGCGGATCACCAGCCCGGTGGCCAGGGCGATGGCGCCCACCGAGATCAGCTCCTGGCTCCACAGCCACAGGGCCAGGCCGGTGGTGCCGGTGATCAGCACGCCGTTCATCACCGTGATGGTCACGTCCATGGAGGTCACTACGCGCCCGGCGCGTTGCGACTTGAGGGTCTGGTCGCCGATCGCTTCGCGGGCGTAGTCCTCTTCCTGGCGGGTGTGGGCGAACAGCTTCAGCGTGGTGATGTTGGTGTAGCCGTCGACGATCCGCCCCATCAGCTTCGAGCGCGAATCCGAGGCCTCCACCGAGCGGCGCTTGACCTGGGGAACGAAGTAGGCGAGGGCGCCGACGTAGGCGAACACCCACAGCACCAGAGGGATCATCAGGCGCCAGTCGGCCTCGGCGAACAGCACCAGGGCGCTGACGGTATAGATCAGCACGTGCCAGAGGGCGTCCACCACCTGCACCGCCGAATCGCGCAACGAGTTGCCGGTCTGCATGATGCGCTGGGCGATGCGCCCGGCGAAATCGTTCTGGAAGAAGCCGAGGCTCTGCTTGAGCACGTAGCGGTGGTTCTGCCAGCGGATCAGGTTGGTCATGCTCGGGTTGATGCTCTGGTGCACCAGCATGTCGTGCAGGGCGTTGAACAGCGGGCGCAGGACCAGCGCCACCACCGCCATCCAGATCAGTTCGTTGGCGTGCACGCGGAAGAACTCCGCGCTGGGCGTGCTCTGGGCGAGATCGACGATGCGGCCGAGGTAGCTGAACAGCGCCACCTCGATCAGCGCGACGATCAGGCCGACCACCAGCAGGGCCAGGAACACCGGCCAGACCTGGCGCAGGAAGTAGACATAGAAACGCAGCACTTCGCTGGGCGGCATGCGTTCGGAAGCACTGCGGAACGGGTCGATCAGACGTTCGAAACGACGATAAAGCATGATGGCTCTCTTCTGGAGCGGGCCCGTCCTGGGCCCGCCGGATCAAGCCCCTGCGGCTGGACTCAGAGGCGTTTGGCGGACAGGATCACCACGTCGTCGCTCGGCACGTCGGCGAAGCCGTTGCGGCGGGTGGTGGGAACCTTGGCGATCTGGTCGACCACGCCCATGCCACGCACCACCTTGCCGAACACGGCATAGCCGAAGTCGCGGGCACCATGGTTGAGGAAGTCGTTGTCGGTCAGGTTGATGAAGAACTGGCTGGTGGCCGAATCGACCACTCCGGTACGGGCCATGGCGAGGGTGCCGCGCTCGTTGAGCAGGCCGTTGTCGGCCTCGTTCTTGATCGGTGCACGGGGCTTCTTCTCCTGCATGCCGGCGCTGAAGCCGCCGGTCTGCACCATGAAGCCCGGGATCACGCGGTGGAACAGGGTGCCGTCGTAGTAGCCGCTGTCGACGTACTCGAGGAAGTTCTTCACGCTGATCGGCGCCTTGGCCGGATCGAGTTCTACCTCGATCTCGCCGAGGCTGGTGGCGATCAGGACGTGCGGCTTGGCGGCAGGCGTGGCGGCCAGCAGGGAACCGGCGAAGAGCAGGGTGCAGGCGGCGATCAGGAGACGTTTGAGCATGGTTGTTCCTTGGTTTTATCGATATCGGCGAGGAAGCCGAGCAGGGTGGTGTTGAAAATCTCGGGTTGGTCCATCGGCGTGGCGTGGCGGGAGTCCTCCACCACCACCAGGCGGGCGTCGGCGATCCGCTCGCAATAGGCCTGCTTCAGCGATACCGGCGTGTAGTCGCGATCCGCGCTGATCACCAGGGTCGGACAGGCGATCTCGGCCAATCGTTCCTGCACGCCCCAGCCGATGATCGCGTCGAGGCTGGCCAGGTAGGCGCGCTTGTCGTTCTCCGCCCAGCGCGCCTCGATCTTCTCTCGCAGCCCGGCCTGTTCCGCCTTGGGAAACAACAGCCGGCCGAGGGCGCGGCCGATGATCCGCAGGCTGAGCAGGCGCGAGAGGAGCTTGCGCTTGGCCACCTCCAGATGTTCGCGAGGCTTGCGCGGGATGACTTCCGGAGTGCTGTTGACGATGGTCAGGCTGCGCAGCAGGTCGGGTCGGTCGCAGGCCAACTGGAAGCCGATCATCCCGCCCATGCTGATGCCGACCAGGTGTACCGGACCGCAGCCGAGCCGGTCGAGCAGCGCCGCGCAGTCCTCGGCGAAGCCGGCCATGCTGTAGCCGCCGCGCGGCTTGCCGGAGCGGCCGTGGCCGCGCAGGTCCGGGACCAGCAGGCGGTAGTGGCCCAGCAGGGCCGGCAACTGGTATTCCCAGTCGCGGGCGCTCGAACCGAGACCGTGCAGCAGCAGGACCGGCGCGCGCTCGGTGGGACCGGGGTGGTCGTCGTAGACGAGGGTGCAGTCGCGGTGCTGGAAGTCAGGCATCTGCGTTCACTCGGCGGCCGGTTCGGGCGCCGCGAAGGGCGCGTTGAGCGGTACGTTGGCGAACGACTTGAGCATTTCCATGAGGATCTGGCTGGCCGGGCCGAGCGGCTTTTCCTTGTTGGTGTAGAGGTAGAAGCGGCTCTGCCGCACGCCGCCCTGGCTCAGCGGCAGCGGCTTGAGCTGGCCACTCTGCAGTTCGCGCTCGATGATGTGTCGCGGCAGCCAGGCGAAGCCCAGGCCGTTGCCGACGAAGGTCGCCGCGGTAGCCAGGCTGCCCACCGTCCAGCGCTGTTCGGCGCCCAGCCAGCCGTGGTCGCGCGGCTGTAGCCGGCCGCTGTCGCGGATCACCACCTGCATCTGGGTTTCCAGGTCCTGGTGGGTCAGTTCGCGTTGCAGGCGGTGCAGCGGATGGTCGGGGTGGGCCACGGCGACGAACTCGACCACGCTGAGGTCGGCGCCGAGGTGGCCGGGAATGATCAGGCCGCTGATCGCCAGGTCGGCGGCGCCCTGGATCAGCGCTTCCTCGACGCCGGAGAGCACTTCCTCGCGCAGCAGCACGCGACAGCCGCGGCTCTGCGGCATGAAGGCGGACAGCGAGCGGACGATCCGCGCGGTGGGGTAGGCGGCGTCCACCACCAGGCGCACCTCGGGTTCCCAGCCCTGTTCCATGTGGTGCGCCAGTTCCTCCAGTTGCCCGGCCTGCTTGACCAGTTGCCGCGAACGGCGCAGCAATACTTCGCCGGCCTCGGTCAGCACCGCCTTGCGTCCGTCGATGCGCAGCAGCGGCACGCCGAGCTGTTCCTGCATGCGCGCCACGGTATAGCTGATCGACGATTGCGAGCGGTGCAGGGCTTCCGCGGCCTGGGCGAAGCCGCCGTGGTCGACCACCGCCTGCAGGGTCCGCCATTGGTCCAGGGTTACGCGTGGCGCTTTCATTTCCGCCTCCTCGAATGCAGGGATGCCTCGCCGGCGTTTCCGCGGCCGGCAGGCGATGACGAGTGCGCCGGAGGGGCGACTTCGCTTATCGTGTCGTCGGCGTCCTGTACGGGGTAGCTGTCCATTCTCTTGACGTACGGGATGCCGTGGTTTTCAGGGTGTTGCCATTTTTCCATCTGTCGCTACCGGGAGTCCGGCCATGAAAAGGCTTTGCTGTTTCGCACTATCGCTGCTGCCCCTGTCCGCTTTCGCCTATCCGATCGAGGTCGACCCGCAACTCAACGGCACCGAGGTCTCCTACAGCACCCAGGACATCGGGCGCGACATGGGCGCGATCCTTCTCACCAACCTGGGAGGCCAGGCGGCAGAGTGCACGGCGGTGTTCCGCAACGGCCCGGAGACCCCGAAAGTGCGCAAGGGCGTGATCCAGCCCGGGCAGAACAGCAACTTCGCCGCGCAATTCGGCCGCGACATCATCAAGTTGCGGATCAAGCTGACCTGCAAGATCGCGAAATAGAGCGTTCTCTCACCGAAAGACTAGGTGGTGCCTGTTTATAAATCAACCTGGTCGATATTTAACAGCGGTTTTTTCAACTTTTTAATCGATTAATCATTCTCTACCCTCACCTCCATCGTTGTAGCGCAGTGGGTGGAGGTCGAGTCATGTCCCGTGTCCTGGTTATCGAGAGCAGTGCCCGCCAACGGGGCTCGGTTTCCCGCCTGCTGACGGCGGAATTCATCTCCCACTGGAAAATCGCGCATCCCGCTGATCGCTTCCAGGTTCGCGACCTGGCGCGCGAGCCGCTGCCGCACCTCGATGAATTATTGCTGGGAGCCTGGACCACCCCCTGTGATGGCCATAGCGCTGCGGAAAGGCGCGCCCTCGAGCGTTCCAATCGCCTGACCGAGGAGTTGCGGATGGCGGACGTGCTGGTGCTGGCGGCACCGATGTACAACTTCGCCATTCCCAGCAGCCTGAAGAGCTGGTTCGACCATGTGCTGCGCGCCGGCCTGACCTTCCGTTACGCCGAGCAGGGGCCGGAAGGCCTGCTACAGGGCAAGCGCGCCTTCGTTCTCACCGCCCGCGGCGGGATCTACGCCGGCGGTGGTCTCGATCACCAGGAACCCTATCTGCGCCAGGTGCTGGGCTTCGTCGGCATCCACGACGTCACCTTCATCCACGCGGAGGGCATGAACATGGGCCCGGAATTCCGTGAGAAAGGCCTGGCGCGAGCCCGTGAGCGGATGCGGCAGGCGCTGGAAACCGACACCTCCCTTTGCGTCCCTCTGCCAACGCTCCGGTGATTGGACGCAGCACCCGGTCGAACCCCTTCCCCCCGCGTGTTCGACCGGGTTTTTTTATTCACTGCGGACTTTCGATGGTTGCCGGTGTGACGGCCGGGGCGGATTCAGGCGCGCTCGGGATCGCCTCGTTCGTCGCCGACTGCGGTTTTCCTGCCCCGTGCACCGAGGCGCGCCGACAGCACGATGGCGAGGATGATCAGGGCACCGCCGAGGAACATCCGCGGCCCCGGCGTCTCATGGAACAGCAGCCAGGCGAAGGCGATCCCGTAGACCGGCTCCAGGGCGAATACCAGTGCCGCGGTGCGGGCCTTGACCACCGCCAGGCTGGCCACGAACAGGCTGTGCGCCAGGCCGGTGCAGAAGACGCCCAGCAGGGCCAGCCAGAGCCAGTCGAGAGCGGGTAGCGCCGGTAATTCGCCGACCGCGAATGGCAGCAGGCACAGGGCGACTACCAGGTTCTGCCAGAGCGCCGCCTGCACCGGGCCGACCTGCCCGCTGTTGCTACGGTTGGCCAGCGACAGCAGGGCGAACAGCAGGCCGGAAAGGATCGCCCAGAGCAGGCCGAGGGTGGCGCCGCTGGCGAGGTCGAAGTTCGGCGTGACCAGCACCAGGCCAAGGCTGACCAGGACCACCAGCAGTCCTTCCGCGAGATGAATGCGCTCGCGGAAGAGCAGCCCTTCGAGGATTACCGTGAAGGCCGGGAAGCTGGCGAAGCCGAGGGTGGCGATGGCCACGCCGGCGGTCTTCACGGCGATGAAGAAACTCACCCAGTGGCCGGCCAGGAGCAGGCCGCAGAGCGCCAGGCGCAGCCATTGCGCGGGTCCCAGGGCGCGCCAGGCCTGGCCCGCGAGGCGGGCGAAGAGGCCGAGGGCGAGCACCGCGAACAGCGCACGACCGAACACGATCACCCCGGGGGAGGCGCTGGCCAGCTTGCCGAACACCCCGGTCAGGCCGAAGAGGAGGGCGCCGCCGTGCAGGGCGGCGAGGGCGGAACGTCGATTCATGGGGATCCTTCAGGCCAGGCGCGCACCGTTGGGCAGGGGCTTGTCGAAGCCGGCCAGGACCACCTTGTCCTCGCTATCGTAGACCCCGGTGACCAGGACCTCCGAGCGCACCCCGGCGATCTGCTTCGGAGCGAAGTTGCAGACGCAGAGGACCTGGCGTCCGACCAGTTGCTCGGCCTGGTAGTGTGCGGTCAGTTGCGCGCTGGAGGTGCGCAGGCCGAGCGGTCCGAGGTCGACCTCGAGGACATAGGCGGGTTTGCGTGCCTTGGGGTTGGGAGCGGCGCTGAGGATGGTGCCGACGCGCAGTTCGACGCGTTCGAAATCCTGCCATTCGATGATGTCCATGCTGACTCCTGTTCTGTCGATGGGCAGAGAGTAAGGAGTCGTGACGGATTTGTCTGTCGTGCGGCTAGCCGGTTTTGTCGCGGGACTCGCGACGCAGTTGTCGCGGGGTGACGCCGAACTCGCGGACCAGCGCTGCGGTGAAGGCGCTCTGCGAGGCGTAGCCGACCCGGGCGGCGATCTCGCCCACCGCCAGGCTGCTCTCCAGCAACAGTTCGTGGGCCTGGTGCAGGCGTCGGCTGCGCGCGTAGTCCATGGGCGTCTGTCCGGTCTCGGCGAGGAACAGGCTGTGGAAGCGCGCCACCGAAAGACCGGCCAGCCGCGCCAGGTCGGCTACCTGTAGCGGATGGGCGGCATGGCGGTCGAGGTAGGCGTCGAGGCTGGCCAGTGGCAGGCGGGGCTGCTGGCGCGGCGGCTGGCGCTCGCTGGCCAGGCTGGCGAGGAGCAGGCCGGCGCCCTGGTGGGCGATCACCGGGTCGTTGATCGGGCCGCTGGCCAGCCAGTTCACCAGTTGGCCCTGGGCGGGCGTCAGCGACAGCGCCTGCGGTCGCTCGAACAGCCGCCTGCCGGCTTCGGCGTGTTCGCCCAGGCCCAGCAGCAGGCTGCCGTCGCAGGGCAGGTCGAGGACCAGGCAGCGGCTGCCGGAGGGACTCGAGCAGGCATGCCGGGCTTGCGCCGGAACCACCGCGAAGGTCTGCCGCAACACGCGGCTGCCGCGCCCCTCGACCTCGAAGTCGAGGCAGCCGCTGAGGCCCAGGACCAATTGGGCATGGTCATGGCTGTGGACGATCTGGTCGTGGCTGTAGTGGCGCAGGGAAAGGATCGAACCCATGGCGAAGCTCCCGGAGGCAGGCGCCCAGTCTACCCGCTGGCGCCGGCGACAGACAGCCGGGCCCTGTCACGCAACGGTCGCCGGCCTGTCACAGTCGTTTCACCGGCGCCGGCCAAGATCGGAAAAACACCGTCGGAGACCCGCCGATGAGCACCGCGCAACGCTTCACCTCGAACCGCAAGCAGCGGGTCCGGACCCTGTGGATCTCGGATGTCCACCTGGGGACGCGGGATTGCCAGGCCGAACACCTGGCGGCGTTCCTCAAGCGCTACCACGCCGATCGCATCTACCTGGTGGGCGACATCATCGACGGCTGGAAGCTGCGCGGCGGCATCTACTGGCCGCAGGCGCACACCAACGTGATCCGCCGCCTGCTCACCCTGAGCAAGCGCGGCACCGAGGTGATCTACGTCACCGGCAACCATGACGAATTCCTGCGCCGCTATTCGAGCCTGATCCTCGGCAACATCCGCCTGGTCGACGAGGCGGTGCACAGTACCGCCGACGGCCGCAAGCTGCTGGTGATACACGGCGACCAGTTCGACGTGATCACCCGCTACCACCGCTGGCTGGCGTTCCTCGGCGACTCCGCCTACGAGTTCACCCTGCTCCTCAACCGTTGGCTGAACCACTGGCGGCGGCGCTGGGGCTACGGCTACTGGTCGCTGTCGGCGTACCTCAAGCACAAGGTCAAGACCGCGGTGAACTTCATCAGCGACTTCGAGGAAGCCATCGCCCACGAGTGCCACAAGCGCGGGCTCGACGGGGTGGTCTGCGGGCACATCCACCATGCCGAGATCCGCCGCATCGAGGGCGTCGACTACCTCAACTGCGGCGACTGGGTGGAGTCCTGCACGGCGCTGATCGAACATTGGGACGGCAGCATCCAGCTCTACCGCCTGGCCGAGGAGCAGGCGCGGCTGGCGGCGCAGGCCGCGGCGGTCGAGCCGGCGGCATGAGGCTATTGATCGTCAGCGACGCCTGGTTACCGCAAGTCAACGGAGTCGTCACCAGCCTGCTGGCCCTGCAGCGCGAGCTGGAACTGCTGGGCCACCAGGTACGGGTGCTGTCGCCCGCCGACTTCCGCTGCCTGCCCTGTCCCAGCTATCCGGAAATCCCCCTGGCCTGGAACCTCTGGCGCCTCGGCGGGCTGATCGAGGCCTTCGCCCCGGATGCCGTGCACCTGGCCACCGAGGGGCCGCTCGGCTGGGCCGCGCGGCGCTGGCTGGGCAAGCGCGGCCTGGACTTCACCTCGGCGATCCATACGCGCTTTCCCGAATACCTGCGTGACCGCTGTCCGTGGCTGCCGTTGTCCTGGGGCTATGCCTTCCTGCGCACCTTCCATCGGCCGAGCCGGGCGGTGCTGGTGAGCACCCCGCGCCTGCGCGACGAGTTCTGCGCCTGGCGCTTCCAGCACCTGCGGCTGTGGCGCAAGGGCGTCGATACCGAACTGTTCCATCCCGCCGAGACACCTCCGGCGAAAGAGCGGCCGCCGGTGTTCCTGTATGTCGGGCGGCTGGCGACGGAAAAGAACCTGGAGGCGTTCCTCGATCTCGAACTGCCGGGCGAAAAATGGCTGGTGGGCGACGGCCCGCAGCGGGCGGCGCTGGAGCAGCGCTATCCACAGGCGCGTTTTCTCGGCTACCGCCATGGCCGCGCGCTGGCCGACGCCTACCGGGCGGCCTCGGTGCTGGTGTTCCCCTCGCTGACCGATACCTATGGCCTGGTGATGCTCGAAGCTCTGGCCTGTGGCGTGCCGGTGGCGGCCTTCGCCGTGCCGGGGCCGCTGGATGTATTGCAGCAGGGCGTGACCGGGGTCATGCACGAGGATCTTGGCGAAGCCTGCCGCCAGGCGCTGGCGCTGGATCGCCAGGCCTGCGGGCGCTGGGCGCGGGAGCAGTCCTGGCGGGTTTCGGCGGAGGAGTTCCTGGCGCTGCAGGCGAGCGGCCCACGGACTGCGCCGGAATGGCGCGACGAACTGCCGGCGGCGTTCGACGAACTTAGAGGATGACCTTGTCGCGCAGGCGTTCGGCGGCCTGTTGCAGGGCCTGGATGACCCGTTCCTTGTCGTAGTTCTGGATGTTGTTGGTGTCCAGGTACATGGAGAAGCCGGGCAGTTCGTGCTCGACGTAGCTGGGCGCGGCGCCGAGGTCGCGGCGCGAGTCCACCACCTGGTAGATCTGCACCGGGCGGCTGAAGCCCTTGACCGCGATCTGGCCCTTGTCGCGGCACATGATCACGTCCTTGATCAGCGAGTAGGTCTCGTGGGAAATGAGGATTTCGCCGGCTTCCGAGGCGCTTTCCAGGCGGCTGGCGAGGTTCACCTCGCGGCCGATGATGGTGTAGTCCATGCGCGTGTCGGCGCCGAAGTTGCCCACCGTGCAATAGCCGGTGTTGATGCCCATGCGGATTTCCAGCGGCTTGGTGATGCCCTGGGCCCGCCACTGCTGGCGCAGCACCTTCATGTGCTTGCGCATGGCGATGCCCATCGATACCGCAGCCACCGCGTCCTTCTTCGCGCCCTGGGTGCTGGGGTCGCCGAAGAACACCATGACGCAGTCGCCGACGAACTTGTCGATGGTGCCGCCGTACTTGAGGGCGATCTTCGACATTTCGTTGAGGTAGTTGTTGAGCAGGTCGGTCAGGGCCTCGGCTTCCAGTTCCTCGGATAGCTCGGTGAAGCCGCGGATGTCGGAGAAGAACACGGTGAGCTTCTTGCGCTGGGTTTCCAGGCGCACGCTCTTCTTGCCGCTGAAGATCATTTCCCAGACCTGCGGCGACAGGTACTTGGCCAGGTTGCGCGCGAGCCGCGCGGCCTTTTCCTGCTCGCGGGCGATCTCCTGGCGCACCTGGGCCAGGCGCAGGCCCTGCTGGTGGCCGAAGAAGGCGGTGATGCAGATGTACAGTCCGCAGAACAGGATGCTGACCGCGGCCACCTCGACCGGGGTATTGCCCAGCAGCGGCGGGGCGACGAGCACGGCGACCAGCAGGGCGCTGCTGGCCGATACCAGCAAGGCCATGCCGAGCAGGCGCAGGCCGCCGATGACCAGCGCGGTGAAGCTCAGCACCAGCAGGAACATCAGGCTGGGCACCACGGAGAAGCCGAGCAGCGCCATGCCCAGGCCACAGTGCACGGCGTCGACCGCGAGCAGGGCGCGGGTCACCTTGCGCGGGTCGTGCTGGCGGAAGCGCTGGCCGAGGTGGTACGCCAGGTGCGGGTAGAGCAGCGCATAGGGCACCATCCAGAGGATGCCGTAGCTGAAATACTGGGTGTAGGTTCCCGCCGCGATGCTGGCGCCACAGGCGATATAGGCCAGCACGCGCGAATAGTATTCACGCATGGACGCGACGGACCGGCTCGTCGGCGAGCGGTCGGGGAGGGTAGGCTTCATGCGCTGGAGAGGATCCCTGTGTATTTTCGTCCCGGCTCGGCCTCGTGAGCTTTCCGCCTGGGGAATGGCGGGTGGCCAGGTTGCTGGCGGAATCTTAACCAAGCGTTTGCGCGGCGGCCAGTGACAGCTGATCGATAGTTCAGGAAAGCGCGCCGATCCGGGACCGACGGTCGTCCCGGGGGAGCGACCGGCCCGAGGGCCAGCCGCGCGGATGGGTCAGAAGCGGATGCGGCCGGTGAAAGCGTCCTTGAGCATCACCCAGTCGCCCATGAACGACCACAGCGGGTACTTGAAGGTGGCCGGGCGGTTCTTCTCGAAGACGAAGTGGCCGACCCAGGCGAAGCCGTAGCCCACCAGCGGCAGCGCCAGCAGCCATAGCCACTGCTGGCTGGCCACGGCGTGGAAGAGCACCGCCAGCACCAGCAGGCTGCCGACGTAGTGCAGGCGGCGGCATACCGCGTTGCTGTGTTCCTGCAGGTAGTAGGGGTAGAACTCGGCGAAACTGTGGAAACGCTCGTCATCAGGGCTGCTCATGGAATGCCTCCTCTCGTTGTGTCCGCGCAGTGTAGTGCGGGCCGCACGATGTCGCGGATGACATACAGGGCCAGTTTAGTATCCTTGGGCCGCCAGGCCGGACGACGGTCGGCGTGCCTCCCGCCAGAACAAGAAGAGACCGATGCCGGAACGTACAACCTTGTCCAGCTGGGTCCAGGGCATCGTCCTCGCCCTGGAGCTGGAAGGCCTCGACGGACGCCAGCTGTTCGCCGAGCTGGGCCTCGACTACCAGGCCTTGCAGGACCCCGACGCGCGCTTCCCGCAGGACGCCATGAGCCGTCTGTGGCAGCGTGCGGTGGCGCTCAGCGGCAACCCGGCGATCGCCCTGAACATCGCCCGGGTCCGGCGCCCGGCTTTCCACGTCGTCGGCTATGCGCTGATGTCGAGCCGCAACCTGGCGGAAGGCTTCGCGCGCCTGGAGCGCTACCAGCGGATCATCGCGGAAGCGTCCGACCTGACTTTCCGCCGCACGCCGCAGGGCTATCGAATCGGCGTCACGGTGCATGGCGATCGCCTGCCGGCGCCACCGCAGAGTGCCGAATGCTCGCTGGCCTACCTGGTGGACATGGTCCGCTGGATCACCGGCCGGTCGCTGGACCCGCTGGCGGTGGAACTGCCCGGCGCGCCCCGCGAGCCGCTGGCACCCTATGTCGAGCTGTTCCGCGCGCCGCTGCGCTTTCACGCCGAGGAGTTCGCGCTGGTGTTTTCCCGCGTCGACCTCGAGACGCCGCTACCCTCGGCCAACGAGGCGCTGGCCCAGTTGCACGATCGCTTCGCCGGCGAATACCTGGCGCGTTTCAGTACCAGCCGCATTACCCATCTGACCCGGCAGACCTTGTGCCGGCTGCTGCCGCAGGGAGAACCCAAGCGCGAACGGGTGGCCCAGGCGCTGCACCTGTCGCAGCGCACCTTGCAACGGCGCCTCCAGGAAGAAGGCACCAGCTACCAGCAACTGCTCGACGACACGCGCCGGGATATGGCCGAACAGTATCTCCAGCAGCCCGGCCTGACCTTGCTGGAAGTCGCCTACCTGCTGGGTTTCGCCGATCCGAGCAATTTCTTCCGGGCATTCCGCCGCTGGTTCGGCTGCACGCCCAACGAATACCGGGCGCGCCGCCAGGAGCGCCCGGGCTAGTCGCCAGGCCAGGCGGGACGCTTCAGGGCTGCACGGCGGGTTGCGCCGAGGCCTGGCGTAGGGTCCAGTCGAGAACCTGGGCCGACAGCGTATCGCCGGCCTTGCCGAAGGCGCTGACCACCGCCGCGACCTTCTTGCCATCCACCGGCTGGCTGACCTCGAAACGCCGGCTGGCGACCACGCGCTTGTCGTCGGTACGCACCAGGCGCGCGTCGTAGCGGATCAGCGCGCTGGCCTGGCCGTTCGGGTACTCGGTCTGGAAGGCGCGAAGGTCGCCGCCCAGTTCGAAATCGGCCTGCAGGTTGCTGTCGTCGCTGCTCAGGCCGCGGACCCGGCCGTCGGCCTGGAACGCCTGCATCAGACGATCGCGCAGCAGCGACGGCGCCGGATCGCTCCAGCGCGCGCCCTGGTACACGCTGATTTCGTCGCCGTGCGGGCGCACCGCGATGCGCGGGCTCTCCAGCACCAGGCTGGTACGCGGCCGGGCGATCCGCAGCGACCAGTCGACCGGCCGCGCGGCGGCGCTGGCCGGAGGGTTGTGCACCGGTAGCAGGTAGACCTGGAGGACCTGCGCCTCCGGCAGGATCGAGCAGGCGCCGAGGGTGGCGAGCGCGGCCAGGCCGGCGGCCAGGGACAGGCGACGCAGCGGGCGAAGGGCGAGCCTCATGGGGTGAACTCCTTGGTTTTTTCCCGGCCCAGCAGGTAGTTCGCCGGGTTCTCTTCCAGGCGCCGGCTGATTCCGCGCAGTGCCGCCAGGGTATCGCGCAGTTCGCTGACCGCCGGGCCCAGCTCGGCGAGTCCCTGGATGCCGCCGTCCAGCGAGTGGCGATTCTCGCTGATCAACTGGTCGAGGGTGGCGCTGGTGCGCTCCAGCGAAGCCATGGTCTTGTTGGCGTTTTCCAGCATCCCCTTGCCTTGCTCGTTGAGCAGGCCGTTGGCGCTGCGCATCAACTCGCTGGCCTGGGCCAGGGCGGCGTTGGCCTGCCTGCTCGCCTGGGCCAACTGCTGCATCACCGCGCTGACGTTCTCGCGCTCGGCGGAGAGCGCGCCGGTGGCCTGGTCGAGATGGTCGAGGGTGCGGCTGATGCGCGCTGTGTTTTCCTCGGAGAGCAGGTTGCTGAAGCGCGCGATGAGCTGGTTGATGTTGCCCATCAGGTCTTCGCCGTTGCTCAGTAACTGGGTCAGCGGCGAGGGCGTGGCGACGATCACCGGGATCTTCCCGTCCTTGCCCTCCAGCATCGGGCTGGCGGGCGTGCCGCTGCTGAGCTGGATGATCGAGGTGCCGGTGATCCCGGTGAGCGCCAGCTTGGCGGTGGTGTCCTGCTTGATCGGCGCGCTGGCCACCACGCGGATGCGTGCCCAGACCTTGCGCGGGTCCTTCGGATCGAGGCGGAGGAAGGCCACGTCGCCGACCTTGATCCCGCTGTACTGCACCGAGCTGCCCTGGGAAAGGCCACTGACCGCTTCGTTGAAGACGATGTCGTAGTAGTTGAACTTGCCCTCCGAGCCGGACTTGGCCAGCCACAGGCCGAAGAGCAGGGCGGCGCCGATCACGATCACGCTGAACAGGCCGATCAACACATGGTGGGCTCGGGTTTCCATCTCAGTGATTCTCCGGCACGGCGGCGGCTTGGTGGGCGGCGCGCCCGCGCGGCCCGTGGAAGTATTCGCGGACCCAGGCGTCGTCGGTGGCGGCGACCCGTTCCAGGGTATCGACTACCAGGACCTTCTTCTGCGACAGCACGGCGACCCGGTCGCAGATGGTGTACAGGGTGTCCAGGTCATGGGTGACCAGGAACACGGTCAGGCCGAGGGCGTCGCGCAGGGTACGGATCAGGTTGTCGAAGGCCGCCGCGCCGATCGGGTCGAGGCCGGCGGTGGGCTCGTCGAGGAACAGGATGTCCGGGTCCAGCGCCAGGGCGCGGGCCAGGGCGGCGCGCTTGATCATGCCGCCGGAAAGCGAGGCCGGATACTTGTCGCCGGCGTTGGCCGGTAGCCCGGCCAGGGCCAGCTTGACCTGGGCCAGGTGCTCGGCGTCGGCGCGCGGCAGGCCGGCGTTCTCGATCAGCGGCAGGGCGACGTTCTCCACCACGGTAAGCGAGGAAAACAGCGCGCCCTGCTGGAACAGCACGCCGAAGCGCCGTTCGACCAGGGAGCGGCGCTCCTCTGGCAGTTGCAGCAGGTCTTCGCCGAACACCCGCACGCTGCCGGAGGTCGGCCGGCGCAGGCCGACGATGCTGCGCAGCAGCACCGACTTGCCGGTGCCGGAGCCGCCGACCACGCCGAGGATCTCGCCGCGACGGACGTCGAGGTCGAGGTGCTCGTGGACCGCCTGGGCGCCGAAACGGTTGCACAGGTCGCGGACCTGGATGATCGCCTGCGGGTTGTCCTGGTTCACCAGCCCATCTCCATGAAGAACAGCGCGGCGAGGGCGTCGAGCAGGATCACCACGAAGATCGAGTGGACCACGCTGGTGGTGGTGTGCTCGCCCACCGACTGGGCGCTGCCGCTGACCTTGAAGCCTTCCAGGCAGCCGATCACGGCGATCAGGAAGGCGAACAGCGGGGCCTTGCTGATACCGACCAGGAAATGCTGTACGCCGATTCCGTCCTCCATGATCGACAGGAACATCGCCGGCGGGATGTCCAGGGTCCAGGCGCAGACGGTCATGCCGCCGACGATGCCGCAGAGCATGCCGACGAAGGTCAGCATCGGTAGCGATACCAGCAGCGCCAGCACCCGCGGCAGCACCAGCAGCTCGATGGGGTTGAGGCCGAGGGCGCGGATCGCGTCGATCTCCTCGTTGGCCTTCATCGAGCCGATCTGCGCGGTGAAGGCGCTGGCGGTGCGGCCGGCCATGAGGATCGCGGTGAGCAGCACGGCGAACTCGCGGAGGAAGGAGAACACCACCAGGTTGACCGTGTAGATGGTCGCGCCGAAGTTGGCCAGCACCGTGGCGCCGAGGAAGGCGATCACCGCGCCGACCAGGAAGGTCAGCAGGGCGATGATCGGCACCGCGTCCAGGCCGCTCTTCTCGATGTTCGCCACCAGCGGCGTGACCCGCCAACTGGCAGGGCGGACCAGGCTGCGGAACAGGGTCTCCAGGGTCAGGCCGATGAAGCCGAGGAGTGCCTTGAGGTGCAGCCAGAAGGTCTCCATGGCACAACCGATGCGAGCCAGCAGTTCGATGGCGGTGGTTGGCGGCTTGGGTTTCTCCGGCTCGCAGAAGTCGTGCAGGGCGTGGCCGACGGTCTTCAGCAGGGCCTGGCGCTCGCGCGGCAGGCCGGGCTCCAGCTCGGCGAGGTCGGCCAGGCGCTCGGCGCCGAGCAATTCGGCGAGCAGGGCGGCGCCGGCGGTATCCAGGGCGCCCAGTTGGCTCAGGTCGAAGCTGGCGTTGGCCGCCACTTCGCTGCGCAGGCGCGTCACCTCGCGCTCCAGAGCCGTGTAGTGGGCGAGCGTCCAATCACCTATGGCTCTGACGCGGGCGGGCTGGGTGGAGCTATCCAGGCTCACGTGGCCGGGTTGCGGCTGTGTCGTCATGGTGCAGAAGCTTACACCGGCTTTTCAGTCCCTGAGTAGAGCCATTGCAGACAGGCCCGTGAGCGCTCAGTGGCGCCAGAACGCCGGGGTCAGCAGGACCAGCACGGTGATGATCTCCAGGCGACCGAGCAGCATGCCGGCGGCCAGCAGCCACTTGGCGGCGTCCGGCAGGCTGGCGAAGTTGCCCGAGGGGCCGATGATGGGCCCCATCCCCGGGCCTACGCCGGCCACGGTACTGGCGGCGCCGGTGAGGGCGGTCATCCAGTCCAGGCCGATCAGCGACAGGCCGAGGGCGAGCAGGCAGACGACGATCGCGAAGAAGAACGAGAAGGTCAGGATCGAGCGGACGATTTCCTCGTCCAGGCGATGGCCGTTGTAGTTCTGCTTGAGCACTGCGCGCGGATGGATCAACTGGTAGAGGTTGGCCTTGAGCAGGGTATAGGCGACCTGGAAGCGGAAGATCTTGATACCGCCGGCGGTAGAACCGGAGCAACCGCCGATGAAGCCGAGGTAGAAGAACAGCATGATCGAGAAGTGCCCCCACATGCTGTAGTCGCCGAGGGCGAAGCCGGTGGTGGTGACCACCGAGGTGACGTTCACTGCGACGATGCGGAAAGCATCCATCCAGGGCAGCTTGGAGGTTACCGCGTACCAGGTGCCCATCAGCAGCCAGGTCACCAGCAGCAGGCCGAGCAGGCCGCGGACCTGCTGGTCCTTGATCAGCGCCTTGCGGTGTCCGCGCAGGGTGGCGACGTAGAGCGCGAACGGCAGGCTGCCGAGGATCATCACCACTACCGCGGTCCAGTGCACCGCTGGCTGCTTCCACTTGGCCAGGGATTGGTCGGAGGTGGAGAAACCGCCGGTGGAAATCGCCGACATGGCGTGGTTGACCGCGTCGAACGGGCTCATGCCCGCGCCCCAGAAGGCCAGGCTGCCGAGCAGGGTGATGCCGACATAGGTGGCGACGATGTACTTGGCGACCATGTGCGAGCGTGGCAGGACCTTTTCCGAGCGGTCCGAGGATTCGGTCTGGAACAGGCGCATGCCGCCGATCCGCAGCATCGGCAGGATCGCCACGGCCATGGCGATGAAGCCGATGCCGCCCAGCCAGTGCAGCAGAGAGCGCCAGATGAGGATGCCCGGGGACATGTCGTCCAGCCCGCTGAGCACGGTGGAGCCGGTGGCGGTGATTCCCGACATGCTTTCGAAGAAGGCATCGGTGTAGCTGATGTGCTGCTGCAGGACGAACGGCAGGGCGGCGAAGATGCATACCAGCACCCAGCTCGATACGGTGAGCATGTACATGTCCCGCGGGCGCAGGTGGACATGCTCGGGACGTCCCGGCAGGACCAGGCCGAGGCCGGTGACGAAGGTGGCGACGCTGGACCAGATGAATGCCTGGATGCCTTCGGTACGGTCGAAGGCGAGCATGGTCAGGATCGGGACCAGCATGCTGGCGGCCAGAGTGATCAGGAAGATGCCGATGATGAAACCGAGGATACGTAGGGTCGGCAAGGCCATGGATCGTGGGGCTCTGGGCTGTGGCGGACCGGCCATTCTACCAGCCGTCCGCGGAGAGTAAATCTGCCGCTGCCCCCCTCTTCACAGCTGCCGCGAAATCGCTAGAATCTCGCTTCGCCCGCCGGCGCTCGCCGGTTTCTCTGGTGTTCTGCCAACCATGTCCACTGACAATCCGTGTCTTACCTGCGGCGCCTGCTGTGCGCATTTTCGTGTGTCTTTCTATTGGGGCGAGTGCCGTTCCGCAGGTGGCGTCGTACCCGACGAACTGACCGTCCGCATCAGCCCGCAGATGGTTGCCATGAGCGGTACCGAGAACAAGCCGGCACGCTGCGTCGGGCTGCTCGGCGAGGTCGGTTGCGGCGTTCGCTGCACCGTCTACGAGCAGCGCTCGAGTACCTGCCGCGAGTTCGAGGCGGCCTGGGCCAACGGCCAGCCCAACCCGGCCTGCGATGCCGCGCGTGCCGCCTACGGCCTGCCGCCGCTGACCCCGCCGCTGCAGCCGCACCTGGCGCCGGGACGGGTCGCCTGAGAGCGGGCGTGAGCCTGGCGATTGCGTCTACAATGGCGATTTCGTTTCTGACAGGAGTTCGCCCATGGAGGCTCTCGACGCCTTGCTCACTCGCGTTTCCCACGCCCGCCTGAGCGATCCCGCGCCCTCGCCGGAGCAGCTCGACCGGCTGTTCCGGGTCGCCTTGCGTGCCCCGGACCACGGGCAACTGCGGCCCTGGCGCTTCATCCTGGTAGAGGGCGAAGGCCGCCGGGCCCTGGGCGACCTCTACGCCCGCGCCCTGGCGAGCCGCCAGCCGGACGCCGCCGAGGAAGCGCTGGCCAAGGCCCGCAACATGCCGCTGCGCGCACCGTTGCTGGTCGTGGCGGTCGCTTGCCTGCAGGACCACCCGAAGGTGCCGCACGCTGAGCAACTGCTGGCTGCCGGCTGCGCCGCCCACGGCCTGGTGCTGGGCGCCTATGCCCAGGGACTGGGGGCGATGTGGCGGACCGGCGAGATGGCCACCGATCCGGTGGTGCACGCCGGCCTGGGGCTCGGCGAGCAGGAGCGGATCATCGGCTTCGTCTACCTGGGTACGCCGATGGGCGAGTTGCGCACGCCGGCGGAACTCGACCCGTCGGCCTTCGTCAGCGCCTGGCCGGGCTGAGCGGCAACAGCAGGCGTACGCACCAATACGCGCCCTGGGCGTGCCAGAGCAGTCGTCCGCCCTGCCAGCCGGCCAGTCGTCGGGCGGCTTCCACGGCCGCCGGCAGCCAGCGCCGGCCTTCTTCCGCCTGGCCGAGGATGTCCAGGCGCAGCCGGCCGTGGCGTGCGTCCAGCGCCGGATTCAGTGTGATGCGCTGCCACGGGCGGGCCTGCGCGGCGCCGCCGAGCAGGCCGTAGAGCGCCTCGTGCAAGGCCGGGCGCCAGCTTTCCAGCGGCCAGGTGCCGCGTTCCGGCAGGTTCAGGTCGAGGCGCGCCCAGCGATGCCGCAGTTGCTGGGCGACCTGTCCCAGCTCGACCGCCAGGACCAGCGATTGCGGTTCGTCGCCGGGAGGTTCCGGCGGCGGCGCGATGGCCTGGGCGAGCGGGTGTTCATCGAGGAACAACGAAGCGGGAAGAGTCATGCCGGATGCTCCTGGGGAATTGTTCATCTGGGCGCGGCGTCATTCGGTCGCCTTGCGCCGTAGCGGCAGGCTGAGGGTGGCGATGAAGCCGCCGTCGGGATGGTTGCCCAGGCGCAGGTGCCCGCCGTGGCGCTCGATGGCGCGGCGGGCGATGGCCAGGCCCAGGCCGTGTCCCGGGCTGCTCTGGTTGGGTGCGCGGAAGAACGGCTCGCCCAACTGCTCCTGCAGTTCGGCGGCGATGCCTGGCCCATGGTCGCGGACGCTCAGGCGCAGGTAGTCGCCGGCGCTGCTGGCACGCACCTCCAGGGGTTGGCCGACGGGGTTGAAGCGCACGGCGTTGCGCAGCAGGTTGTCCACCGCGCGTTCGAACATGTCCGGCCAGCCGTCGATGCTCAGGTCAGGCGCCACCTCCAGGCGGATATCCTGTTCCGGAGCCAGCAGCAGGGCGTCTTCGCGCAGCCGCTGGAGCAGCGGTAGCAGGGCGATCCGTTGGCTCGCGCCGGGTTCGGCGTCGAGCCGGGCGAGGGCGAGGATCTCGCCGATCAGCGCTTCCAGGCGGTCGCATTCCTGTTCCAGGCGCGGCCACATCTGCGCCCGCGCTTCCGGTTCGGCGCGTTCGGCCAGGGCCAGGGCGATGCGCAGGCGCGCCAGCGGCGAGCGCAGTTCGTGGGATACGTCGCGGAGCAACTGACGCTGGCTGCCGATCAGGCTTTGCAGGCGTTCGCCCATGCGGTTGAAATCGCGCGCCAGGGTGCCCAGTTCATCGCCGCGCCGCGCCAGGCGGGCCAGGCTGTCCTTCTGGTAGGCGGTCTGGCCGAGGTCGTGCACGGCGCGCCGCAGACGGTTCAGCGGACGGGTGATGGACAGCGTCAGCAGCAGGCTGAACAGGGTCAGCACCACCAGTGCGATGCCCAGCGCGCTGAGCGGCCAGAGCAGGCTGCCGCGGTGCCAGGCCTCCAGCTCCGGGTGCGGGATGCGGTAGATGAACAGATAGGTATGGTTGCTCTGCGGGCTGACGTATTCCTGGCTCAGCTGGCGCCAGGGGAAGCGCGGCAGGTTGCGGTCGCTGGTGCGCGGCGGGCGGTGGTGGGGGCGCGGCAGGTAGGTGCCGTCGACCAGGCGCTGGCCGCTTTCATCGAGCACCTGGATGGAAATCCCGTAGTCGCGACGGCGTTGCTCCAGCAAGCCCTGGGCCGCGTAGCTGCCCTGTTCTTCGTAGAGGGCGGTCCACTGCTCGGCGAGATCCTTCAGGCCAGGATGGCGGGCGATGATCCAGGTGTCCTGGTTCAGCGCACGACCCAGCAGGATGGACAGCCCGGCGACCAGCAGCAGGGCCAGCCAGAAGGCGGCGAGGATTCGCCAGAAGAGTGAACGCATGGTTTTCCTGTTGAATCGCATGTCGGGCCGGCCGCGAGGGTAAACCCCTAGGATATGCGATTCCGGCTGGTCGGAAGACCGCTACCGGAGGACCCGGTAGCGGTGGCTCGGACGTCAGTTGGACTTCTTGTCGGCCTTCCATTGCTGGAATTCGGCCCACTCTGCCTTGCGCTGCTCGCGCTTCTTCTGCAGTTCGTCGAACTTCTTCTGCTGCTCGGGGGTGAGCAGGGCGCGGATGTCCTTCTGGGTCTTCTCGTGGCTGGCCTTGAGTTCGTCCTTCAGGGCCTTCTGCTCGGCCGCCGGCAGCTTGGCCAGGTAGCGCTGGGTGATCTCGTGGCGGGCCTTCATTTGTTCGCCCATCAGTTTGCCCATCTGCTGGCGCTGTTCGCGGGTCAGGTCCAGTTCCTTCATCGGGCCGCCATGCCGGGGACCGTGCTGGCCCATCATGTGGCCGCCTTCCATCGGCGGGGGGGGCAGGTCGTTGGCGGCGGGCGCGGCCATGGCGAAGGTCGGCAGGGCGGCGGCGATGAACAGGGCGGTTAGCGTCTTGCGCATGGTGTTTCTCCTTTCTGGGTCCGGCCATTTACCGGATGAGCCCAGTCTAGGGAGGTCAAGGTCAAGCGCGGTCAGCCCTGGGTAAAGCTTGGGTAAAGACCTTGTGTCGGCGGGCTGACGAAACCCGCTCAGTGGCTGTAGTAGTAGCCGCGGCCGCGCAGGGCGAGGATGCGCGGGCTGCCGTCGGGGTGGCTGCCGAGCTTCTTGCGCAGGTTGCTGACGTGCATGTCCAGGCTGCGGTCGTAGAGGGTCAGCTTGCGGCCCAGCGCCAGTTGCGCCAGGGCCTGCTTGTCCAGCGGCTCGCCGGGCTGGCGCAGGAGCGCTTCGAGGATGCGGCTTTCGGAAAGGGTCAGGCTGATCTCCTGGCCGTCGATCTGCGCCACGCCGCGCGTCAGGTTCAGCGACAGGTCGCCCAGTTGCATCTGCGCGCTGGGCTGCGCCGGGTGGGTTCGCCGCAGCACGGCGCGCAGCCGTGCGGTGAGTTCGCGCGGGTCGCAGGGCTTGGCCAGGTAGTCGTCGGCGCCCAGTTCCAGACCCAGGATGCGGTCCAGCGGCTCGCCGCGGGCGGACAGCATCAGCACCGGCAGGTCGGGATGGTCGCCGCGCAGTTGCTTGAGCAGTTCCAGGCCGCTGCCGTCCGGCAGCATCACGTCGAGCACCACGGCATCCGGCGTCTGCTCGGCGAGGGCGCGACGGGCCTGGGCGCCGTCGTGGCTGGCACGCACGGAGAAACCTTCCTGGACCAGCCAGGTACCGAGCAGCTCGCAGAGCTCCCGGTCATCGTCGATCAACAGCAGTTCGCTCATCGGGTGTCGCTCAATTGATCCATTCGCGTCGCTGTCGCCGGCGGCCGCGGCTCAGGGCGCCGAGGACGAACGCGAGCAGGGCGGTGGCGGCGCCGGCGACATACCAGGTCTGCTCTTCTGTGAGCAGCGGCGGTTGCCGCTGCGCCTGGGCCGCCTGCAACTGCTCGCGCAACTGGCGGTTCTCCTGGCGCATACGACTGACCAGTTCGTCGCGCTGGCGTTCCGTTTCCACCAGGCGGCGCTCCAGTTCGGCGGTAGCCTGCGCAATGGAAGGCTGCGCGGCTGGAATCGGTGCTGGCGCGGGTTCCTCGGCCTGGGCCAGGGAAGCTCCCAGGCTCAGGCTCAGCAGCAGGCAATGGGCAGTGGATGGACGCATCATGACTCCTTGTACCGATGAAGCGACGGATTGCACTGTCTTCCGGTTCGCCCTTCCGGCTTGGCGAAAGCGCCGGGCCGGCCTGGTTGCGCTGCGGCGGGCACCGGAAAGCGGCGTCCGGTGCGAAAACGTTTGCCGGGAGGGCGACCGGGCCGGCCGCCGGTACCCGGCGACTGCCTCAGGGCAGGACTTTCTTGAACGGCTTGACCACCACCTCGGCATACACCCCGGCGGCCCGGTAGGGGTCGGCCTCGGCCCAGCTCTGCGCCGCGGCCAGGGAATCGAATTCGGCGACGATCAGGCTGCCGGTGAAGCCGGCGGCGCCCGGGTCGTTGCTGTCGATCGCCGGGTGCGGGCCGGCGAGTACCAGGCGGCCTTCTTCCTTCAGCTGTTCGAGACGGGCCAGGTGGGCCGGGCGGCTGGCCAGGCGGCGTTCCTGGGAAGCGGGGATGTCACGGGCGATGATCGCGTAGAGCATGTCAGTCCTTGGGCTTTTCGCCGGTATCGGCGTCGTGCAGGTGGCGAGCCAGGAACAGGCCCTGGCCGATCAGGAACAGCAAGGTCATGCCGAGGCTGCCGAACACCTTGAAGTCCACCCAGAAGTTCGGATAGGTGAAGACCACGTACAGGTTGGCGAAGCCGCACACCAGGAAGAACACCACCCAGGCGATGTTCAGGCGCACCCAGAGGCCCTGCGGCAACTGGATGGCATGGCCCATGATGCGCTGGATCATCGGCTTGTCGCCGATGAAGTGACTGCCGGCGAAGGCCAGGGCGAACAGCCAGTTGACCAGCGGCGCCTTCCATTTGAGGAAGGTGTCCTCGTGGAAGGCCAGGGTCAGGCCGCCGAGGACCAGGCAGGCGCCGAGGGTGAACCACTGGCTCTTTTCCAGGTGGCGGTGCTTGAGCCAGAGGGCGCCGTAGACGATCACCGAGGCGAGGATCAGGGTCGCGGTCGCGCCGTAGATGCCACTCAGATTGAACCCGGCGAACTCGACGTTCTGAGGGTCTATCTTGTAGACGATGAAGAACAGGATCAGTGGGATGAAATCGATGAATTGCTTCATGGTGGCAGTCAGGACACGGTTGAAGCGGCATAATAGCAACCTCTGGATGTTCTGAAACAGTCATCCTGTCTTTCCGAATGCGTCAGGCCTGTGCCGCAGGCGCATTCGCCAGGTGGAGCAGGCTCCCCGGACCCATGAACGGTACGTCTCGATACCGCGAGGCAGCGAATCGGCGTTGCTTCATCACCATTCTTCACTGGAATCAGGATTCAGCCATGCGTGTCGATCTGCATTGCCACAGTACCGCCTCCGATGGCGTTCTCGCGCCCGCCGCCCTGGTGCAGCGGGCCCACGAGAAAGGCGTCGGGCTGCTGGCGCTGACCGACCACGACACCCTGGAAGGCTTGCCGGAAGCCCACCAGGCGGCCGCTCGACTCGGTATCGAACTGGTCAACGGCGTCGAGCTGTCCTGCACCTGGGGTGGCGCCACCATCCATGTGCTGGGCTACGGTTTCGACCTCGACGCCGCTCCCCTGCGCCAGGCCACCGAAGCCCTGCACCGCGGCCGCTGGGCGCGCGCCGAGGAAATCGACCGACGGCTGGCGGCCAAGGGTATGCCCGGGGCGCTGGAGGGCGCGCGGGCGATCCAGCGGGCCCTGGGCGACAGCGGCAACGCGCCGGCGCGGCCGCATTTCGCCGAGTTCCTGGTCCAGGGCGGCTGGGTCAAGGATCGCGCCGACGCGTTCCGCAAGTGGCTGGGGGCCGGCAAGCTGGGAGACGTCAAGCAGCACTGGCCGACCCTGGAGGAAGTGGTCGGCTGCCTGCGCGAGGCGCGCGCCTGGATCAGCCTGGCGCACCCGTATCATTATGATTTCACCCGGACCAAGCGCCGGCGCCTGGTCGCCGACTTTCTCCAGGCCGGCGGACACGCCATCGAGGTGGTCAATGGCGTGCAGCCGGCCGAACAGGTCGGTACCCTGTCGATCCTGGCCCGCGAGTTCGGCCTGATGGTCACCGCCGGCAGCGATTTCCACGCGCCGGGCGACTGGTCCGAACTGGGCATGTACCGTGCGGTTCCAGAGGACCTGCCGGCCATGTGGCCGCGTTTCGCCAGGCATTTTCGCGATACCGAACGTCATTCCGAAGCCAAGGGGGCCGAATGAGCCAGTTCTTCCAGATCCATCCGGAAAATCCCCAGCCACGGCTGGTCAAGCAGGCGGTGGAAATCGTCCGCCAGGGTGGGGTGATCGTCTATCCCACCGACTCGTCCTATGCCCTGGGCTGCCGCATCGGCGAAAAGACCGCGGTGGACCGCATCCGCCGCATCCGCCAACTGGACGACAAGCACAACTTCACCCTGGTCTGCCGCGACCTTTCCGAGCTGGGGGTCTATGCCAAGGTCGACACCGGCCTGTTCCGCCTGCTCAAGGCGCACACCCCCGGTCCCTACACCTTCATCCTCAGCGCCACCCGCGAGGTGCCGCGCATGCTCCTGCACCCCAAGCGCCGCACCATCGGCCTGCGCGTGCCGAACTGTCCGATCGCCCGGGCGCTGCTGGAGGAACTGGGCGAACCGCTGATGAGCGTGAGCCTGATCATGCCCGGCAGCGGCGAGCCGCTGAACGATCCCTATGAAATGCGCCAGGTACTGGAACACCAGGTCGACCTGATCGTGGACGGGGGCTATGGCGGCGGCGAGGCCTCCACCGTGATCAGCCTGACCGACACCGATCCCGAAGTGATCCGCGTGGGTTGCGGCGATCCGGCGCCGTTCATGCAGCCGGCCTGAGCGCCGCCCGAATCCGCCCACCACGAGCCTAGCGATGCAGGACGATAACCCGGCCAACGCCGCCCCCCCTCCAGCCGAACCCGCCGCCGAGCGGGTGCCGCTGCAACTGGCGCTGGTCTACGGCGAGGCGGTCACCGAGCTGCCGCAGGACCTCTATATCCCGCCGGACGCGCTGGAGGTCTTCCTCGAGGCCTTCGAGGGCCCGCTCGACCTGCTGCTGTACCTGATCCGCAAGCAGAACATCGACATCCTGGATATCCCGGTGGCGGAAATCACCCGCCAGTACATGGGCTATGTCGAGCTGATGAAGGCGGTGCGCCTGGAGCTGGCCGCCGAGTACCTGGTGATGGCGGCGATGCTGGCGGAGATCAAGTCGCGCATGTTGTTGCCGCGCTCGGCGGAAGCCGAGGAGGAAGAGGAAGATCCGCGGGCCGAGCTGATCCGCCGCCTGCAAGAGTACGAACGGTTCAAGAAGGCCGCCGAAGACCTCGACGAACTGCCCCGGGTCGGCCGCGACGTGCTGGTGCCGGCGGTGGCTGCTCCCGAGGCGCGGGCGCGCAAGCTGCTGCCGGAGCTGGCGCTGCAGGAGCTGATGCTGGTGATGGGCGAGATGCTGCGCCGCGCCGACCTGTTCGAGAGCCACCAGGTGACCCGCGAGGTACTGTCCACCCGCGAACGCATGAGCGAAGTGCTGGAGCGCCTGAAAGGCGGCGCCTTCGTGCCCTTCATCCAGTTGTTCACCCTGGAGGAGGGCAAGCTCGGCGTGGTGGTCACCTTCATGGCGATCCTCGAACTGGTCAAGGAGCAGATGGTGGAGCTGGTGCAGAACGAGGCTTTCGGCGCCATCCATGTGCGCCTGCGGATAGCCCGCGAAGCGGAGGAAGGCGAAACCCTGGAGGAAGCCCTGGAAGACGATTTCGAGTGAGCGCGCCGCGCCGCTGGCCGTTCGTCCCCCTGCGGACGGTCGCCTTTTCCGAGCTTCCGGCTTCGCTCCCTGCCGTGGCCTGTTAAGCTGCATGCCCGATTCCGCTATCTTTCCCTCTTCCTGGCTCCGGTATCCGTTGCGACGATGAACCTGTCCGATCCCCACGAACTCGCCACTCTGCTCGAAGGCATCCTCCTCGCGGCCGGCAAGCCGCTGTCGCTGGAACGCCTGGCCGAGCTGTTCGACGAGGCAGAGCGGCCGGAGCCGGGGCAGTTCCGCGACGCCCTGGCGATCCTGGCACTGTCCTGCGCAGGGCGCTCCTTCGAGCTGAAGGAAGTCGCGTCCGGGTATCGCCTGCAGATTCGCGAGCGTTTCTCGCCGTGGGTCGGCCGCCTCTGGGAGGAGCGTCCGCAGCGCTATTCGCGCGCGCTGCTGGAAACCCTGGTGCTGATCGCCTACCGCCAGCCGATCACCCGTGGCGAGATCGAGGAGATCCGCGGCGTGGCGGTGAACACCCAGATCGTCAAGACGCTGATGGAGCGGGAGTGGATCCGCATCGTTGGCTACCGCGAGGTGCCGGGGCGCCCGGCGATGCTGGCGACTACCAAGGCGTTCCTCGATTATTTCAACCTGAAGAGCCTCGACGAGCTGCCGCCGCTGTCGGCGCTGCGCGAGATGGAGCCCGAGCCGGAACCGCCGGTCGAAGTGGCGCCCGCGGCGCAGCCGCCGCGCGACGATCTCGACGAGGATGCGATTCCTGCCTCGATCCAGGCCCTGGCCGATCGCGCCATCGCCGAGGCCGGGGAAAGCCTCGAGGAGATCGAGGGGGAGGCCGGCGAGCCGGAGAAGCCGCGCGAGGAAACCAGCTTCCGCAGCCTGCTGCTGGAACTGGACGAGATGGAGCAGGGCCTGAAGACCGACTTCGACGACCTGCTCGACCCTCCGGAGCCCTCGGAGCAGGGCGACGAGTCCGCCGAGCCAGCGGCTGGGCCGATTCCCGTGGTCGCGGAGCAAGCCGTCGAGCCTGCCGTCGCGGAGGCTGTCGCGGGCGCCGATCCCGATGACGAGGAGCGCGCCCTGGCGGAGGCCATGCGCGAGGAGCGCGAGGCACTGGACGCCGACGACGACTGGCCGCGCCGCTGACCGTCGTTCCACCCTGTAGAATTCATCCGGCCGCGCCGGCGAGGCCGGCCCGCTCCGTTTCATCGACCCTGGAACCCGCCCATGAAAGAGACCCTGAACGAACTGATCACCCTCATCAGCACCGGCTGCATGGGCGCCGAGGAGATCCGGCGGATCGCCGACGAGGCGGCCCAGGCCTATGCCGATCCGGCAGGGTTCCTCGCCGCCAACCCGGATATCAACTACGACGACAGCTTCCCGATCCCGCTCGGCGAGTGGGTGGTGGTCGGTAGCCTGCCGGATATCGTGCTGTTCCAGGCCGACACCTATGCCGAGCTGTTCGCCCGGATCGTCGCCTCCTTCGGCAAGGACGTGGCGTTCAACATCAAGCCGAAGCAGTTGCTCAAGACCGAGCCGCTGGTCGCCCTCAACCGTATCCAGGTGCAACTGAGCAGCATGTATCCGGAAAAGGGCGGCTACGTGCTGGTGGATTTCAGCGAGCCGCTGGACGACGAGTTGCAGGCGGTGCTGGTCTATACCCAGGACCTGCCGCGGGTCATGACGCTCTGCGTCGAGGCCGGCATCTATGCCGCGCCTGCCTACGAAAGCCTGCGCGACGCCGAGGCCGAGTGACCGCGGGCCGCTCGATCGGCCCGATAGTCATTCCCTCCTGGACGCCGGCCCGCCGCCTGTCGTGAAGTGACGGGCGAGGACCGGTTGCGGTCCGCGCCGAAAAAGGGGGAACGCTTGAAAAGTCCTTGCATCAATATCTGTGAGTTCGATGCCGACGTGTGCCGTGGCTGCGGGCGTACGCGCCAGGAAATCCGTGCCTGGAAGCGCGCGGACAAGGCCGAGCAGCGACTGATCCTCGCCGAGGCCGACCTGCGCCTGCTGGCGTTGCAGGCGCGCGGTCGGCGCAAGTTCCGCTGAGGCGCGTCAGTCGCGGGCGGCGGCCAGCGCCAGGGCGCTGTCCAGCATGCGGTTGGAGAAGCCCCACTCGTTGTCGTACCAGGCCATCGCCTTGACCAGCCGGCCGCTGACCTTGGTGTGGTTGGCGTCGAAGATCGACGAGCGCGGGTCGTGATTGAAATCCACCGACACCAGCGGCTGGGTGTTGTAGCCGAGCACCGGAGAGCCCTCGCTGGCTTCGCGCAGCAGGCGGTTGACCTCGTCTACGCTGGTATCCCGGGCCACCTGCACGGTGAGATCGACCAGCGACACGTTGATCACCGGCACCCGCACCGCCAGCCCGGTAAGCTTGCCGGCGAGTTCCGGCAGGACCAGGCCGACCGCCTCGGCGGCGCCGGTCTTGGTGGGGATCATCGACTGGGTCGCCGAACGTGCGCGGTACAGGTCCGGGTGGTACACGTCGGAGAGGTTCTGGTCGTTGGTGTAGGCATGGATGGTGGTCATCAGGCCGTGCTCGATGCCCAGCTCGCGATGCAGCACCTGGGCCACCGGTGCCAGGCAGTTGGTGGTGCAGGAGGCGTTCGAGACGATCCGATGGGAGGCGCGCAGCACCTCGTGGTTGACGCCGTAGACCACGGTGGCGTCGACGTCCTTGCCGGGCGCCGAGATCAGCACCTTGCCGGCGCCGGCCTGCAGGTGGGCAGCGGCTTTGTCGCGGCTGGTGAAGAGCCCCGTGCACTCGAGCACGATGTCCACGCCGAGGCTCTTCCAGGGCAGTTCCGCCGGGTTGCGGATGGCGCTGACGGCGATGCGGTCGCCCATCACCCGCAGGCTTTCGGCATCGTGCTCGACCTCGCCGGGAAAGCGTCCATGGACGCTGTCGTACTGGAACAGGTGGGCGTTGACCGCGGCGTCGCCGAGGTCATTGATCGCCACTACCTGCAACTGTTCGCGGTAGTGGCCGGTATACAGGGCGCGAAGAACGTTTCGGCCGATGCGACCGAAGCCGTTGATGGCCAGGCGGATAGTCATAATGAGGTCGTCTCTTTTCTATTGTTGTGGTAAAAACCATTACATTTCGTCCAGAAAGAAAAGTAAACATCCTTCAACCGATGATTATGTTGTAAAAACAACAATTGATAGTCTGTAGGAGAATCTGCCATGCACCCTCGTGTGCTCGAAGTCACCCGCCGCATCCAGGCCCGTAGCGCGGCCACTCGCCAGCGCTACCTCGAGATGGTCCGGGCTGCGGCCAGCAAGGGGCCGCACCGCGGCACCCTGCCGTGCGGCAACCTCGCCCACGGGGTCGCGGCCTGTGGCGAAAGCGACAAGCAGACCCTGCGGCTGATGAACCAGGCCAACGTGGCCATCGTTTCCGCCTACAACGACATGCTCTCGGCGCACCAGCCGTTCGAGCGCTTTCCGGGGCTGATCAAGCAGGCGCTGCACGAGATCGGTTCGGTCGGCCAGTTCGCCGGCGGCGTGCCGGCCATGTGCGACGGGGTGACCCAGGGCGAGCCGGGCATGGAACTGTCGCTGGCCAGCCGCGACGTGATCGCCATGTCCACCGCCATCGCGCTGTCTCACAACATGTTCGATGCAGCGCTGTGCCTGGGTGTTTGCGACAAGATCGTGCCGGGCCTGCTGATCGGCTCGCTGCGCTTCGGCCACCTGCCCACCGTGTTCGTCCCGGCCGGGCCGATGCCGACCGGCATCTCCAACAAGGAAAAGGCCGCGGTGCGCCAACTGTTCGCCGAGGGCAAGGCCACTCGCGAAGAGCTGCTGGCCTCGGAAATGGCCTCCTACCATGCACCCGGCACCTGCACCTTCTATGGCACCGCCAATACCAACCAGTTGCTGGTGGAGGTGATGGGCCTGCACTTGCCCGGTGCCTCCTTCGTCAACCCGAACACCCCGCTGCGCGACGAACTCACCCGCGAAGCGGCACGCCAGGCCAGCCGGCTGACCCCCGAGAACGGCAACTACGTGCCGATGGCGGAGATCGTCGACGAGAAGGCCATCGTCAACTCGGTGGTGGCGCTGCTCGCCACCGGCGGCTCGACCAACCACACCCTGCACCTGCTGGCGATCGCCCAGGCGGCGGGCATCCAGTTGACCTGGCAGGACATGTCCGAGCTGTCCCATGTGGTACCGACCCTGGCGCGCATCTATCCGAACGGCCAGGCCGACATCAACCACTTCCAGGCGGCCGGCGGCATGTCCTTCCTGATCCGCCAACTGCTCGACGGCGGGCTGCTTCACGAGGACGTACAGACCGTCGCCGGCCCCGGCCTGCGCCGCTACACCCGCGAGCCGTTCCTCGAGGATGGCCGGCTGGTCTGGCGCGAAGGGCCGGAACGGAGTCTCGACGAAGCCATCCTGCGTCCGCTGGACAAGCCGTTCTCCGCCGAAGGCGGCTTGCGCCTGATGGAGGGCAACCTCGGTCGCGGCGTGATGAAGGTCTCGGCGGTGGCGCCGGAACACCAGGTGGTCGAGGCGCCGGTACGGATCTTCCACGACCAGGCCAGCCTGGCCGCGGCCTTCAAGGCCGGCGAGCTGGAGCGCGACCTGGTCGCCGTGGTGCGTTTCCAGGGCCCGCGGGCGAACGGCATGCCGGAGCTGCACAAGCTCACGCCGTTCCTCGGGGTCCTGCAGGATCGTGGCTTCAAGGTGGCGCTGGTCACCGACGGGCGCATGTCCGGGGCGTCGGGCAAGGTGCCCGCGGCCATCCATGTGAGTCCGGAAGCCATCGCCGGCGGTCCGCTGGCGCGCCTGCGCGACGGCGACCGGGTGCGGGTGGATGGGGTGAACGGCGAGTTGCGGGTGCTGGTCGACGACGCCGAATGGCAGGCGCGCAGCCTGGAGCCGGCGCCGCAGGACGGCAATCTCGGTTGCGGCCGCGAGCTGTTCGCCTTCATGCGCAACGCCATGAGCAGCGCGGAAGAGGGCGCCTGCAGCTTTACCGAGAGCCTCAACGGCTGGCGCTGATTCTGATAGGTCGATATCCGCCGGCGCTTGGCTGGCGGCTGTCTCTCCGGCAACATCTGCCGACCGTCCCGCCCTGGCGCGGGGCATTGCGGTTCAACGACGATGAATAACGACAACAAGAGAAGCGCCGGCGGCCTCGGCCTGGTCGGCGATATCGGCGGCACCAATGCGCGTTTCGCGCTCTGGCGCGGGCAGCGCCTGGAATCCATCGAGGTGCTCGCCTGCGCCGACTACCCACGGCCTGAACTGGCCGTGCGCGACTACCTGGCGCGGATCGGCGAATCGGTGGCGAACATCGACTCGGTCTGCCTGGCCTGCGCCGGTCCGGTTGGGGCGGCGGATTTCCGTTTCACCAACAACCACTGGGTGATCAATCGCGCCGCGTTCCGCGAGGAGCTGGGGCTGGATCACCTGCTGCTGGTCAACGACTTCAGCACCATGGCCTGGGCCGCCTCGCGGCTGGGCGCGGACGAGCTGGTGCAGGTCCGGGCCGGCAGCGCCCAGGCGGATCGCGCCCGGCTGATTATCGGTCCCGGCACCGGCCTTGGCGTCGGCAGCCTGCTGCCGCTGGGCGGGGGACGTTGGGAAGTGCTGCCCTGCGAGGGCGGGCATGTCGACCTGCCGGTCACTTCGCCGCGCGACTTCGCGCTCTGGCAGGGCCTGCAGGCGCGCTACGGACATGTCTCCGCCGAGCGCGCACTGTCCGGCAACGGCCTGCTCGCCCTCTATGAAATCAGCTGTGCCCTGGACGGGGTTGCCGTACGCGCGAGCAGTGCGGCGGAAGTCGGTGCCCTGGCCATGGCCGGCGACGCCCAGGCGGACGCCGTGCTGGAGCACTTCTTCCTGTGGCTGGCGCGGGTCGCCGGCAACGCGGTGCTCACCGTCGGCGCGCTCGGTGGCGTCTACATTACCGGCGGCATCGTCCCGCGTTTCCTCGAGCGTTTCATCGCCAGCGGCTTCGCCGAGGCCTTCGCCAGGCGTGGCAAGACCAGCGGCGCTTACCTGCAGGACGTACCGGTGTGGGTCATGACCGCCGAACATCCGGGCCTGCTCGGCGCCGGCGTCGCCCTGCAGCAGGCCCTGGACGCCGAGGGCTGAGTCGGCGTCGAGCAACCGCATAAGGAGGAGCCTCGTGAGCGCGAACGGACGATCGATCCTGCTGGTGGACGATGACCAGGAGATCCGCGAATTGCTGGAGACCTACCTGAGCCGCGCCGGCTTCCAGGTCCGCAGCGTCTCGCGGGGCGCCGACTTCCGCCAGGCGCTGTGCGAGGAGGAGGCGAGCCTGGCGATCCTCGACGTGATGCTGCCGGACGAGGACGGCTTCAGCCTCTGTCGCTGGATTCGCTCCCACCAGCGCCTGGCCTGCATGCCGATCATCATGCTCACCGCCAGTTCCGACGAGGCCGACCGGGTGATCGGCCTGGAACTGGGCGCCGACGACTACCTGGGCAAGCCGTTCAGCCCGCGCGAGCTGCTGGCGCGGATCAAGGCCCTGCTGCGCCGCGCGCAGTTCACCCAGGTGCGCGGTGGCGACGTACTGGCCTTCGAGGACTGGCGACTGGATACGGTCAGCCACCGGCTGTTCCACGAGGACGGCGAGGAGTTCTTCCTCAGCGGCGCGGATTTCGCCCTGCTCAAGCTGTTCCTCGACCATCCGCAGCAGATCCTCGACCGCGACACCATCGCCAACGCCACCCGCGGCCGCGAGGTGCTGCCGCTGGAGCGCATCGTCGACATGGCGGTCAGCCGCCTGCGCCAGCGCCTGCGCGACACCGGCAAGGCGCCGCGGCTGATCCAGACCGTGCGCGGCAGTGGCTACCTGCTGGCGGCGCAGGTGCGGCCGCACCTGCAGCCATGAGCGAATGGCGGCGCTGGTCGCCGGTGCCGCGCTCGCTGCTCGGGCGCATGCTGCTCCTGACCCTGCTCGCGGTGCTGGTCGCGCAAGGGCTTTCCAGCCTGTTCTGGCTGTCGCACCTGCGCTCCAGCCAGCGCGAGGGCCTGCTCACCAGCTCGCGCAGCCTGGCCTACTCGATGGCGGCCAGCGTCAGCTACTTCCGTTCCCTGCCGCTCGGCTACCGTCCGCTGGTGCTCGACCAGTTGCGCAGCATGGGCGGTACGCGCTTCTTCGTCTCGCTGAACGACCGGCCGCTGGAGATGCGTGCCCTGCCGGACACGCCGAACAAGCAGGCGGTGCTGGAGATCGTCCAGGACGTGTTGCATCAACGCCTGGGCAAGGAGGTCGAGCTGCAGGTCGAATTCGTCAGTCCCGACGAGCTGCGCCTGTTCAACGGCGCGCTGAAGCTCGACGAGCTGCCGCGTTCCTGGGCGCACTACGCGCTGACCCTGGAGCCGGTGAACCCGCCGGTGCTGGTGACCCAGATCCGCATCGGCGACAGCGAGTGGCTGTACATCGCCAGCCTGATGCCGGCGCCGTACGTCAGCCTGGAACCCGAGGGACTGCAACCGCAGCAGGTGCTCTCGATCGTTTTCACCAGCCTGTTGCTGCTGCTTTTCACCGGCTTGCTGATGCATTGGCAGAGCCGTCCGCTCAAGCGCCTGGCGCGCGCCGCCCGCGACCTGGCCCTGGGCAGTCCGTCGGCAGCGCTGGAGGAGCGCGGCGCCAGCGAACTGGTGGAGGTGGCGCGCGCCTTCAACACCATGCACGAGCGCATCGACCGCTACCTGAACGAGCGCGGGCAGTTGTTCAGCGCCATCTCCCACGACCTGCGCACGCCGATCACCCGCCTGCGCCTGCGGGTAGAACTCCTCGAGGACGAGCGCTTGCAGGAGAAGTTCGGGCGCGACCTGGACGAGCTGGAACTGCTGGTGAAGGGCGCGCTGCAGTGCGTGAAGGACACCGATATCCACGAGAACGTCGAGCCGGTCGACCTCAACCTGTTGCTCCAGCACATCGCCGAGCCCTACCTGGCCGATGGCCGGGTGGAGGTCGTCGGTCGCGCCGCGGAGCCTTATCCGGGCAAGCCCCTGGCGCTCAAGCGCTGTATCGGCAACCTGCTGGACAATGCGCTGAAATACGGCGAACGCGCCCGCCTGAGCCTGGAGGACGGGCCGGAAGCGGTGGTGCTGCACGTCGACGACGACGGCCCCGGCGTGCCCGAGCAGCGCCTGGAACAGATCTTCGAACCGCGCTTCCGCCTGTCTCCGCGAGGGCAGGGCTACGGGCTGGGCCTGGGCATCGCGCGCAACATCGCGCACACCCATGGCGGCGAAGTCAGTTTGCAGAACCGTCGCGAGGGCGGCCTGCGGGTCAGCCTGCGCTTGCCGCGCCTGGGGCTGGAGTGATGGGCTGGCCTGCCGGGCCCTTGAACGAGGCGGGCAGGCACGAGGTTCTCCCGTGTTCTGCGGCAGCCGCAGACAGAGGCGGAGCGGGCGCTATGGCGGTGTTTGCGCGGGCATCGATTGCTCGGGCTGAAGTTTCGTCGGCAGAAGGTTCTCGGGCCGTACATCGTCGATTTCGTCTGTCATGAGCGGATGCTGGTGATCGAACTGGATGGCGGGCAGCATGTGGGTTCGCCGGCCGATGCCTGGCTGGAGAGCCGGGGTCCAGGGTACTGCGGTTCTGGAACGACAAGGTGCTGGCGCGCAGGGAGGTGCTGCTGGAGGTCATTCTCGTGTTGTAGGAGGTTTCTGTCGCGAAACCGCCTTGCCGAGTTCAAGTCCAGATTTTCCTGCTCTGCCTCAATCCCAATGTAACCACTCCGTGACAAACCCGGATCGCTTCGTTACCCGCGACGCGGAACGCTTGAATAGACTCGAAGCATTGCAAGCGCAGACTTGCTCCGAATAACAAGAAGAAGGTTTTCCTCATGAATGCGATCCGTCGCCTCTCTGCCGTCATCTGTCTTTCCTCCCTCTGTCTCTCCCCGCTGCTGGCCCAGGCCGGCGAAGTCGAAGTGCTGCACTGGTGGACCTCCGCCGGCGAGAAGCGCGCCGCCGAAACCCTGAAGAAGCTGGTCGAAGCCAAGGGCCACACCTGGAAGGACTTCGCCGTGGCCGGCGGTGGCGGCGAGGCGGCGATGACCGTGCTGAAGACCCGCGCGGTGTCCGGCAATCCGCCGGCCGCGGCGCAGATCAAGGGGCCGGATATCCAGGAGTGGGGCGAACTGGGCCTGCTCGCCGACCTCAACGCGGTGGCCGCCGAAGGCAAGTGGGACAGCCTGCTGCCGAAGCAGGTGGCGCAGATCATGAAGTACGACGGCGACTACGTAGCAGTGCCGATCAACGTACACCGGGTGAACTGGCTCTACATCAACCCGGAAGTGTTCAAGAAGGCCGGCGCCACCCCGCCGACCACCCTCGACGAACTGTTCGTCGCCGCCGACAAGCTCAAGGCCGCCGGTTTCACGCCGCTGGCCCATGGCAGCCAACCGTGGCAGGACGGCACCGTGTTCGAGAACCTGGTGCTGAGCAAGATGGGTCCGGAAGGCTATCGCAAGGCCTTCGTCGAACAGGACAAGGCGACCCTCACCGGAGCGCAGATGGTCGAGGTGTTCGCCGCGCTGAAGAAGCTCCGCGGCTACGTCGATGCCGACGCCGCCGGTCGCGAATGGAGCGCCGCCACGGCGATGGTGATCAACGGCAAGGCCGGGATGCAGATCATGGGCGACTGGGCGAAGAGCGAATTCACCGCCGCCGGCAAGGTGCCGGGCAAGGACTACCAGTGCCTGCCGTTCCCCGGCACGCAGAAGGCCTTCGACTACAACATCGACTCGCTGGTGATGTTCAAGCTGAGCAACGCGGAGAACCGCAAGGCCCAGGAAGACCTGGCGCGCAGCGTGCTCGATCCGTCCTTCCAGAAGGACTTCAACCTCAACAAGGGCTCCATCCCGGTTCGCCTGGACGCCGACATGGCGCCGTTCGACAGTTGCGCCCAGCAGTCGATGAAGGACTTCAAGCAGGCTTCCCAGGACGGCAACCTGGTGCCGAGCATGGCCCACAGCATGGCCGCTTCCAGCTACGTGCAGGGGGCGATCTTCGACGTGGTGACCAACTTCTTCAACGACCCCGCCGCGGACCCGCAGAAGGCCGCCCAGCAACTGGCGGCCGCCATCGAGGCGGCGGCGCAGTAAGTCCCTGGCGCGGAGCCCGGCCTGGGCTCCGCTCGATCCTCCCGACTGGCTCCGTGCCGCCGAGCGGCACGGGTGGGTTCCTTCGCACGCGAGAAAACGCATGGCGACCAATTCCCCTGTCTATCCCACGGCTCCGGTAGCGCCTCGTCGCGTCTCGCCGCTCGATCGCCTGCAAGGCTGGCTGCCGAAGCTGGTGCTGGCGCCAAGCGTGGTCGTGGTGCTGTTCTGCATGTATGGCTACATCGGCTGGACGCTGCTGCTGTCCTTCACCAACTCGCGCTTCATGCCCAGCTACAAGTGGGCCGGGCTGAGCCAGTACCAGCGCCTGTGGGACAACGACCGCTGGTGGGTGGCGAGCAAGAACCTGCTGCTCTTCGGCGGCTCGTTCATCGCCATCTGCCTGGTGCTCGGAGTGTTCCTCGCAGTGCTGCTGGACCAGCGCATCCGCCGCGAAGGCTTCATCCGTACCCTCTACCTGTATCCCATGGCGTTGTCGATGATCGTCACCGGCACCGCCTGGAAGTGGCTGCTCAATCCGGGCCTGGGCCTGGACAAGCTGCTCCGCGACTGGGGCTGGGAAGGTTTCCGCTTCGACTGGCTGGTGGACCCGGAGCGGGTCGTCTACTGCCTGGTGATCGCCGCCGTGTGGCAGGCCTCCGGCTTCGTCATGGCGCTGTTCCTCGCCGGCCTGCGCGGGGTCGACCCGGCCATCGTGCGCGCCGCCCAGGTCGACGGTGCGAGCCTGCCGACCATCTACCTGCGCATCGTCCTGCCGAGCCTGCGCCCGGTGTTCTTCAGCGCGCTGATGATCCTCGCCCATATCGCGATCAAGAGCTTCGACCTGGTGGCGGCGATGACCGCCGGCGGGCCGGGTTATTCCTCCGACCTGCCGGCGATGTTCATGTATGCGCATACATTCACCCGTGGCCAGATGGGGCTCGGCGCGGCGAGCGCGATGCTGATGCTCGGCGCTGTACTGGCGATCGTGGTGCCTTACCTGTATTCCGAACTGCGAGGCAAGCGCCATGCGTGACGCGTCCCTGAACCCGAGCTTCAGCGTCAGCCGCCTGGCCGTGCACCTGACCCTCTGGGGCGCCTGCGCGCTTTACCTGGTGCCGCTGCTGGTGATGCTGCTGACCAGCTTCAAGACGCCGGACGACATCCGCACCGGCAACCTGCTGTCGCTGCCCGACACCTTCACCGTCATCGGCTGGCTCAAGGCCTGGGACAGCGTCGGCGCGTTCTTCTGGAACTCGGTGCTGATCACCGTGCCCGGCGTGCTGATCTCCACCTTCATCGGCGCGTTGAACGGCTACGTGCTGTCGATGTGGCGCTTCCGCGGTTCCCAGCTGTTCTTCGGCGCGCTGTTGTTCGGCTGCTTCCTGCCGTTCCAGGTGATCCTCCTGCCGATGTCCTTCACCCTCGGCAAGCTCGGCCTGGCCAATACCACCAGTGGCCTGGTGCTGGTCCACGTGATCTACGGCCTGGCCTTCACCACGCTGTTCTTCCGCAACTATTTCGTGGCGATCCCGGATGCCCTGGTCAAGGCCGCGCGCCTGGACGGCGCCGGCTTCTTCACCATCTTCCTGCGCATCCTGCTGCCGATGTCCACGCCCATCGTGATGGTCTGCCTGATCTGGCAGTTCACCCAGATCTGGAACGACTTCCTGTTCGGCGTGGTGTTCGCCAGCGGCGATTCGCAACCGATCACCGTGGCCCTGAACAACCTGGTGAACATCACCACCGGGGTCAAGGAATACAACGTCGACATGGCCGCGGCGATGATCGCCGCGCTGCCCACGCTGGTGGTCTACGTACTGGCCGGCAAGTACTTCGTGCGCGGCCTCACCGCCGGCGCCGTGAAAGGCTGAGACGGGTCGCTGACCCCGGAGACGAACGAAACATGGCAACCCTCGAACTGCGCAACCTGCACAAGAGCTACGGCAGCGGCCTGGCGGATACCCTCAGGGACATCCGGCTGAAGATCGACTCCGGCGAATTCCTGATCCTCGTCGGGCCCTCGGGTTGCGGCAAGTCGACCCTGATGAACTGCATCGCCGGGCTGGAGAGCATCACCGGCGGTGCGATCCTGGTGGACGGCCAGGACATCAGCGGCATGAGCCCCAAGGACCGCGACATCGCCATGGTCTTCCAGTCCTACGCCCTGTACCCGACCATGAGCGTGCGCGAGAACATCGCCTTCGGCCTGAAAATCCGCAAGATGCCCCAGGCCGCCATCGACGAGGAGGTGGCGCGGGTGGCCCGGCTGTTGCAGATCGAGCACCTGCTCGAACGCAAGCCCTCGCAGCTCTCCGGCGGCCAGCAGCAGCGGGTGGCCATGGGCCGGGCGCTGGCGCGGCGGCCCAAGGTCTACCTGTTCGACGAGCCGCTGTCCAACCTCGATGCCAAGCTGCGGGTGGAAATGCGCACCGAGCTGAAGCTGATGCACCAGCGGCTGAAGACCACGACCGTGTATGTCACCCACGACCAGATCGAGGCCATGACCCTCGGCGACAAGGTGGCGGTGATGAAGGACGGCGTCATCCAGCAGTTCGGCACGCCGCAGCAGATCTACAACGACCCGGCCAACCTGTTCGTCGCCAGCTTCATCGGTTCGCCGCCGATGAATTTCATTCCGTTGCGCCTGCAGCGCCGGGACGGACGCTGGACCGGCCTGCTCGATAGCGGCCAGGACCGTATCGAACTGCCGCTGAGCCTGGAGCCCGGCCTGGAGGAGGGGCGCGAGCTGATCCTCGGCGTACGACCGGAGCAGATCGCCCTGGGCGATGGCAGCGCTGCCCATGACCTGCGTACCGAGGTCGAGGTGCTCGAACCGACCGGGCCGGACACCCTGGTCTTCGTCACCGTCAACCAGGTCAAGGTCTGTTGCCGCCTGGCGCCGGACGTCGCGCCGGCCGCGGGCAGCGGCATGAGCCTGCGCTTCGATCCCGCGCGGGTCCTGCTGTTCGACGCGCAGAGCGGCGAGCGCGTGGCCGTGCGCACGGCGGGCGTGGTGGCGGAGAAGGTCACCGCCTTGAACGGCAATCGCCAGAAGAACTCCTGAATCCTTTCGTACTGCCTAGACCACAACCACGAGGACGCTGGAAATGTACAAGAACAAGAAAACCAGACCGGCCGCCAGGACCGTTGGCTGCCTGTTTGCCCTTGGAGCGCTGGGCTTGGGGAGCGCGGCGCACGCCGCCGAGGCGTTCTCCCCGAACTCGAAATGGATGCTCGGCGACTGGGG
>NZ_KV819877.1:0-1482 GCF_001815235.1 Pseudomonas sp. HMSC065H01 | reverse complement strand
ACGGCTGATGCTGCCTACCTGTTGTGGGTCTGTCGCAACTGCTTCCAGCGCCGCCCCTATGAGTGCCTGGTAACGTCGGCGCGCGGCATCGCCGAAGCGGTTGTGGGTGAAGCGCAGGATATCGACGATGTCCGCTTGGGCATCATGGGAGATGCGGTACTTGGCCATGCTTCAGTGGCTCGCCTGGTTGCCGAGCTCGTCGAGGTATTGGGCCAGGTCGTCGCTGGTGATCTCGTCGTACTCGCCGCGTTCCAGTTGCATCAGTCCACTGGATGTTGCGTTGCGGAGGGCTTCGAGCTTGGCGCTATTCTGGGCTTCCTGTTGCAGCAACAGGCGCAGGCCTGCCCGGATGACTTCGCTGCGGTTCTGATAGCGGCCGGTCTCCACCAGCTCGTTGATATCCTGCTCCAGCGGATCGGGAAGGACGACGTTTCGAGTTGCCATGAGGTGCTCCAGTCGGCAGATAGCTAGTGGCATAATATGCCATAAGGCTTGCTAGATCATCTTTTTTGGCGTATAGGTGATGGCAGGATGCCTCCCTTTGGGAGCCAGGAGATTGATAATGGAAGCACACGCTTACAAAGGTTTCGCCTCTCGGATCGGATTTGGTCTGGGTACGTTTGTGTGCTTCTGCCTGCATGATCGTCGGCCTGTCGTGCGCTGGATCAAACGAGCCTGCCTGGTCGTGGTGCTGTTCGTTATCCTTGTTCAGAACTTTACCTGGCTTGCCAGCGCCTTCATGACCTTATTGTCGTTTGGGTTGATTGGGTGGGTGTTGGTTAAAGGTGACTTTTCGATCTTCCAACAGTTGGAAAAAGATGAAGCCCAAGCAGCTCCATATGGCCGAGATGTTTTCGGTAATGAGTTGGATTGGATGGGGCGACGAGATGATGGAGTTCTTTCTCGTGAAGACTAGTAAAAAAGGGGCCTTTTAGCCCCTTTCTGTCAATCCCCTTTGGGGGAGAACGACGATATTGCCTGCTTAGCTACGCTACCACCCTGTACTCCTGCCTGTTGGACCCCTTTGACCCCGTTACTGAGATCGCTGAGGAGAGCTCCAACTTGGACGCCTGCCCAGCCTATAGCAGTTATCCACAGCATGGGTAAAATAACGAACATCGCCCCCATCACAAAGTTCAATATTGCATCTTGAGTCGCCGTATTCAGTCCCATGACCGGGTCGAACGAAAGATGCGGTGATCCCGAACCATAGAAGGCATCAAGTATCGTGCTGTCTATATATCTAGCTAACTGAAACCAGAAGTCGACGAACATCATCGCAAAGAAGACGACCGTCATCGTCATGGCAACTTTCAGTTGATAGGTGCCGATGACCAGGACCATCGGAATGCAGATGACCATTGCCATCTTCAGGAACGACATCACCATCGGCAGTGCCTGGCGGACCATGTCCATCGCCGGGAAGTAGGCCAGACTGCCCAGGGCCACACCGAAGGTTCCAGCGGTTCTCGCGATGCCGTT
>NZ_KV819876.1:0-15409 GCF_001815235.1 Pseudomonas sp. HMSC065H01 | reverse complement strand
ACGTGACCGATGGTGCCGACGTTGACGTGCGGTTTGTTACGTTCGAATTTTTCCTTAGCCACGACAGTAAACCTCTTACTTAAAGGGCTGAATCAACCTTGTTTTTTAACCAGCGCTTCGACGATGTTCGACGGAGCTTCGGCGTATTTGGAGAATTCCATGGAGTAGCTCGCGCGACCCTGGGACATGGAACGCACGTCGGTCGCATAACCGAACATCTCACCCAGCGGAACCTCGGCACGAATAACCTTACCGGAAACCGTGTCCTCCATCCCCTGAATCAGACCACGACGACGGTTCAGGTCGCCCATCACGTCACCCATGTAGTCCTCAGGAGTCACCACCTCTACCTTCATGATCGGCTCGAGCACCTTGCCGCCGCCCTTCTGGGCCAGCTGCTTGGTCGCCATGGAAGCAGCGATCTTGAACGCCATCTCGTTGGAGTCGACGTCATGGTAGGAACCATCGAAAACGGTAGCCTTCAGGCCGATGAGCGGATAGCCGGCAACGACGCCGTTCTTCATCTGCTCTTCGATACCCTTCTGGATCGCCGGGATGTATTCCTTCGGAACCACACCGCCCACGACTTCGTTCTCGAACACCAGGCCTTCGGTGATGTTGCCCTTCTCGTCCACGTCCGCGGCCGAGAAACGGATCCAGCAATGACCGAACTGACCGCGACCACCGGACTGGCGAACGAACTTGCCTTCGATCTCCACGTTGTCCTTGGTGATGGTCTCACGGTAGGCAACCTGCGGCTTGCCGATGTTGGCCTCAACGCCGAACTCGCGCTTCATGCGGTCGACGATGATGTCCAGGTGCAGCTCGCCCATGCCGGAGATGATGGTCTGACCGGACTCTTCGTCGGTCTTGACACGGAACGACGGGTCTTCCTGGGCCAGCTTGCCGAGGGCGATACCCATCTTCTCCTGGTCAGCCTTGGTCTTCGGCTCTACAGCGACCGAGATTACCGGCTCGGGGAAGTCCATGCGCTCGAGGATGATCGGCTTCTCGATCGAGCACAGGGTGTCACCGGTGGTGACGTCCTTCATGCCGATCAGGGCAGCGATGTCGCCTGCGCGCACTTCCTTGATCTCTTCACGCTGGTTGGCGTGCATCTGCACCATCCGACCGACGCGCTCTTTCTTGCCTTTCACCGAGTTCAGGACGGAGTCGCCGGAACTCAGGACGCCGGAGTAAACGCGGGCGAAGGTCAGGGTACCGACGAACGGGTCGGTAGCGATCTTGAACGCCAGGGACGAGAACGGTTCGTTGTCGTCGGCATGACGCTCGTCTTCGACGGTCTCGTCGTCCGGGCTGACGCCCTTGATCGCAGGGATCTCGGTCGGAGCCGGGAGGTAGTCGATAACGGCATCGAGAACCAGCGGAACGCCCTTGTTCTTGAACGAGGAACCGCAGACGGCCGGAACGATCTCGCACGCCAGGGTGCGCAGACGCAGGCCTTCCTTGATCTCGGCTTCGGAGAGCTCGCCCTCTTCGAGGTACTTGTTCATCAGCTCTTCGTTGGCTTCGGCCGCAGCCTCGACCATGCTGGAACGCCACTCTTCGGCCAGGTCCTTGAGCTCCGCAGGAATTTCTTCCTCGCGGTAGGTCATGCCCTTGTCGTCATCGTTCCAGTAGATGGCCTTCATCTTGATCAGGTCGACCTGACCAACGAAGTTCTCTTCAGCGCCGATGGCGAGCTGGACCGGAACCGGGGTATGACCCAGGCGCTTCTTGATCTGCTCGACGACGCGCAGGAAGTTCGCGCCCTGGCGGTCCATCTTGTTGACGTAGACGATGCGCGGTACGCCGTACTTGTTGGCCTGACGCCATACGGTTTCCGACTGCGGCTCTACGCCGGAGGTGCCACAGAACACCACGACAGCGCCGTCCAGTACACGCAGGGAACGCTCCACCTCGATGGTGAAGTCTACGTGGCCGGGGGTGTCGATGACGTTTACGCGATAGTTGTCGTACTGACCGCGCGAGCCCTTCCAGAAGGTGGTAACGGCAGCGGAGGTAATGGTGATACCGCGCTCCTGCTCCTGCACCATCCAGTCGGTGGTCGCAGCGCCGTCATGCACTTCGCCCAGCTTGTGGTTGACGCCGGTATAGAACAGAACCCGCTCCGTGGTGGTGGTCTTGCCCGCGTCAACGTGGGCACAGATACCGATATTACGGTAGCGGTTGATGGGTGTAGTACGGGCCACAATAAGGTCCTCGGGGGTTGGGCAGCGCGATTAGAACCGGTAGTGCGAGAAGGCCTTGTTGGCCTCTGCCATACGGTGCACGTCTTCACGCTTCTTGACTGCTGCGCCCTTGCCTTCAGCGGCATCCAGCAGCTCGCCAGCCAGGCGCAGAGCCATGGACTTCTCGCCACGCTTGCGGGCGAAGTCCACCAGCCAACGCATGGCCAGGGCATTACGACGGGACGGACGGACTTCGACCGGAACCTGGTAAGTCGCACCACCTACGCGGCGGGACTTCACTTCGACCAGCGGAGCGATGGCATCGAGAGCTTTTTCGAAGGTTTCCAGGGGATCGGCCTTGCCGCGTTCCTTCACCTTGTCCAGCGCACCGTAAACGATACGCTCGGCAACGGCTTTCTTGCCGCTTTCCATCACGTGGTTCATGAACTTGGCCAGGATCTGGCTTCCGTATTTCGGATCAGCCAGCACTTCACGCTTGGCCGCTACACGACGTCTTGGCATTGATAAGCCCTCAAACGGTCTTCAGGTTAGCCCGGGACCATAACAGTCAAGTTACGCCCGACCTTACTCTTATCGACTCAGATAAATATAAAAACGCTATTACTTCGGACGCTTGGCGCCGTACTTCGAACGACCCTGCTTACGGTCTTTGACACCCGAGGTGTCCAGCGAACCGCGCACGGTGTGGTAACGCACACCCGGAAGGTCCTTTACACGACCGCCACGGATCAGCACTACGCTGTGCTCTTGCAGGTTGTGACCTTCACCACCGATGTACGAGGAAACCTCGAAACCGTTGGTCAGACGTACACGGCATACCTTACGCAGTGCCGAGTTCGGCTTTTTCGGCGTGGTGGTGTATACGCGGGTGCATACGCCACGACGTTGCGGGCAGTTCTGCAGCGCAGGCACGTCGCTCTTGTCGACCATGCGCTTGCGCGGCTTACGCACCAGCTGGTTGATAGTTGCCATCTATAGCTCCACTGATTGTCTTACGACACACAAACGAAATGACAGAGCATGCGCCCTGCCAATTTTCGGGGTACAAAATAGTAAAGAGGTTCTTGTACACCGTCAAGACAAAGCCCCGGCTATCGGGATAGCCGGGGCTTGTCGTTGATGCTTAGTTACCGCTCGAGTTCAGCGCTTCGGTCAGTGCGGCTTCCGCCTCGCTGGCACTCACACGCTGCGGCTTGCCGAGGTCGCGCTGACGCTTGCGCTCGCTGTGGTAAGCCAGACCGGTACCGGCCGGAATCAGGCGACCCACGACCACGTTCTCTTTCAGACCACGCAGGAAGTCGCGCTTGCCGGTGACCGCCGCCTCGGTGAGGACGCGGGTGGTCTCCTGGAACGACGCCGCGGAAATGAACGACTCGGTCGACAGGGAGGCCTTGGTGATACCCAGCAGAACCCGCTCGTACTTGGCCGGGAACTTGTCCTCGGTACCGAGCTGTTCGTTCTCTTCCAGCACCTGGGTGAGTTCCACCTGGTCGCCTTTGATGAAGCTGGAGTCGCCGGACTCGCTGACTTCGACCTTGCGCAGCATCTGACGCAGGATGGTCTCGATGTGCTTGTCGTTGATCTTCACGCCCTGCAGACGGTAGACGTCCTGGATCTCGTTGACGATGTACTTCGCCAGCGAGCTCACGCCCAGCAGGCGCAGGATGTCGTGCGGGTTGCTCGGACCGTCGGAGATGACTTCGCCGCGGTTCACCTGTTCGCCTTCGAACACGTTCAGGTGACGCCACTTCGGAATCAGCTCCTCGTACGGATCGCTGCCATCGTTCGGCGTGATGACCAGGCGGCGCTTGCCCTTGGTCTCCTTGCCGAAGGAGATGGTGCCGCTGATTTCCGCCAGGATCGAAGGCTCCTTCGGACGACGAGCCTCGAACAGGTCGGCAACGCGCGGCAGACCACCGGTGATGTCACGGGTCTTCGAGGTTTCCTGCGGGATACGCGCGACAACGTCACCGATGCTCACCTTGGCGCCGTCGGTCAGGTTGACCAGGGCGTTGGCCGGCAGGAAGTACTGCGCCGGTACGTCGGTACCCGGCAGCAGCAGGTCCTTGCCCGCGGCATCGATCAGCTTCACGGCCGGACGGATGTCCTTGCCGGCAGCCGGACGGTCCTTCGGATCCATCACTTCGATGTTGGTCAGGCCGGTCAGTTCGTCGGTCTGACGCTTGACGGTGATGCCCTCTTCCATGCCCACGAAGGCCACGGTACCGTCCACCTCGGTGACGATCGGGTGGGTGTGCGGGTCCCACTTGGCGACGATAGCGCCCGGGTCGACCTTGTCACCTTCCTTGACCGAGATCACCGCACCGTACGGCAGCTTGTAGCGCTCGCGCTCGCGACCGAAGTCGTCGGCAACCGCCAGTTCGCCGGAACGGGAAACCGCGACCAGCGCGCCGTCGGCACGAACCACATGCTTCAGGTTGTGCAGGCGGATGGTGCCGCCGTTCTTCACCTGGACGTTGTCGGCCGCGGAGGTCCGGCTGGCCGCACCGCCGATGTGGAAGGTACGCATGGTCAGCTGGGTGCCCGGCTCACCGATGGACTGGGCAGCGATGACACCGACCGCCTCGCCGATGTTGACGCGATGGCCACGGGCCAGGTCGCGGCCGTAGCACATGGCGCAGATGCCATGACGGGTTTCGCAGGTGATCGGGGAACGCACCACCACTTCGTCGACGCTCATCACTTCGAGGAAGTCGACCCACTTCTCGTCGATCAGGGTGCCGGCCGGCACGATGACCTCGTCGCTGCCCGGCTTGAACACGTCGCGCGCGATCACACGGCCGAGCACGCGCTCGCCGAGCGGTTCGACCACGTCGCCGCCTTCGATGTGCGGCGACATCAGCAGGCCGTGCTCGGTACCGCAATCGATCTCGGTCACTACCAGATCCTGGGCCACGTCGACCAGACGACGGGTCAGGTAACCGGAGTTCGCGGTCTTCAGCGCGGTATCCGCCAGACCCTTACGAGCACCGTGGGTAGAGATGAAGTACTGGAGTACGTTCAGGCCTTCACGGAAGTTCGCGGTGATCGGGGTCTCGATGATCGAGCCGTCCGGCTTGGCCATCAGGCCACGCATACCTGCCAGCTGACGGATCTGGGCCGCGGAGCCCCGCGCACCCGAGTCAGCCATCATGTACATGGAGTTGAAGGACTCCTGGTCGACTTCCTTGCCCTCGCGATCGACGACCTTCTCTTTCGAGAGGTTGGCCATCATCGCCTTGGACACTTCGTCGTTGGCCTTCGACCACAGGTCGATCACCTTGTTGTACTTCTCGCCCTGGGTTACCAGGCCGGAGGCGTACTGGCTCTCGATCTCCTTCACTTCGTCGGTGGCGGCGTTGATGATCCGCGCCTTCTCGTCCGGGATGACGAAGTCGTTGACGCCGATGGACACGCCGGAAATGGTCGAGTAGGCGAAACCGGTGTACATCAGCTGGTCGGCGAAGATGACGGTGTCCTTCAGACCCACCACGCGATAGCAGTGGTTGATCAGCTTGGAGATCGCCTTCTTCTTCATCGACTGGTTGACCACGTCGAACGGCAGCCCGGCCGGAACGACCTGGAACAGCAGCGCTCGGCCGACGGTGGTGTCGACGATACGGGTATTGGCGGTCAGTTGGCCGTCTTCACCCTTGATCTTTTCGTTGATGCGCACTTTCACGCGAGCGTGCAGGGACGCCTGGCCGCTGCGGTAGGCGCGGTCGACTTCCTGCAGGTCGGCGAAGGCCATGCCCTCGCCCTTCGCGTTGATCGCTTCACGGGTCATGTAGTACAGACCCATTACCACGTCCTGCGACGGAACGATGATCGGCTCGCCGTTGGCGGGCGACAGGATGTTGTTGGTGGACATCATCAGCGCGCGCGCTTCCAGCTGGGCCTCGAGGGTCAGCGGAACGTGGACGGCCATCTGGTCACCGTCGAAGTCGGCGTTGTACGCGGCGCAGACCAGCGGGTGCAGTTGGATCGCCTTGCCTTCGATGAGGACCGGCTCGAACGCCTGGATGCCCAGACGGTGCAGGGTCGGCGCACGGTTCAGGAGAACCGGATGCTCGCGGATGACTTCGGCGAGAACGTCCCAGACCTCGGGCAGCTCGCGCTCGACCATTTTCTTGGCGGCCTTGATGGTGGTGGCCATGCCACGACCTTCCAGCTTGCCGAAGATGAACGGCTTGAACAGCTCCAGGGCCATCTTCTTCGGCAGACCGCACTGGTGCAGGCGCAGGGTCGGGCCCACGGTGATCACGGAACGACCGGAGTAGTCCACGCGCTTGCCGAGCAGGTTCTGACGGAAGCGACCTTGCTTGCCCTTGATCATGTCGGCCAGCGACTTCAGCGGACGCTTGTTCGAGCCGGTGATGGCGCGACCGCGACGGCCGTTGTCGAGCAGGGCGTCGACGGCTTCCTGCAGCATGCGCTTTTCGTTGCGCACGATGATGTCCGGAGCGGCCAGGTCGAGCAGGCGCTTCAGACGGTTGTTACGGTTGATCACCCGACGATACAGGTCGTTCAGGTCGGAAGTCGCGAAGCGACCGCCATCCAGCGGAACCAGCGGACGCAGGTCCGGCGGCAGCACCGGCAGGACGGTCAGGACCATCCACTCAGGCTTGTTGCCGGAGCCCTGGAAGGCTTCCATCAGCTTCAGGCGCTTGGACAGCTTCTTGATCTTGGTTTCCGAGTTGGTCTGCGGAATCTCTTCGCGCAGGCGGCCGATCTCGTGCTCCAGATCGATGGCGTTGAGCAGTTCGTGAACGGCTTCGGCGCCCATGCGAGCATCGAAATCGTCACCGAACTCTTCGAGGGCCTCGAAGTATTGCTCGTCGTTCAGCAGCTGGCCCTTTTCCAGGGTGGTCATGCCCGGATCGATCACCACGTAGCTCTCGAAATAGAGCACGCGCTCGATATCGCGCAGGGTCATGTCCAGCAGCAGGCCGATACGGGACGGCAGCGACTTCAGGAACCAGATGTGGGCAACCGGCGAAGCCAGCTCGATGTGGCCCATGCGCTCGCGGCGCACCTTGGCCAGGGCGACTTCCACGCCGCACTTCTCGCAGATCACACCGCGGTGCTTGAGGCGCTTGTACTTGCCGCACAGGCACTCGTAGTCCTTCACCGGGCCGAAGATCTTGGCGCAGAACAGGCCGTCGCGCTCCGGCTTGAAGGTACGGTAGTTGATGGTTTCCGGCTTTTTAACTTCGCCGAAAGACCAGGAACGAATCATCTCGGGCGAAGCCAGGCCAATACGGATGGCATCGAACTCTTCGATTTGACCCTGGTTTTTCAACAGATTAAGCAAGTCTTTCAAGGCCTTTCCTCCTCACGGACCCGGTGCGACCGGCCTTGACCAGCCGCACCGTCTAGCGTCACGTGTTATTCGGTTTCCAGTTCGATGTCGATGCCGAGCGAACGGATCTCTTTGATCAGAACGTTGAAGGACTCGGGCATGCCGGCCTCCATGCGGTGATCGCCGTCCACGATGTTCTTGTACATCTTGGTCCGGCCGTTCACGTCGTCCGACTTGACCGTCAGCATTTCCTGCAGGGTGTACGCCGCGCCATAGGCTTCCAGCGCCCACACCTCCATCTCACCGAAGCGCTGACCACCGAACTGTGCCTTACCACCCAGCGGCTGCTGGGTAACCAGGCTGTACGAGCCGGTGGAACGGGCGTGCATCTTGTCGTCCACCAGGTGGTTCAGCTTGAGCATGTACATGTAGCCGACGGTGGTCGGACGCTCGAACTGGTTGCCGGTACGGCCGTCGAACAGACGCATCTGGCCGCTTTCCGGCAGGTCGGCCAGCTTCAGCATGGCCTTGATCTCGCGTTCCTTGGCGCCATCGAACACCGGGGTCGCCATCGGTACGCCACCGCGCAGGTTCTTGGCCAGCGCGAGGATCTCGTTGTCGCCCAGCTCGTCGAGGTTTTCCTCGCGACCGCCGATCTCGTTGTAGATCTCGTGCAGGAACTTACGCAGTTCGGCGACCTTGCGCTGCTCTTCGAGCATGCGGTTGATCTTCTCGCCCAGCCCCTTGGCCGCGAGGCCCAGGTGGGTTTCGAGGATCTGACCGACGTTCATACGCGACGGTACGCCCAGCGGGTTGAGGACGATGTCGACCGGGGTGCCGTTGGCATCGTGCGGCATGTCTTCCACCGGCATGATCACCGAGACCACACCCTTGTTACCGTGACGGCCGGCCATCTTGTCGCCCGGCTGGATGCGACGCTTGATCGCCAGGTAGACCTTGACGATCTTCAGCACGCCCGGAGCCAGGTCGTCGCCCTGCTGCAGCTTGCGCTTCTTGTCCTCGAACTTGTCGTCCAGGAGCTGGCGACGATCGCTGATGTAGGCCTGGGCCTTCTCCAGCTGTTCGTTCAGGGCGTCGTCGGCCATGCGCAGCTTGAACCACTGGCCGCGCTCGAGACCGTCGAGGTAGTCGTCGGTGATCTCCGTGCCCTTCTTCAGCGCCGGGCCACCTTCAGCCTTGGCACCGACCAGGGCGGCACGCAGACGCTCGAAGGTCGCGCCTTCGACGATGCGGAACTCTTCGTTCAGGTCCTTGCGGATCTGGTCGAGTTGCATCTTCTCGATGGACAGCGCGCGGGAATCGCGCTCGACGCCGTCGCGGGTGAAGACCTGAACGTCGATGACGGTACCCTTGGTGCCGGTCGGCACACGCAGGGAGGTGTCCTTCACGTCGGACGCCTTCTCACCGAAGATCGCGCGCAGCAGCTTCTCTTCCGGAGTCAGCTGGGTCTCGCCTTTCGGAGTGACCTTGCCGACCAGGATGTCGCCGGCCTGCACTTCGGCGCCGACGTAGACGATACCGGCTTCGTCCAGCTTGTTCAGCGCGGCCTCGCCCACGTTCGGGATGTCCGCGGTGATTTCCTCTGGGCCGAGCTTGGTGTCACGAGCGACGCAGGTCAGTTCCTGGATGTGGATCGTGGTGAAACGATCTTCCTGGACCACGCGCTCGGACAGGCAGATGGAGTCTTCGAAGTTGAAGCCGTTCCAGGGCATGAACGCTACGCGCATGTTCTGGCCCAGGGCCAGTTCGCCCATGTCGGTGGACGGACCGTCGGCCAGGATGTCGCCGCGCGCGACCACGTCACCCTTGCTCACCAGCGGACGCTGGTTGATGCAGGTGTTCTGGTTGGAACGGGTGTACTTGGTCAGGTTGTAGATGTCGACACCCGCTTCGCCGGTCTCGACTTCGTCATCCGCCACGCGAACCACGACACGGCTGGCATCGACCGAGTCGATCACACCGCCACGGCGAGCCACGACGCAGACGCCGGAGTCGCGCGCCACGTTGCGCTCCATGCCGGTACCCACCAGCGGCTTGTCGGCACGCAGGGTCGGCACGGCCTGACGCTGCATGTTCGAGCCCATGAGTGCGCGGTTGGCGTCGTCGTGCTCGAGGAACGGAATCAGCGAGGCAGCGACGGAAACGACCTGCTTCGGCGAAACATCCATCAGGGTCACGTCTTCCGGCGCCTTCACGGTGAATTCGTTCAGGTGACGCACGGCCACCAGCTCGTCCACCAGTTGACCCTTCTCGTTGAGGGTCGCCGAAGCCTGGGCGATGACGTGGTCGGCTTCTTCGATCGCCGACAGGAACACGATCTCGTCGGTTACCAGGCTGTCCTTGACCACGCGGTACGGGCTCTCGAGGAAGCCGTACTTGTTGGTGCGGGCGTAGGTCGCCAGGGAGTTGATCAGACCGATGTTCGGACCTTCAGGGGTTTCGATCGGGCACACGCGGCCGTAGTGGGTCGGGTGTACGTCACGAACCTCGAAGCCCGCACGCTCACGGGTCAGACCGCCCGGGCCGAGCGCGGAGACGCGGCGCTTGTGGGTGATCTCGGAAAGCGGGTTGTTCTGGTCCATGAACTGCGACAGCTGGCTCGAACCGAAGAACTCCTTGATCGCGGCAGCCACCGGCTTGGCGTTGATCAGGTCCTGCGGCATCAGGCCTTCGCTTTCGGCCATGGAAAGGCGTTCCTTGACCGCGCGCTCGACACGCACCAGGCCCACGCGGAACTGGTTCTCGGCCATTTCGCCGACGCAACGGACGCGACGGTTGCCCAGGTGGTCGATGTCATCGACGATGCCCTTGCCGTTACGGATGTCGACGAGGGTCTTGAGCACATCGATGATGTCTTCCTTGCTCAGGACGCCCGGACCTTCGATCTCGGTACGACCGATACGGCGGTTGAACTTCATCCGGCCTACGGCCGACAGGTCGTAACGCTCGGCGCTGAAGAACAGGTTGCCGAACAGGGTCTCGGCAGCTTCCTTGGTCGGCGGCTCGCCCGGACGCATCATCCGGTAGATCTCGACCAGGGCTTCCAGCTGGTTGCTGGTGTTGTCGATCTTCAGGGTGTCGGAGATGAACGGACCGCAGTCGATGTCGTTGGTGTACAGGGTCTCGATGCGCACGACCTGGGCCTTGGCCACCTTGGCCAGGAGGTCGAGGGTCAGCTCGGTGTTGCACTCGGCGATGATCTCGCCGGTAGCCGGATGCACGATCGCCTTGGCGATGGTACGGCCGATCAGGTAGTCGAACGGCACTTCCAGCTGGCTCACGCCAGCCTTTTCCAGCTGGTTGATGTGGCGGGCAGTGATACGACGCCCCTGCTCCACGATCACCTTGCCGCTGCCATCCTTGATGTCGATGCTCGCGACTTCACCGCGCAGGCGCTGCGGGACCAGTTCCAGGTTCAGGGTCTCGCCCTTGATGTGGAAGACGTTGGTCGCGTAGAAGGCGTTGAGGATCTCTTCGGTGCTGTAGCCGAGCGCGCGCAGCAGTACCGAGGCCGGCAGCTTGCGGCGACGGTCGATACGGACGAACACGCAGTCCTTCGGATCGAACTCGAAGTCCAGCCAGGAACCGCGGTAAGGAATGATCCGCGCGGAGTACAGCAGCTTGCCGGAGCTGTGGGTCTTGCCACGGTCGTGGTCGAAGAACACGCCCGGGGAACGGTGCAGCTGGGAGACGATGACACGCTCGGTACCGTTGATGATGAAGGTACCGTTCTCGGTCATCAGGGGGATTTCCCCCATGTAGACTTCTTGTTCCTTGATGTCCTTGATCGCCTTGTTCGACGACTCGCGGTCGAAGATGATCAGGCGAACTTTCACGCGCAGCGGTACGGCGAAGGTCACGCCGCGCAGCACGCACTCCTTGACATCGAATGCCGGCTCACCCAGACGGTAGCCGACGTATTCCAGGGCAGCATTGCCGGAATAGCTGATAATCGGGAAAACGGACTTGAAGGCCGCGTGCAGACCGATATCGCGGAACTGCTCCTTGGTTGCGCCAGCCTGCAGGAATTCGCGATAGGAATCCAGCTGGATGGCCAGCAAATACGGCACATCCATGACGTCCGGCAACTTGCTAAAGTCCTTGCGGATACGTTTTTTCTCAGTGTATGAGTAAGCCATCAGCGTTCCCCAGCTTGGTCACCTGCTTGTTTGGCGTCTCCGACGGGAGCAGCCGGAAAATCTTGCAGACCCCTTGGCCTGCATTGCCCACTCGGGGCACTTTCACGTCTTGGGTGGAACGCCCGAGGCGAGTCCACCCAGAACGGAAAAAGGCCGGTGGCAAAAGCCACCAGCCATCAGCCTTTCGCTTGACGCTCGGGCTGTAGACGCAAGGTCGTCGCTTACTTGAGCTCGACTTTGGCGCCTGCTTCTTCCAGGGCTTTCTTGGCGGCTTCGGCTTCTTCTTTCGAAGCGCCTTCCTTCACCACGCCCGGAGCGCCGTCTACGACAGCCTTGGCTTCTTTCAGACCCAGACCGGTCAGTTCGCGAACGACCTTGATCACGTTCACTTTCTTGTCGCCAGCTTCGGCCAGGACGATGGTGAACTCGGTCTGCTCTTCGGCAGCGGCAGCAGCCGGGCCAGCAGCGGCAACGGTAGCGGCAGCAGCGGTAACGCCGAACTTCTCTTCCATCGCCTTGATCAGTTCGACCACTTGCATGACGGACATTTCGGATACGGCGTTGATGATGTCTTCGTTGGTCAGAGCCATGACTCTAATTCCTGTATTGGGGGACGGCCTGCGGCCATCGTATTAAACAAATAAGATTGAAAGCGCTTGCGAGCCGACTTAGGCGGCAGCAGCTTCTTTCTGGTCGCGAATGGCCGCCAGAGTACGAGCCAGCTTGCTGGTAGCGCCCTGAATCACGCTCATCAGCTGCGATACGGCTTCGTCGTAGGTCGGCAGGCTTGCCAGTACGTCGATCTGATTGGCTGCGAGGAACTGACCCTCGAAGGCAGCCGCCTTGATCTCGAACTTGTCCTGACCCTTGGCGAACTCACGGAAGATACGAGCGGCAGCGCCCGGATGTTCGTTGGAGAAAGCGATCAGGGTCGGGCCTTTGAACACGTCGTTGAGCACGTCGAACTGGGTGCCTTCAACGGCGCGCTTGAGCAGGGTGTTACGTACGACTTTCACGTACACACCAGCTTCGCGGGCCTCTTTACGGAGTCCGGTCATGGCGCCTACGGTCACGCCACGGGCATCGGCCACGACAGCGGACAGGGCAGCTTTGGCAGCCTCGTTGACTTCAGCGACGATGGCCTTCTTGTCTTCGAGTTTAATTGCCACGGGTTTACTCCTGGATGTTACCGTTTCGTCCAGCCGGGGCCGGACGTCGTTTTGGTGTCTGATTCGGTAACCGAATCGGGAGCACCATCTGCGTAGGCTTGTGGTTTAAGGCTTGCGCCACCTACGGTCTTGGATAGCCCCCGCCAGGCAGGGACCCCAATACCTGTGCAGCGGGCAGAACCCGCTGCACGATTTCACTTAGGCTTCCAGGGAAGCCAGGTCGATCTGCAGGCCCGGACCCATGGTGGTGCTCAGGGTCACGCGCTTGACGTACACGCCTTTCGACGAGGACGGCTTCAGGCGCTTCAGGTCGGCCAGCAGCGCTTCAACGTTCTGCTGCAGCTTGGCCGGCTCGAAATCGACCTTACCGACGGAGCTGTGGATGATGCCGTTCTTGTCGGTACGGAAACGTACCTGACCAGCCTTGGCATTCTTCACGGCGGTAGCGACGTCCGGAGTCACGGTGCCGACTTTCGGGTTCGGCATCAGACCACGCGGGCCGAGGATCTGGCCCAGCTGGCCGACGACACGCATGGCATCCGGGGAAGCGATGACGACGTCGTAGTTCAGGTCGCCGCCTTTCATTTCGGCAGCCAGTTCGTCCATGCCCACCTTGTCGGCGCCGGCAGCCAGAGCGGCTTCGGCAGCCGGACCCTGGGTGAAGACGGCAACGCGGACGCTCTTGCCGGTGCCGTTCGGCAGGACGGTGGCGCCACGAACGACCTGGTCGGATTTACGCGGATCGACGCCGAGGTTCACGGCAACGTCCACGGACTCCTTGAACTTGATGGTGGACAGCTCGGCCAGCAGCTTGGCGGCCTCTTCGAAGCTGTACTGCTTGCCGGCAACTACTTTCTCGGCAATCGCCTTCTGGCGCTTGGTCAGCTTAGCCATTACACACCCTCCACGTTCAGGCCCATGCTGCGCGCGGAGCCAGCGATGGTACGTACAGCAGCGTCCAGATCAGCAGCGGTCAGGTCAGCCTGCTTGGTCTTGGCGATCTCTTCCAGCTGGGCACGGGTAACGGTGCCGACTTTCTGGGAGTTCGGACGAGCGGAGCCGCTGGTGATGCCAGCTGCTTTTTTCAGCAGGACGGCAGCCGGGGTGCTCTTGGTTTCGAAGGTGAAGCTACGGTCGCTGTAAACGGTGATGATCACAGGAGTCGGCAGGCCCGGCTCTTGGCCTTGGGTCTTGGCGTTGAACGCCTTGCAGAATTCCATGATGTTCACGCCGTGCTGACCCAGGGCAGGGCCGACCGGCGGCGACGGGTTGGCCTGACCGGCCTTTACTTGCAGCTTGATATAAGCCTGGATTTTCTTAGCCATTTGCTACTCCAAATTCGGGTACAAGCGCCTGAAGGCTCCCCGGTTGCTTTCGCGTTTATCCCAGTGACGACAAAACCCCGCAGCCTTGGGCTGCGGGGTGAGGGATGCGTTTTCAGCTAGACCTTTTCGACCTGACTGAACTCCAGCTCCACCGGGGTAGAGCGGCCAAAGATGAGCACGGCCACTTGGATCCGGCTCTTCTCGTAGTTAACTTCTTCGACGACACCATTGAAGTCGGCGAAAGGACCATCGATGACACGAACGGTCTCGCCCGGCTCGAACAGGGTCTTCGGCTTGGGCTTGTCGCCGCTATCGGCCACGCGACGCAGGATTGCATCAGCCTCACGATCGGTGATCGGAGCCGGCTTGTCGGCAGTCCCGCCGATGAAGCCCATGACACGCGGGGTATCCTTCACCAGGTGCCAGGTACCTTCGTTCATTTCCATCTGAACCAGCACATAGCCAGGGAAGAATTTGCGCTCGCTCTTGCGCTTCTGGCCGTTCCGCATCTCCACCACTTCTTCGGTGGGAACCAGAATCTCGCCGAACTCTTCTTCCATGCCAGCAAGCTTGACACGCTCGATCAGCGAGCGCATGACATGCTTCTCGTAGCCCGAGTATGCATGCACAACGTACCAACGCTTAGCCACGGCGCACCCTTAACCTACAATCATGGAAACCAACCAACCCAGCAGGGAATCGAGCCCCCACAGCAGCAGCGCCATTACCAGCACTACCGCGACCACGATCAGCGTGGTCTGAGTTGTTTCTTGACGACTCGGCCATACGACCTTGCGAATCTCGACGCGCGCTTCCTTAGCAAGACTAAAGAAGGCCTGCCCCTTGGCCGTTTGCAGAGCCAGGAAAGCAGCGATCACCGCCAGAACGAGAATACCGAGAACGCGATACAGGATTGGTTGAGCCGAAAAGTACTGATTGCCCACAACGGCAACCACAACCAGAACGGCAACCAAGAGCCATTTCAAGAGATCAAAACGTGATTCTTTGGCTTCTGCCTTGGCATTCATCTGTTAGGAATCTCGTGAAGAAAAGCCAGATTTACTTGGGAAATCTGGCAGGCCAGGAGGGAATCGAACCCCCAACCTGCGGTTTTGGAGACCGCCGCTCTGCCAATTGAGCTACTGGCCTGAAGCAAAATCAGGCCGACCATTATGCCGGCCTGAGAGGGGAAGATCAACCGATATTATTCGATGATCTTGGCAACCACGCCGGCGCCAAC
>NZ_KV819875.1:0-4846 GCF_001815235.1 Pseudomonas sp. HMSC065H01 | reverse complement strand
CCTAGCTCAAAAGCATTCCACCTAACTTAATAAAGCGCGTAGTTGCTGGAGAACGCCAAAATGCCGTGCTGCCGAAGCTTTTGCCTGATCTGAAAATACGGCTCACCCATCTTGATGCCCAGCGCCTTGGCCTCGGCCGAGCGGGCGATCACGCAGCCGTCGTTGTATCTGAATGACCCTAACAGTTAGTTGAGTGTAAGATATTGATTTATAAGCAAATTAACTCCCTAACATTTTTTTGATTATTTTCCTTCGTTCCTGATGGCGATACTCCTCGACTAAGCCTATTTCAGACGTGGCTTCGCAAAGCAGGGCGGCGGATCGCAATCGACGATAGCTTCACTGTATACTTTTGGCTCCGCATACCCCTTGAGCTACAGGAACACCAGCATGACTGTACTCCAAACGCTCTACTGGCAGCCTACGCCGCCTTAGCGCTACGCCCCCTCGCAACAACCTCGCCTCCGCCAGTTTCGCTGGCTGCTGCGTACTGCTGTATGCCCGGTTCTTACACCCAAAGCGCACAGCAAAATAATCCTCACAATTTGAATTCGTATCGACGCGCTCGCCATTTTCCTGGCATGCGTGCGGTGCATTGCTTTGGATATTCTGATGCTACAAACACTCAAACAAACGTGGTTTTCCAACGTCCGTGGCGACGTGCTCGCGGGGATCGTCGTCGCACTTGCGCTGATCCCTGAAGCCATCGCTTTCTCTATCATTGCGGGCGTCGACCCCAAAGTTGGTCTCTACGCCTCATTCTGTATCGCCGTGGTGATCGCCTTTGTCGGTGGCCGCCCAGGCATGATTTCAGCCGCGACAGGGGCCATGGCACTGCTGATGGTGACCCTGGTCAAGAACCATGGTCTTGAATATCTGCTGGCCGCCACGCTGCTGTGTGGCGTGTTGCAAATTGGTGCTGGCTACCTGAAGCTCGGCTCGCTGATGCGCTTCGTTTCGCGCTCGGTGGTGACCGGCTTCGTCAATGCACTGGCGATCCTGATTTTCATGGCTCAGCTGCCCGAGCTGACCAATGTCACCTGGCACGTCTACGCCATGACAGCCGCAGGCCTCGGCATCATCTACCTATTTCCCTATATCCCCAGGATCGGCAAGCTCATCCCATCGCCACTGGTGTGCATCATCGTGCTGACCGCAGTCGCCATGTCGGTTGGGCTGGATATCCGCACGGTCGGTGATATGGGGGAACTGCCGGATACGCTGCCAATCTTTCTCTGGCCTGACGTGCCGCTGACGTTCGAGACGTTGGCCATCATCTTCCCTTACTCGGCAGCGCTGGCCGTGGTCGGTCTGCTGGAGTCGATGATGACCGCGACTATTGTCGACGACCTGACCGACACCCCCAGCGACAAGAACCGCGAGTGCAAGGGCCAGGGCGTGGCCAACATTGCTTCGGGTCTGATCGGCGGTATGGCCGGCTGCGCGATGATTGGTCAGTCGATCATCAACGTGAAATCCGGCGGTCGTTCTCGTCTGTCCTCCCTGGCCGCAGGTGTATTCCTGCTGCTGATGGTGGTGTTCCTCGGCGACTGGCTGAAGCAGATCCCGATGGCTGCGCTGGTGGCAGTGATGATCATGGTGTCCATCGGCACCTTCAGTTGGGATTCGCTGCGCAACCTGAAGAAGCACCCGTTGTCGACCAACATTGTCATGGTCGTCACCGTTGTGGTCGTGGTGGCCACCCACAACCTTGCCTTCGGCGTGTTGGCCGGCGTGCTGCTGGCCGCGATGTTCTTCGCCAACAAGGTTGGCCATTACATGGCGATCAGTTCTTCGCTGGACGAATCCGGCGAGCATCGTAGCTATAACGTCACTGGCCAGGTGTTCTTCAGCTCGGCAGACAAGTTCGTCGCGGCCTTCGACTTCAAAGAAGCCCTGAACAAGGTAACCATCGACCTGAATCGCGCCCACTTCTGGGATATCACCGCAGTTGCTGCCCTGGACAAGGTGGTTATCAAGTTCCGCCGCGAAGGCACCGAAGTTGAAGTGTTAGGTCTCAACGAAGCGAGCGCCACTATCGTGGATCGATTCGGAGTTCACGATAAACCCGACGCCATTGATCAACTCATGGGCCACTGAGAAGGAGAACAACGATGACCCAAGTAATTGCCTGTATCGACGGTTCCACCTCGGCTCCAGCTGTGTGCGACTACGCAGCCTGGGCCAGTCTGAGCCTGGAAGCCCCGCTGACCTTCTTGCATGTGCTGGATCAGCGCCAGTACCCAGTTGCGGCCGACTTGAGTGGCAATATCGGCCTTGGCAGCCGCGAGCATCTGCTCGATGAGCTTGCTTCCCTGGATGAACAGCGCGGTAAGTTGGCCCTGGAGCAGGGGCGGATCATGTTAACGGCCGCGAAAGAGCGGGCCATGACGGATGGTGTGACCGCGCCGGAGTCCAAGCAACGTCATGGCGATCTGCTGGAAAACCTGCAAGAGCTGGAAAGCGAAACGCGCCTATTGGTCATCGGTCGCCAAGGCGAGTCTAGCGGCGGTCTGAGTCAGCATGTCGGAAGCCAGCTGGAGAGCGTGATTCGTATCATGCACCGGCCAATCCTGGTCACCCCGGCCAACTTCCAAAAGCCCGAGAGCGCGATGCTGGCCTTCGATGGCAGCGCTACTACCCGCAAGGGTGTGGAGATGCTGGCGGCCAGCCCCCTGCTGAAGGGGCTGCCGATCCACCTGGTGATGGTTGGGCCAGTGAACGACGAATCGTCCGCGCAGCTGGACTGGGCGCAGAAAGTGCTGCTCAACGTCGGATTCACTGTTCGCGCCGAGACCCTGAACGGCGAGATAGAGCCTACCTTGCACGCCTATCAGAAAGAGCACGGCATCGACCTGCTGGTGATGGGGGCCTACGGTCATTCGCGCATCCGTCAGTTTCTGGTCGGCAGCACCACGACCAGCATGCTGCGCACCACCACTGGCCCACTGTTGCTGCTGCGCTAACGGCCATGGACGACGCCCTCGATCTTGCCCATTTCAAGACCCTACTGGAACAGCGGGCTGCCGAGCTGGATCGGTTGCTGGAAGACGCTGAGTCTCGCTCGCAATCGGTGGAGTTGGATCAAAGCAAGGTAGGGCGTCTGTCGAGGATGGACGCACTCCAGCAGCAAGCGATGAACGATGCCATCCGCAGTCGGGCGCAGCATGAACGCGTCCGCCTCCAGCTGGCCCTCAAGCGTTGGCACGAGGGCGAGTATGGCTGGTGTAACCAATGCGGCGAGTTGATCGCCTCGGGCCGCCTGGAATTCGATCCGGCCACGCCGTTGTGCATCACCTGTGCGAGCCGCGCCGAGTCGGATTGAAACCATGACAGCTCGTGACGTCAGTCCCAATTAACGAGGCTTCTAATGTATTTGATGGCTAAAAACTGGTTGGGCCGAACACAGAAAACAAGTGCCTGGATGTGGGCACTGCTGTGCTTTGTATTGCTTACCGTATTCCAAGTCCGCACCCATCACCTTGATGATCGGTTGTACTTCTGGATCAAGACCCACTGGCACACCGACGATTGGCAGGAGCGCTCTGTGTGGCTGCCTGACTATCGGGTTGAGCTCGATGCTAAGCCGGTTCCCGGTGTGGACAACAACCTTTCGGGCCTGACCTTCGACCCTGACCTGAACCTGCTATGGGCGGTTACCAACGGCCCAAACGAACTATTGGCCCTCAGTCGTGACGGTGACGTGGAAAGGCGCTATAGCCTGGACGGTTTCCACGATGTGGAGGCGGTGTCCTATGCCGGCAACGGCCAACTGGTAATCGCCGAGGAGCGCCGGCAGAGCCTTGTTATCGTGGATGTCCCCCTCGCCGAAGGCAGTAAGCTTTCTCCCGGTCGCTCATTGAGCCGAGACCAGTATCCAGCTCTGACCTTGGCACTTGGCAAGGCGGACAACAAAGGCCTTGAAGGGCTCGCCTACGACCTGAAAGGTGATCGCTTGTTTGTGACCAAGGAGCGTGACCCTCGCCAATTGCTGGAAGTGGGCGGCCTTCGTGCCAGCCTGGCAGGAGGTTTTTCCCTGCACGTGCGCGACCTGTCCAACTTGGTAAAGGACAAGGTATTTGCCACTGACTTGTCTTCGGTCGTCTTCGATCAACAGAGTGGCCACCTGATATTGCTCAGCGACGAGTCGAAACTGCTGATTGAAATCACCGATGAGGGCAAGGTGGTGAGTTTCCGCTCCTTGGCGAGGGGGTTTGCTGGTTTGCTGAAAGGCATACCCCAAGCCGAAGGCGTAACCATCGACGATGAAGGGTATTTGTACGTGGTCAGCGAGCCGAACTTGTTCTATCGCTTTACCCGCGAGACAGACTGACCAGTCAACAAGCTACAGTCAGGCGTGGCCGGGACGCTTGAACTGTTAGCGTGCGATTTTTACGAATTCTGCGGGTTCCCCATCAGGGCCTAGTTGGGCCCTGGTTTCAGAGGGAGTGCGGTGACCTTACCGTTGGCAACCGCCTTCAGCTGAATCATCTCGAATATTAGTCGCTGGTTAACCGAAGCCAGCCGAGCTACCTCCGCTAAAAGCTGATCATTCTCTGCACGGAGCACCCTGTTCTTTTCTTTCTCGCTCATCAACGCTTGATGCTTAGAGTCTCGCTGGGCTCGCACCGACTTGCCAACGATGTTGCGAATCCTTTCCGCTATGCTTGGGTAAGTGTTATGGATGAGTCCCGGAGTCACACCTGCGGCACGGGCAACGGATGTGATGGAAAGCTTTCCGTCACCAGCAATGAGATCGTCGACGACCTTGTTGAGCGCGGCGAGTGTCTTCGACCTGGAGCGAATAGGAGAGTCAGGGCCATGAGATGTTATTTGACGCCCATAC
>NZ_KV819874.1:0-1274 GCF_001815235.1 Pseudomonas sp. HMSC065H01 | reverse complement strand
GCCGAGTACCCGCTGCAACGCGGCGTGCACCGGTTGTTCGAGGAGCAGGTCGAGCGCACACCGACGGCGCCGGCGCTGGCCTTCGGCGAGGAGCGCCTGGACTACGTCGAGCTGAACCGCCGGGCCAACCGCCTGGCGCATGCCCTGATCGAGCGCGGGATCGGCGCGGACCGCCTGGTGGGCGTGGCCATGGAACGTTCCATCGAGATGGTCGTGGCCCTGATGGCGATCCTCAAGGCCGGCGGCGCCTACGTGCCGGTGGACCCGGAGTATCCCGAGGAGCGCCAGGCCTACATGCTGGAGGACAGCGGCGTGCAACTGCTGCTCAGCCAGTCGCACCTGAAGCTGCCGCTGGCGCAAGGTGTGCAGCGGATCGACCTGGACCAGGCCGATGCCTGGCTGGAAAACCATGCCGAGAACAATCCAGGGGTCGAGCTGAACGGCGAGAATCTTGCCTATGTCATCTACACCTCCGGTTCCACCGGCAAGCCCAAGGGCGCCGGCAACCGCCATTCGGCGCTGAGCAACCGCTTGTGCTGGATGCAGCAGGCCTACGGCCTGGGCGTCGGCGACACGGTGTTGCAGAAGACCCCGTTCAGCTTCGACGTGTCGGTCTGGGAGTTCTTCTGGCCGCTGATGAGCGGAGCACGTTTGGTGGTGGCCGCGCCGGGCGACCATCGCGATCCGGCGAAGCTGGTGGAGCTGATCAATCGCGAGGGGGTCGATACGCTGCACTTCGTGCCGTCGATGCTGCAGGCCTTCCTGCAGGATGAAGACGTCGCCTCCTGCACCAGCCTGAAACGCATCGTTTGCAGCGGCGAGGCGCTGCCGGCGGACGCGCAGCAGCAGGTGTTCGCCAAGCTGCCGCAGGCCGGCCTCTATAACCTCTATGGCCCGACCGAGGCGGCCATCGACGTCACCCACTGGACCTGCGTGGAGGAGGGCAAGGACGCGGTGCCGATCGGCCGGCCGATCGCCAACCTGGCCTGCTACATCCTCGATGGCAACCTGGAGCCGGTGCCGGTGGGCGTGCTCGGCGAGCTGTACCTGGCCGGTCGGGGCCTGGCCCGTGGCTACCACCAGCGTCCGGGGCTGACTGCCGAGCGTTTCGTCGCCAGCCCGTTCGTGGCCGGGGAGCGGATGTACCGCACCGGCGACCTGGCGCGCTACCGCGCCGACGGGGTGATCGAGTACGCCGGGCGGATCGACCACCAGGTGAAGCTGCGCGGCTTGCGCATCGAGCTGGGCGAGATCGAGGCGCGCCTGCTGGAGCA
>NZ_KV819873.1:214274-332156 GCF_001815235.1 Pseudomonas sp. HMSC065H01 | reverse complement strand
CCAGCCAGTGAAATCGGTGTTTCTCCCGCGTTCGCCTGCTGGGCTTCTACAACCCGCGGGTGTTGCTCATTGCTGTCATTCCCCTGACTGCGGCGCCGATTGCCGCACGGCACAGCCAGGTTCCTGCCCATTACCGCCGGGGTGGCGGGGCGCATTGCTTTCCGGGTCATTCGCTCGGTTCGGTCTGGTCCTCGTCCGCCGCAGGTTCTTCCTGCGTTGCCCAGGCCCGCATTGCCTGAGCGCGGATCGCCGGTCGCCGGTAGAGGCAATGCGATCTGTTGTTGATGTGTTGTGCTGTCGGGTTGTTAAAGAGCGCGGCTCGGTGGCCTGGCCGGCGGTGTTGTGCTGGCGTTGGATGAATTATGCATCAGCACATATGCATGTCAATGCATTGATGCAATTTTTTATGCGCACGGATATGCATGAACGAAAAAACCCGCGCTTAGGCGGGCTTCAAGAGGGGAGGAAGGGACTAGTGGTGGAGTTGGCGAAGCAGGGCGTCAGGCCCACCGTGGAGGTCGATGAAGCGACCGAAGGAGTGGCCATCCTCACCCAAGAAGAATGCGGAACGGTGGATTAGGTTGACCTTGTCGGTATCGCTCAACGGGCAGGCCATGATCCGCTTTACAAACAAGAGAAATCGCAGGTAATCACCGCCGTTTCTCGGCCAGGGTGTAGCACCTCTGCCCATGCATCGCAGGCGTAACTCCTCGAAGTTCGGCATTGTGCGCGGTAGCCACGTACCCTGGCGGCCATCTTTCAGACCTGGTACGAGCGGAGGGTAAGTGAAGTCCGTTGTGATGCGACCATGCTGCTCCAAAACGGAAAGTGGAGTAGCTATGGCAAGCACAGCGAAGAACTCTTGAGCGCGGAGAAAGGATTCGTCGCGGCATTCGCCCTTCGTTTCGTACGCCGCCAGGTCCTTGAATGGAGAGTAGCTGCCGATCACCGCGCGGCCGGGGTAGGAATGATCCATGACGAGCAGTTGGATTGTCTCGGGGCCATCGTAGATCAGGCCATCAGCACGGGTGCCCGGCGGCGAGCGAAAGATTGCCCAGTCCAGAAAATCCTGGTCGGGGCCGGCGGTCGCCTCGGCGTCTCGGTCGTAGATGACCTGACCGCCTTTGGTGAGTGTGGCGATCGCGCCGGCGCCGTGCTGCTGGACCGTCACGAGGATGTCGATCTTTTCCTGGTAGAGCAGGCGCTGGCGGATGACGCTCTCACGCTCGTCGAGGACCTCAACGGCCAGGAGCAGAGCGGTCAGTTGTTCATCATCCATCCGGCCTGCCACTGGGCGCGCAAGCGCCTTCAGAAGAACATCGCGCCCCAGAACACACGGCCGATGATCTCGATCTCTTGAGCGACAATTTCATCCTTTGAGTATTCCTCATCGGGATGTTCGTCGCGGTTGAAGCTGCGAAGTCGGATGCCTCCGCCCGGCAGCCGGTAAGTCTGTTTGACGCGGAGTAGGCCGCCGTGATTGATCGCGTAGAGGTCTCCATCAACGATCCGGGTATTGCCGACATCGACCCCGACAGTTGCGCCGTTACGGAGTACTGGCTCCATGCTGTTGCCCGTAATAGTCACGCATCGTGCATTGGCAGGGTCTACCCCCTGCTTCTTCAGACTGTACTTCCCGAAGCGCAGGCTACGCCTCGAATTCATCTCGACCGACATCTTGCCACTTCCTGCGGCCAACTCTACCTCCTTAAGGAATGGGACTAGCACCTCATCAGAAGGGAGAGGCGTGCTGTCGTCCCAGACCTCAATCGGACCGTCCATCGTCGCCTCAGGCTCTCGAACGACTGCGGGGATAGGCGCAGTGCCAATTGACACCCTGCCGCGCAATTGGTCTGTGCTCAAACCGAAGTATTCGGCGATTGGGTAGACCTGTTCATCCTTGGGCGTGGCGATCTTGCCGTTAAGGATTCGGGAAATGGTGGATTGCCCGACGCCAGTGCGGCGACTGAGCTCCGTTGGGGATATTCCATGCTCCGCCAGAAGGGCGGCCAGGATGTGCTGGATCGTACTTTTTTGCATGGATGCAATGCTGCCAATGCCTTGTGCATAGGGGAAGAGTCCATTTATGCGTTGACAGTTATGCGGCAATGCATAGACTGTGCATATCTCCAGAGGAGCATGCACATGACTACCCCCACCCTGGCCACGAAGGTCAAAGACCTCCTGGCCGCCCGCAAGACCTACCGCGCCATCGCGGAACGAGCTGGCTGCGATCCCTCCACGATCTTTCGCATCAGTAAGGGCGCCATCGAGAACCCCAGCTACTCCGTGGGTTCCGCAATTGACCTCATGCATGCCGAGTTGACGCCTGAGCAGCAGCTCGCGCACCTCCAAGAGGCCGGCTGATCGCAAAGAGCGACGGTTTTCGTTGAAGGTCATCCATGACGGGGACTTCCTGCTGGTTGATCGGATGCCAATAGCTTCGCCCAGGAGGGCCACCATGCATACGTCGAATCCTCGACACGAAACCCGCGATGCCGTGCTGATCGCCATCGCCGAGGACATGATCGCCCGGACCAGCATGTCGCAGGACGGGTTCGCCGAACGCTTTAACATCGAACTGAACCTGCGGGCGCCGGAACGCTGCCGGGCCAAGGATTACCCGGACCTGAAGGCCCTGGAAGGGGCGGCCACCAGTCACGTCGACTACGCCCGGATCTACAAGAACTGGAGCAAGCGGGTGGAACGCTGGCTCGACGGCGACGTCGAGATCCCAGCCTGGATTGAAGAGTCCTGGGTACAGGCACTGGAGCAACCCTGGCGCGAGCGCGCGCTGTTGGAGTTGTCCGGTCGGTACGGCCTGCTCCCGGTGCGTCCGGTCGTGGCAGAGGGCATGGATGCCATGAAGGTGTTCGGCGCACTGATGCGTCGCCTCGGTGATGTCGCCGGCGTCGGCACCAGGGTCTTCGACGACATGATCCTCGATGCGCGGGATGGCCAGTTCCTTCCGGACCTGATCAACGCCCTGGACTCCACTGCGGCGAAATGCACGACGCTGAGCCGGATGGCTAAGTCGGTTCTGGCGGGCGAAGGGTGATCCGTGCCGTCCTTCCAGATCAACGACGAGGAGTGGGATGCGCTCTTCGACGAGCCGCATCAGCTGCTGAAGGTGTACTGCGCGATCCGGATGTTCATGGACTACACAACCGGCATCGCTGGCGAAACCCGCCGCTTGAGCGAGCAGATGCTGATCGAGGTTTTGAGCATCCCGGCCTCACCTGGGCGTCCTGCGCACAAGGCGACCCGCAAGGAGGCCCGCTACACCATCGATGCGCTGGTGCGCCGCGGCATGGTCGAGCCTATGCCCAGCATCGGTCCTTTCGTTTTCCACCTGCCGAAGGCTTCACGGGATCAATTCGCCTCGGAGAGGTGGGGCCAGAGGTTTGACCAAGGTGGGGCCAGACCTGGGGCCAGAGGTGGGGCCAAGGATTTAGAGCCAGAAGCCCCGGAACTACTGGGCTACAGCGAAGAGGCTGGAGCAGGTAGGGCCAGAGGTAGGGCCGGAGGTTATCCAGAGGTGGGGCCAGAGGTGGGGCCTACATCCGGTCTTCCTCCGATACCTCCTCCGTCACGTAACGCGCGCGAGGCAGAGCCGGTATCTGGTGCTGACCGATTCCCGATGCATGAGGCCTGGGTGCCGAGTGCGAAGGGGTGGCCGGCAACGCTGGTGCGGAACGGGATTGGGACCTACCAGCTACGCGACGACGAGCTTCTCGAATTCCGCAGCTACTGGATCAACCGCCCCGAGAAATACCAGTCCCAAGGCCAGTGGGAGCACGAACTGGCACAGAAAATCCGCCGCAACCAGCGCTTCGACCAGAACAGGAGCAGCCATGGAAACCAAGCAGGAAACGCCGAAGGCCAAGCCGGCCATCGTGCCGCAAAGCGCGGCCTCTCACATCGACAGGGCCCTCGCTCAGCCGTCGACCGCGTCAACGCCATCGTCGCAGCCAACGAGGCTGCCCGACAGGCTGCTGGAACGGCTCTGGGTGAAGATGACCGAGATGTACGGGCACCGCTGGACGTCGAGTTTTGGCGACAACCCAAACCCTGACGGTGCCTGGGCTACCGTGCTCCAGGGGCTGACCGGCCAGCAACTGGCCCACGGGCTCAACATGCTGACGTTCATGGGCAGCCGGTTCGATTGGCCGCCGGCGGCGCCGACATTCCGGGAGCTCTGCTTGAGCGTACAACCGGAGTCGCTCGGTCTGCCGGACCACGACACCGCGTTCCACCAGGCTCTGGCGTGCCGCTACCGCCACCAGGTGGTCAAGGCCGCCGCCGAGGCTACCGGCGTTTTCGATCTGCGCACCGGCGAGGTGATCGACGATCGCCTCCGCAAGCGCTTCGGTTTCTACTACGCCGAGATGGTCCGGCGCTGGGCGAACAACATCCCGCTGAGCCAGCCCGTCGTCCACGCGATCGAGCATGACACCGGGAAGAGCTTGCTGGACCTGGCCGAGGATGAGGCCGAGCAGCAGCTCCGCCGGCGGATGCAGGCCCAGGGTCTGGATGGCCTCAGTGGCGCCCAGGCGCGGGAACTGCTGCTGGCCAAGATGCGCCGGAAAGCGCCGGAGGTGCACCGTGATTCATGACTTCCGCCCGGTGATGTTCACCGTACCCGGCGAGCCGGTGGGGAAGGGGAGACCTCGTATCGGTCGCGTCGGCGCCCACGCCAGGATGTTCACGCCGGCGAAGACGGCGAACTACGAGGGGCTGATCGCTCACAGCGGACAGCAGGCCATGGCAGGTCGTGCGCTGTTCGAGGGCCCGGTGCTGGTCGAGCTCGACATCGCGCTCAGCATCCCTCAATCGATGTCGAAAAAGCGGAAGTCGCTGGCGCTGGCCGGCGGCCTGTACCCGACCAAGAAGCCCGACATGGACAACGTGATCAAGGCGATCTACGACGGCCTCAACGGCGTGGTCTGGAAGGACGACGTCCAGGTCGTGAAGGCGGTGGTGGGGAAGCGCTACGGCGAAACGCCGGGCGTGCGAGTGAAAGTCGTCCCTCTCCTCGAGGGCGAGCAGTGACTACAGGAAACTACAGGGGAGAGTCGAAATGAGACTGATCAGCGCGCGCCAGGCTTGGCAGGACGCGTACCACATCCCGGGCGCGTCGGTGATGGCGAAAGCCATCGAAGACGCCGAAGAGGCCACCCGGAAGACCAGGGCGAAGCGCCGCAAGAAACTGGTGGCCCGCTTCCCCGAGGGGTACCAGGGCGAGAGCAAGGAGCCGGAGGGCCTGTTCCCCATCGACTCCCAGATCATCGCCGCCTACGAGACGCGGACCGGGCGCGCCGCGGGAAACCTGAACCGCTGCCAGCACATGCTCGCCGCCGGCAAGGTGATGCATGCGATCAGCACGCTACCGGCGCCGCTGCAGCATCTCGGACACTTCCTGTACTCGCCGCTGGCGAACGGGGTCGACCAGAACCGCGCGCAGTCCTTCCTGTACTTCTCGGCGGATCTCCCGAAGATGAACAAGCCCCGCCAGGAGGTCGCTTACTGGGTGGCCTTGGCGGCGATGCACTCGTGGAAGGACATGGTGAACGGCCGGGAGGAGTGGTGGCCGGGTAAGGTGATCCAGTTCCTGGCGGACTGGCCGGGGTTCGTACTGTACGCCGCGAATTGGGAGCGTGACTGGGCGGCGATCTGGGAGATTTTCATGCAGGAGCTCAACCGGCTGGACGCCCAGGCTCTGGTGCCGGTGGCGCAGGTGGTTGCGGCCCAACGAGACGCCGCTTGACATTTTGATAAGAGATTTGGGAGTATTTTCCCAGTTTGCGAAGTAGCACCCAATCAAAAGATTCCCCCGAAAACCCGGCCCTGAAGCCGGGTTTTTTCGTTTCTGGAGCACCCCATGGCTGAACCGACGAGCAGCGGAGCAGTAGCAGCAGCCGGCGCCGTCGGGCTCACTGCCACCGCGATCATCCCCGGAGTCGACGTCAATGCGGTGATCGGCGGCTTCGCCGGCGCGCTGCTGTTCGTACTCTGGGCCCACGACCTGACCATCGCCAGGCGCCTCGGCTACCTGCTGGCGTCCTGGGTGGGCGGCTACTACGCCGCCACCGAGGCTGTCGGGCGGGGCGCGACTCAGTTCTCCGGACTGCCCGCACTGGTCACCGCCGCGCTGATCGTCACCATCCTGATCGGCGTGCTCGACTGGATGATCGGTGGCCGCGCGCCGGCATGGCTCCAGATCGTTCTGCAGCGCATCGTCGGCATGATCGGAGGCCGGAAAGATGGTTGACCTAGTGACCCTGGCGGCTGCGGCCGTCTGCGGCGCTATCAGTTGCCGCATCTTCACGTACCAGCGCCACGGTGCAACGTACCGGTTCGGCGTCTCGCTCTGCGCGTACATCCTCGCCGCTGGGACCGGCATGCAGGCGCTCTCGATCAGCCTGGCCGTGCTGATGGCGCGCCACGCAACGCCGATATCGCCCTACCTGCTGGCGGTCCTGGTTGTGCTGCTGGTGCTGGTCTACCGCAACAAGGGCAACATCGCGCCCATCCTGAGGCTCAGTTGAGGTGATCCATGGCGCTGACCAAGAAACAGCGCCTGTTCGTCGACGAGTACCTACTTGACCTCAACGCGACGCAGGCCGCGATTCGGGCCGGCTACAGCACCCGGCGCGCGACGGAGATCGGCTATCAACTGCTCCAGCGGCCGGAGGTCGCCCAGGCCATCCAGGCCGCCATGGCCGAGCGCTCGAAGCGCACCGAGGTCGAGGCCGACTATGTGATCCGGCGGCTCCGCGAGATCGACGAGATGGACGTGCTCGACATCCTCGAGGACGACGGATCGTTCCGGTCGATCCGCGACTGGCCCCGGGCCTGGCGCCAGTTCCTGTCCGGCATCGAGATCGCCGAGCTGTTCGAGGGCCGCGGTGACGACCGCCGCATCGCTGGCGTGCTCCGCAAGGTCAAGTGGCCGGACAAGCTCCGCAACCTTGAACTGCTGAGCCGGCACGTCGGCACCGAGTCGGCTGCGCTGGACCTTGAGTTGAAGCGCCTGGACGTGGCGAAGAAGCGCGCCGAGCTGAAGCTGCTGGAGAACCCTGAGGAAGAAGCGCCGCCAACCAGCGTCGCGGTGACAATCATCGATGCGAGGGTGCGCGATGCCGACGCTGAATAGGCCCCAGGCGAAGTTCCTGGCGCTTCCGCACAAGTTCTGCGGCTTCGTGGCCGGGTTCGGCTCCGGCAAGACCTGGGTCGGCTGCTCAGGCCTCGCCCAGCACGCTTGGGAGTGGCCGCGCATCAACGCCGGCTACTTCGCGCCGACCTACGCCCAGATCCGCGACATCTTCTACCCAACGATGGAGGAGGTGGCTTTCGACTGGGGGCTGCGGACCAGGATCAACCAGGCGAACCACGAGGTTCACCTCTTCAGCGGCAGCGCCTACCGCACGACGATCATCTGTCGCTCCATGGAGAAGCCGCAGACCATCGTTGGCTTCAAGGTCGGCCGATCCCTGGTGGACGAGCTCGACGTCCTGTCGCTGGTCAAGGCCCAGCAGGCCTGGCGCAAGATCATCGCGCGGATGCGCTACAAGGTGGACGGCCTGCGCAACCGTGTCGACGTCACCACCACCCCGGAAGGCTTCAAGTTCGTATTCCAGCAGTTCGTGAAGCAGTTGCGCGAGAAGCCGCACCTGCAGGACCTGTATGGACTGGTCCAGGCCAGCACCTACGACAACGAGGCGAACCTGCCGGACGACTACATCGATTCGCTGATGGAGTCGTACCCGCCGCAACTGATCGCGGCGTACCTGCGCGGCCAGTTCGTCAACCTGACGTCGGGCACCATCTACACCGCCTACGACCGCACTCTCAACGCCTCGCCCGAGACGGTTCAGCCAGGCGAGCCGATATACGTGGGTATGGACTTCAACGTCGGCAAGATGGCCGCCGTCGTGCATGTGAAGCGCCTGGGCCTGCCGCACGCGGTCGACGAGATCGTCAACGGGTACGACACCCCGGACATGATCCGCCAGATCAAGGAGCGGTTCTGGCTGTACGCCGACGGCGAATATCGGCCGACCCGCCAGATCAGGATCTATCCCGACGCCTCCGGCGACTCGCGCAAGTCGGTACGGGCCAGCGAGACCGACATCGCGCTGCTCAAGCAGGCCGGCTTCGTCGTCTCGGCGCCCGCCGCCAACCCGCCGGTCAAGGACCGGATCAACTCCATGAACGCCATGTTCTGCAACGCCAAAGGCGAGCGCCGGTATCGGGTCAACCCCGACCGGTGCCCGACCTATGCCGACGCCCTGGAACAGCAGGTGTGGGGCACAAACGGCGAGCCGGACAAGTCCGCCGACATCGACCACCCCAATGATGCGGGTGGCTATTTCATCCACAAGGAATACCCGATCACGAAGTATTCCCTCGCAGGTGTTTCCTAATGGGCGTAAGGCGCTTCCTCACTGACAAGCTGGTCAACTTCGTGGCCAACTTGGGCACGGAGCGAGACAAGGCCGCCGGCAGCTTCTACGCGCCGGTCGTGCTCACCGATGAGCAGTTGCACAACGCGTATCGCGGCGCCTGGTTCCCGCGCAAGGTCGTCGATATCCCGGCGAAGGATGCGACCAGGCGTTGGCGGGCATGGCAAGCCAGCAAGGCGCAGATCGAGAAGATCGAGGCCGAGGAGAAGCGCCTTCAGGTCCAGGCCCGCACCATGGAGGCTCTAATCAAGGCGCGGCTCTGGGGCGGCGCAGCGATCTTCATCGGTACCGGCGAAACTGACACCAGCAAGCCTCTGGTACCCGAGCGCGTCCAGGCCGGCGGCATCAAGTATCTGACGGTGATGAGCCGGCGCGACCTGTCGGCAACCGAGCAGGATCGTGACGTCATGTCACCGAACTACGGCAAGCCCAAGGCCTACCGGCTCGGCGGCAGCGCGATCGAGATTCACCCGTCCCGGCTGGTGATCTTCACCGGCGCCGACATCCCTGACCAGGACCTGGCCAGCGGCAATCAGTTCGGCTGGGGAGACTCGGTCCTGCAGGCCGTGTTCGAGGCCATCCAACAGATCGACAGCACCATGGCCAACGTGGCCAGCCTCATCTTCGAAGCGAAGGTCGACGTGATCCGTATCCCCGACTTCATGCAGGGGATGCAGGACCCGAAGTACGAGAAGCTGGTGCTGGAGCGCATGCGTCTGGCGGCCATGGCGAAGGGAATCAATGGCACCCTGATGCTGGACAAGGACGAGGAGTACGACAGCAAATCGGCGAACTTCGGCACGCTGCCGGACATCATGGACCGCTTCATGCAAGCGGGCTGCGGCGCTGCCGATATTCCGGCTACGCGCATGCTCAGCCAGTCACCCGCCGGCATGAACTCCACTGGTGAGGCCGACCTGCGTAACTACTACGACCGCATCCAGTCCAGCCAGGAGCTCGACATCACGCCGGCTATGTCGGTGCTGGACGAGTGCCTGGTGCGGTCCGCGCTGGGCAGCCGACCGCCGGAGATCCATTACGTCTGGAACAGCCTCTGGCAGACCACGGCGAAGGAGCGGGCGGACATCGGGAAGATCACCGCCGAGACTATCAAGACCATCGCCGAGACAAGGCTCTTCCCCGAGGAGGCGCTCAGCAAGGCTGCCGAGACCCTGCTGGTCGAGAACAGCGTGATGCCCGGTCTGGAGTCGGCGCTGGAGGAGTTCGGCTCCGAAGTACCCGAGGACGAGCAGGACGAGGAGGGCGGCAACCGGTCGTCCAGCCAGGCGCTGAACGACGCGGCACCTCGCACGCTGTACGTCTCGCGCCGGGTGCTGAACGCCGGCGCGATCATTGACTGGGCGAAGGACCAGGGCTTCGAGACCACGCTCCCGGCCGACGACCTGCACGTCACCATCGCCTACAGCCGGACGCCCGTCGACTGGATGAAGGTCACCCAGGCCTGGACGGTCAAGCCGAACGGAAACCTGACCTGTTCCGCCGGCGGCCCGCGCATGGTCGAGCAGTTCGGCAAAGGGGCTGTGGTTCTGCTGTTCAACTCCTCTGACCTGACCTGGCGGCACGTCGAAATTCGCGATGCCGGTGCCAGTTGGGACTGGCCGGACTACCAGCCCCACATCACCTTCACCTACCAGCCCGGCAGCGTCGACCTTGACCAGGTTGAGCCGTACCGCGGCGTCATCGAGCTCGGCCCGGAGGTCTTCGAGGAGATCGACGAGGGCTGGGCGGATCGCCTCGACGAGGAATAACGATGCTTCTCCATGACTCCGTGTCGGTGTCCGGCGTTCGCCGGACCGCTGACGGCTACCTCGTGGCCGATGCCCGGGTAGCGCGCACTGGCATCCAGGAATACCTGGGTTCCGAGGTCGGCAAGCCCGACATACCCATTGTCCGCGTGTACCGGCCGCCGGAATCGGTTTTCGCCGAGGACGCCATGCGCTCCTACGCCTACCGCCCCATGACCAACGGCCACCACGGCGAGGTCACCGCTGAGAACTGGAAGCAGCTCGCCATCGGCCAGACCGGCTCGGAGGTCCTGCGAGACGGCGACTTCGTGCGCGTGCCTCTGGTGTTGATGGATGCCGATGCGATCCGCGACTACGAGGCAGGAAAGCGCGAGCTATCCATGGGGCTCGAGGCAGAGGTCATTTTCGAGGATGGGGTGACCCCCACCGGCGAGACCTACGACGCCCGGCTTGGCCCGATGCGAATGAACCACCTCGCCCTGGTCGATCACGCCAGGGGCGGCGAGCAACTGCGCATCGGGGATTCGCGCACCCCCGGCGCCAAGAAACCTGCGCAAACAACCCCCACAGGAGGCCATGACATGGCTGATGCACTCCGCAAACTCCTGGTCGATGGCCTCACGATCGAGACCACCGAGCAGGGCGCCCAGGTCGTCGAGAAGCTGCAGAAGCAACTCGGCGACGCCGGGGCGAACCTCAAGACCATCCAAGACGCCCACGCCACCGCGATGGCAGCGAAAGACGCCGAACTGGCGAAGAAGGACGCCGAAATCGATGGGCTGAAGGCCAAGGTACTGAGCGACGCCGACATCGACAAGCTGGTGCGAGAGCGCGCCGACCTGATCGCCAGCGCGATGCTGATCGCTGACGGCGACTATGCCGGCAAGTCCGCCGCCGAGATCCGCAAAGCGGCCGTCGTGGCCAAGCTGGGCGACGCCGCCATCAAGGACAAGCCGGAGGCCTACATCGCCGCCCGCTTCGACATCCTGCTCGAGGATGCCGCCAGTAACGACCCGGTGCGTGTCCACCTGAAACAGCAAGACAGCAAACCGTCGAACCCGGCTGACAACGGTCAGGCGGCCTACGAGGCGCGCGTCAACGGCGCCTGGAAAGGAGGTGACAAATAATGCCCGCCGTTCAAACCACCTACAGCGCGAACATCCGCCCCGGCCTGCCGGGCATGATCGTCGACGAAGTCCCGAAGACCCTGATCTCACGCACCGTCGAGGCCGCTGGCGGCCTGGCGTTCGGCATCCCGGTCATGCAGGGCACCGCCGACAAGGCCGGCCGTGCGCCGACTACTGGCGATACCGCCGCGAAGTTCGTCGGCATCAGCGTCCGCGACCGCTCCGTCAAGGCCGAGGCTAACCAGTACAGCCAGTACGAGTCGGCCCGCGTCATGACCGAGGGCGCCATCTGGGTGACCGCTTCCGTGCAGGTTGCCGCAGGCGATCCGGTCTACTTCGTGCCGGCCACCGGCGCCTGGACCAACGTCGCGACCGACAACGTGCAGGTCGCCGGGGCGCGCTTCGACACCAGCACCACTGGCACCAATCAACTCGCTCAAGTCCGCCTGGGCTAAGGAGAAACCATGAGCCGATTCAAGCTGCTCGACGCCCAGGCCGCCCTGGGCTTCGTGGTCTCGCAGACCACCTACATCGAGCGCCAGGTCAACGAGATCGTCTACCCGGATATCCAGTATCCGCAACTGATCCCGGTCGACACCTCGGCGCCCGAGTGGATCAAGACCGTCACCTTCTACTCCGCCGACAAGGTCGGGAAGGCCGACTGGGTCAACGGCAACGCCGACGACCTGCCGCTGGCCAGCACCGAGCGCTCGAAGTTCGAGTCGAGCGTGCACATGGCTGCCATCGGCTATGGCTATGGTCTGGAAGAGATCAGCCAGGCGCAGATGCTCGGCATCAACCTGACCGGTGACGATGCCGCCGCCGCGCGTCGCGCCTACGAGGAGTTCGTGGACCGCGTAGCCCTGGCGGGTGACGCGTCCAAGGGCTTCAGTGGCCTCTTCAACTACCCGGGTGTTACCGCGGGCTCCGCCGTCACCGGGAACTGGGAAACCGCCACCGCCGACCAGATCCTGGCCGACGCGAACACCGCGCTGACCCTCCAGACGCAAGGCACGCTGTTCACCGCGTTCTCCGACACCCTGCTGCTGCCTTACGCGAAGTTCCTGCTGATCGCCACCCGCAAGGTGAACGAACAGGGTCTGGAGACGATCCTCACCTATCTGCAGAAGAACAACGTCTACACCGCCACCACTGGTCGCCCGCTCACCATCCGCGGCCTGAACGGCCTGGATGCCGCAGGCGCCGGCGGCACCGCACGCATGGTCAGCTACCGCCGCGATCCGTCGGTGCTGAAGATGCATATCCCGATGCCGCACCGCTTCCTGCCGGTGTACCAGGCCGGTCCGATCCGCTGGGAAGTTCCCGGCATCTTCCGCCTCGGTGGCGTGGATATCCGTCGTCCGGCGGAAGTTCGCTACACCGACGGCATCTGACGGGGGTGGACCATGGCGCTCATCACCAATACCAACCGCATCACCCCCATCGGCCTGCCGAGTGGTGCCGTCATCCCGCCGGGCGCGTCTGTTGACGTGCCCGAGTGGGACGATATCAAGGACCGCAAGAACCTCGCCTTCTACGTGGTCACCGGCGTGCTGGTGGTCGATGGCGGCGTGCAGAGCGACGGCCAGGGCGGCGAAGAGGCGTACCGCCAGCAACTGTTCGCCGAGCTGAAGGCCCTGGGCGTGAATGCCGGCGCCAACAGCAAGACCGAGACCCTGGTTTCGAAACTGGCAGAGGTCAAGGCCAAGGCCACGCCGCCCGCTGACGAAGCGGCTCAGAAACAAGCGCTGATCGAGCAACTGGCCACCCTCGGAGTGCCGGCTGGTCCTGATGCCTCCCTGGAAGAACTCCAGAAGGCCCTGGCCGACAAGCAGGCCGAGCAGCAGTAATACCCGCCTCACGGATGGTCGACCGGGCCAGGATGGCCCACCTATTCGAGGATTCTGCATGAGCCCCATCTACTGGCACTTCGGACCGCTGCAGTTCACCAAGTCCGGCTCTCTCTGGGTTCTCTCCGTTAGCGGTTTCGGTCTCTGCGGCATCGGGCTGCGCATGGGGCTGTACCGTGGCTGACGCCTACTACGGCACCGTGGCTGGTGCTGATGCCTACCACCAGGCCCGGGGCAATGCCGCCTGGGCGGCTGCTGCTGAGGCCGACAAGGAAGCAGCGCTGGCCCGGGCATCAGCCTACATCGACGGCCTCGGCACCCAACAGCCGGTCTCTGAATGCGTGCTGGTCTTTCCTGGCAAGAAAGCCGGAGGGCGAGCCCAAGCACTGCAATGGCCGCGCGTAGGCGCCGTTGACCGTGACGGGGAGCCCGTTCCGGCTGATGAGGTGCCGCGGGAGGTCGAGCAGGCCACCTACGAGGCCGCGCTGCGCGAACTGTTGAAGCCCGGCAGCCTGAATCCGGACTACGTTGCGACCACCGCGGTGAAACGCGCCAAGGTCGGGCCGCTCGAAACCGAGTTCTTCGGCCCAGCCGAAGGCGACGAGCAGCCCAACAAGCCCTTCGTGGGGGTCATCAACGATCTCTTGGCGCCGATCATGGTGTTGCGGTGCCCGATGCCAGCGGTATTCACGGTATGACCGAAGCCGAGATCCTGCGCGCAATCGAGGGAAAGGAGCCGGCGTTGCAGAGGGCGTACCTGGACCGGGTCAGGTCGGTGACGGATGCCGCTGTCGTGGCTGAGATCGAGCGCTACATCAACGAGCAGGATGAGGATTCCATTGTCTCGGTGCTGTCGCTGGGGTTGCTGGCGGTGTTCCTGGAGCAACTGCGGTCCACCTATCTGGCCGGCGCGACCCTCGAAATCAAGTTTTTCCCGGGACGGCCGGTCCCGGAGTTCGACCCTGTAGGCCCGGGGCCGTCGACCTGGTTATCGGAGCATGCCCGCGTCCTGCAGCGCGACATCGATGATGCTACGCGCCTGGCTGTCCGCCACACGATCCAGATGGCCGACCTCCTGGGGCGCCCGCCGCGCGCGACAGCACTCGATATCGTCGGCCGGCGAAGCCCGCAGACCGGGCAGCGAACCGGTGGAATCACTGGACTCTCAGGCAACTACGCCCAGGCAGTGGCCAACGCCCGCGCCCAGTTGCTCAGCGGGGACCCTGCGCAGATGCGCCAGTACCTGACACGCACTCGCAGGGATCGGCGGTTCGACAGGTTGGTCGAGCGAGCCGTCGAGGCGCGTCGCCCGGTCCCGTCGGCGGATGTCGATCGCATCGTAGGCCGCTATTCCGAGCGACTGCTGCGGACCCGTGCCGAGCAGATCGCCGCGACTGAGGCACACGACGCCTTCAGCGCAGGACGGGATCAGGTCTACGAGCAACTCGTCGCCAATGGACTGGAGCGCAGCAGAGTCCTGAAGACCTGGCACAACGTCGGCGACAACCGCGTTCGGCACACTCATTCGCCGATGCAGGGCCAGCGACAGCAACTCGGTAGTCCGTTCGTGACGGGCGGTGGCGCGCTGCTGATGTTCCCCGGTGACCAGACGCTTGGGGCCGGCGACAACGAAACCGCCGGCTGCCGGTGCTGGGTCGAGTACGAAATCGGAGGTATCCGTGCGTGACGAAATGCAGGCTATTTTCGGCCAGATGTTCGACAGCGTGTTCAGCGAGTCGGTGACCTCGTTCGCTGGCGAGTATCCGGGGCCGGGCGTCTTCGATCCGGTCACCGAGACCACCACCAGCCAACCCGTGCGGTACTCCGGGCGCGGGGTCTTCCACAACTACGAGGCCAACCGCATCGACGGAATCAACATCCTGGTCGGCGACATCCAACTGATCGCTCTGATCAACGAGGTGTCGGACCAGCCCGCCGTCGGCCATGAACTGAGCACTACCGACGTGGTGCCGATCCTTGGTGGGCCGTTGGCGGGCTATCGCATCGTGCGCGTTGGCGGTGATCCCGCCGGCGTGCATCACGATCTGCAGTTGAGGAAAGCGTGATGGCAAAGGGGAAGGGAGGAAGGTCCTGGAGCATCCCTCCGTCGGCTTTCGCCGAGAATGTCGGGCAGGCCGTGGCCAACCACCAGCGGCGGCTGACCATCGAAATGCTCGAGCAGATCACCATCCGCGCACCGGTACTCACCGGCCGGTTCAAGGCCAATAACCTGGTCAGCGTCGGCGAGCCGGTCTTCTATTCGGTGAACCGCTACGACAAGGACGGGAACGAGACCTTGGCTTATGGCGAGGCGGCCCTGGCCGGCCTGGCTCCGTACTCGGTGGTCTACATCCAGAACAACCTGATCTATGCGCCGCCGTTGGAGGATGGTCACTCCGGCCAGGCCCCGGCGGGCATATATGGCGTCAGTTTCCATAGCGTCACGGCGAGACATTCATGACCTTCGAACAGATCCGGGCAGTCATCATCACGCGCATGACCGAATGGGCCGCGATCCCGGGCGATGACGTCGATTACCCGAACAACCCAAAGGGCCCGTTCAAGCCGGACGGGAGGCCGATCTGGGCGCGCCTGGCGGATATCCCTGGCGCCTCTGCGGCTACCGAGATCGGCAACGGCCCCTGTGTTCGCCGCAGCGGCCTGATCATCGTGCAGCTCTTCGTGCCGACCTACAAAGGCACGCTGCTGCTGACCCGGACCGCCGATACGCTGCGCGAGCACTTCGAGTTCTATAGCGACCCGGTCCTGCCGTTCGAGTGCTTTGCCGTCTCCCAAGCCGTTCCCGGCGATGATGGGCACGGCTGGTACCAGGCCAACCTGACGATCCCCTACCGGGCTGGTTGAGCCCGACTCACCCACCGCCGCACGGCGGTTTTTTTTCGCCTATCACAGGAGAAACGCCCCCATGAGTAGCGGCGCGAAGGTCCAGCTTGCCTGGATCAAAGAGGTAACCCCCGGCGTCACCCCGCCGGGCGACTGGCACACGCTCACCCGTATCAGCAACGGGGTGACACCGACCTACAACTCCGAGGCCAACAACGAGATCGGTGCCGACCGTATGGCTCAGGGTACCGCCATGACCACCGTCGACGTTGGCGGTGACATCGAGAGCAAATGGCGCTACGGGGCGCTGGATGAATTCATGGCCTCCTGCTTCGGCAAGAACTGGGTCGCGAACGTCCTGACCATGGGTAACGACCGCATCTCCTTCTCCCTGGCCACCTATGCCGCGGATATCGGCGTCGCCGGTATCGCCCGTGGCGCCCAGGTTGCGACGATGGCGTTCGACTTCCCGGGCGACAACGAGATCACCGTCACCACCACGTTCGCTGCCACAAGTTGGAGCGATAAGGCCGATGACACCTCGTTCATCGTCAACGCCCAGCCGGAGCCGGCGCAGCGCCGCTACTCGTTCAAGGACATCAGCGGCCTAAAGCTCAACGACCAGCAGGTGGGAGAGGGCAATGCCTGCGTCGACAGCTTCAACCTGCAGTTCGACAACGCGGTACAGACCCAGCGCTGTATCGGCAACGGCAACCCTTTCCCGGGCAACATCATCCCCACGACGTTCACTCCGTCGGGCTCGATCACGATCAGTTGGTCGAAGATGGCCTATCAGCTCTGGAAGGCACAGCAGACCGGTGACGCCATCAGCTTGGAGTTCACCGTCAGCAATGCCGACGGCGGCTATCGCATCAGCCTCCCGGAGATGGAGGTCAATGGGTCCTGGCCGGATGCCGGCGCCGAGGAAATCGTCCAGGTCGAACTGAACTACACCGCGCGCCGTATCCCGCCGACCATCACCCGCCTGCCGGCGCCGATCGTGATTGCAAGTGTCACCGTCACGCCGGATACCGCCTCGGTCGCCGCCGGTGAAACCGTAGACCTGGAAGCCGAGGTTCTACCGGCCGGCGCCAGCCAGACCGTCACCTGGTCCACCTCCGATGCAGCGATCGCCACCGTGAACGACACCGGCCTGGTCACCGGCGTGGCCGTAGGCACCGCAACGATCACCGCTACCAGCACCGCGGACCCGGCCAAGACCGATACCTGCGCGATCACCGTAACCGCGTAACCCCTTGCCTGACGCGCCCTGCGGTGCGCGCCGGGCCTTTTTACCGCAGAGGAACACCATGGCCATCACCCTGAAGAAAAAGCCCGAAATCGACCTGTACGGCACCCGCTGGCTGCATCTCAAACTGGACGAGCAGGGGCATCTGTCGCCTTGCGAGGTAGAAGCGGAGGCCGACCTTTCGCTGTTGGTGGCGTCGACTGGCGATCCGCTTTTCCAATCCCACCACGCGATGATCAACCGCCACATGCAGGCGATCGATGCTCAGGCCGGCGTCGGAACCAGCCAGTTCAGCCCGCTGACTCTGGCCGATGTTCAGTTCGACAATATCGACGACCTGCTGATTGGCCTGGTGGCCAGGCACATCATCAAGGACTGGAAGGGTGTGCAGGACGAGGCGGCGCCCGGTGTGCCCGCCGACTACACGCCGGAGCGCGGCCAGGCGCTCATGCGCCAGCACCCTGATGCCTACTGGCTTGCGCTCAAGACCGGCGCCGACATCGCGGTTCGCGCGGATCTGCGTACCCAGGAGACCGTGGGAAAGTCCTGAGCGCGTATCGCTGGGCTCGGGACTGGGCGGGACCCGACAACGAGAAGAAGCGATGGAAGCATGAACGGTTCGGGCTCCCGGTCCCCGCGGAGCCCACCATAGACGCCGTCTGCGCCGAGGTGTTCGAGGCCTACCACCGGATCAGCAGGGGCCGGCAGTTCATCGGCATGATCGGCGCGCCGGCCCCGCTTTCTCACCGCGATATTGACGCCTACCTCCTGCGTTACCCCACCGCCATCCCCATCGCCGAGTTCGAGGCGGCGGTCCTCGCGATCGACGACGAGTACCGCGTCCAGTGGGCCGCGGCGCAATCAGAACCTGCTGAACAAGAACCCGGAGACCGCCATGGCGGAAGAAAGTCGCCTCTCAATAATCATCGACTCCCGGGGCGCTGAGAAGAACGCGACTAGTCTTAGCGACGCACTGGACCGAGTTGAGCGCAGCGGGGACGAAGCCGCCGGCAGCACCTCTCGCCTCAGTGAGGTGACTGTCCGCCTGGGCTCGAACATGAGCAAGGCTGCGGCCGCTACCGTTGCGTCGCTGTCGCGTATCGAGCGCGCGACGGAGTCGACCAGTTCGCAGATGACGGCGCTTGTCTCCCGCGCTGTCGCCCTGGAAAACGCGATGTCGTCGGTGGGCCAGGGTATCGGTCGGCTCGACACCGGCATCACCCAGTCGAACGCGCAACTTGGACAGTTGAACACCCAGATGTCGCATCTGGTGTCGACGTTCAGCACGTTTTCCCAGGGGCAGAGCGCGATCAACGCGCAGTTATCGCGCATCGCGGCGAACATGTCGCGGGCAGCGGACGAGACCCAGAACCTGGACCAGTCCACCAGCCGTGCGGGCCGCGGCGCGCGCGAAGCCGCGAGTGACCTCGACGCAGAACGCGCCGGCCTGGCGCGCCTGCTGGGGCAGATCAATCCCACTGTCGCGGCGCTCGACCGCCTCGACGACATGCAGCAACGGCTCACTCGCTACAAGAACTTGCGCCTGGTCGATGCTGAGACGGTGGCGGAGTACACCGAGCGGCTGAAGGCAATGCGCAATGCCCTTGGCGACGCCGAGGGCGGCATGAACCGCGCCGGGATGTCGGCCAAAGCGCTGTCGGCGAACATGCGGATGCTGCCGGCTCAGATCACGGACATCGTTGTCGGCCTGTCCTCTGGCCAGGCCCCCCTGACCGTGCTGCTCCAGCAGGGCGGCCAACTCAAGGACATGTTCGGCGGAATCGGGCCGGCTGCGCGCGCCGTCGGGGGCTACATCGCTGGACTGGTAAACCCCTACACCATCGCCGCCGCCGCCGCTGGTGTGCTGGCGTTGGCTTTCTACCAGGGTTCGGTGGAGTCGTCGCGCTTGACCAACGCCCTGGTCAAGAACGGCAACGCCGCCGGAACCACTGCCGGCCAACTCTCGGTCTTCGCGCAGCAGGTCGGAGCAGGGAACGCAACGGTAGCCCAAGCAGCCAGTGCGTTGACGCAACTGGCTGGCGCCGGCAACCAGCTGACCATCCTCTACCCGAAGATCGCCGCCGCGGCGATCAGTTGGTCGAAGGTCACCGACCAGTCTGTCGAGGAGGTGGTCGACAGCTTCAATGACCTGGCCAAAAACCCAGTCGATGCGGTGAAGAAGCTCGACGACCAGCTCAACTTCCTGACCGCAAGCCAGTACGCGAACATCCAGTCGCTGCAGGAGCAGGGGCGCACAATGGATGCTGCCCGCATTGCGACCGAGGCATACGCCAACGCGCTGGCGAGCCGCTCCACGGAGATGGAGCAGAACCTGGGGGTGGTAGAGCAGGCTTGGAACGGACTGAAGAGTGCCGCGAAGTCAGCATGGGATGCCATGCTCGATGTTGGCCGCACCGAGTCGCCGGAACAGCAACTTCAGAAGGTCTACAAGCAGATTGAGAATGCCCAGAAGGGCATTGGGCGAGGTGGCCGGGCCGCGTTTGGCCTGGGTATCAGCCAGCCCAGCCTCGATGCGCTGTATAAGCGCGCCGCTGACCTTCAGGCGAAGATCGCCGCCGATGGCGCGAAGAACCTGGAGCAGGCAACGAACAACGCGATCCAGGCGGCCGGCAAGAAAGGCATCGATACGATCAACACTACGTTCGCCGCCGCGCAGACGCAGACCGAGAAGCTCCAGAAGCAACTGGTGGAACTCGACAAGGCTCGAAAGGCTGCCATGGAGGCGGGCGGATTCACAGCCGAGGAGGAGACCAAGTTCGCGGTCGCACGCAAGAACATCGAGCAGCAGATCGCCGACATCAAGGCGCGTGAGGCGAAGAAGAGCGCGCCGAAGACCCGCGGCCAGAATGTCGGCGTGCGTGAGGCTGACAATACCGCCTCCCGCTTGCTGGCCCAGTACGACCCGGCCGGCCAGGCTGTGCGTACCCTGACCAAGGAGGAAACTCAGCTTCAACTGGCGCTCTCCAGAGGCAAGATCACTCGCGAGGAGTACAGCAAGGCGCTGGCTCAGGCCTCGCTGAACTACGCCGCGGCAATCAAGGGGGCCCAGGGCCTCACCGCAGCCGAGCAGTACCAGGCGCAGCTTGAGCGGCAGTTGTTGCTCCAGCGTGAGCAATACGCTGCGCAGGCGGCCGCCGTAGGTATGGGCGGTCTTGAAGCAGAGCGCTATCAGCAGCGCATTCAGCTTGAGCAGCAATCGAATGACCGTGTCCTGCAACTGCAGACGGAGCTGGCCCAGGCTACGACCGAGAAGCAGCGTCAGGAGCTTCAGGCGCAGATCGATCTGGAGCGTGAATACCTTCCCAAGCGGATTCAAGCGCAGAAAGAGGGCTACCAGCAGATGGATAAGGCCCGGCAGGACTGGCTGGCTGGTGCAGCTTCTGGGGCTCGGACCTGGTTCGAACAGATCGATGACACGGCGAGCCAAACCCGTTCGGCGATGATGCGCGGCCTGGATGGGTTGAACGATGAGCTCCATACCTTCGTTACGACAGGGAAGGCCTCGTTCCGTAGCCTCACCACTTCGGTGCTGAGCGACTTGGCGAGAATCGCGCAGAACAAGTTCATTACGTCGCTCATCTCGTCCATGTCTGGGAGCAGCAACGGTGTGATCAGTGCGATCGGCAGTTATTTCACCGCGAATGCCAAAGGCGGTGTCTACAGTTCGCCAAGCCTCTCGACATTCAGTAACGGGGTGTACAACAGCCCGCAGTTCTTCGCCTTCGCGAAAGGGGCGGGCGTGTTTGGCGAGGCCGGGCCGGAGGCCATTATGCCGCTCACCAGGGCAGCAGATGGCAGTCTCGGAGTCAGGGCTATTGGGAGTGGTGGCGCGCAGAGTGCTGGTGGCAATACGTTCCAGATCAACACCAATGTCACGGTGACTGCAGGCACGACTTCGCAGTCCGTCACTTCGGACACCAATGACAGCTACGCCATGCAGCTATCGAAGATGATCGCCGATGTGGCGCGTGGCGTAGTAGCCCAAGAATCTCAACCCGGCGGCATCATCTGGAGAATGCAGAATGGCCGTTGAGACCTTTACTTGGTGCGTTCACTCACAGTCTTCTGGAACAACGGACTATGCGACGCTGAACAGAAAGTTCGGCGATGGTTACGAGCAGGTGGCCGAGAACGGGCTGAACAACGTCGCGCAGTCCTGGAATATTTCCATCAGCGGGACCGGCACCAAGATCAAGGAAATCAGGAGCTTCCTTGATCGACACGCTGGTGCAAAATCGTTCCTTTGGACGCCTCCGCTTGGCGAACTTGGTTTCTACCGGGGAACCGCACCTTCGATCAGCGGAGGAGGGGGTGACTACTACACCCTGACCGCCACCTTTACCCAGGCATACCACCCATGAGCATCAACACCCAGATTCAGAAACTGGAGCCGGGCGCCGAGATCATGCTCTTCGAGCTCGACGGTAGCGAGTTCGGTGCCGAGGTGCTGCGTTTCCATGGCCACGCCATCCCTCACACTCCGCAGGAGCTAGCAGCCGCTGGCGCAAACGCAGACCAACTACCTGCGAAGTCGATCTGGTGGCAGGGACAGGAGTACTCCGCCTGGCCCGTCCAAATCAGCGGCATCGAGGCGAACGGCAACGGCACGGCAGTACGCCCGAAGTTCTCAGCAGGCAACGTGACGGGCAGCATCACCGCTCTCTGCCTGGCGTTCGACGATCTGGCGAACTTTCAACTCACCATTCGAGAGACGCTGGCGGAATATCTGGATGCGGAGAACTTCCCCGACGGCAACCCAGAAGCTGACCCTACCCAGGAGTCCATCAGCGTCTGGTATATCGACCAGAAATCCGCAGAGGACAACGAGGCTGTTACCTGGGAGTTGGCCAGCCCGGGAGATGTCGGCAACGAGGCCGTCGGCAGGCAGATGACGACGCTGTGCCACTGGTGCATGACCGGTGGCTATCGCGGTCCTGACTGCGGATACACCGGCCCGTATTTCGACATTGACGACAACCCGACCGACGACCCCGCGAAGGACCAGTGCGCAGGCCTCTATCGGTCCTGCAACAAGCGTTGGGGGCAGGGCAACCAGTTACCCATCGGCGGCTTCCCGGCCGTGTCCCTGATCGCACGGAGCTGACCATGCGCAAGCAGATACTGAGTGCCATTCGGGCGCACGCGGCCGAGGAGTACCCGCGCGAGGCCTGCGGAGTGATCGTCGGTGCCGGCAAGGCGCAGCAATACGTCCGGTGCCGTAACACGGCCGGACAGCCGCAGGAAGAGTTCCGGATGCATCCGGGGGACTACGCTGCGGCGGAGGACCTGGGCGAGGTGGTGGCCATCGTGCACAGCCATCCGGACGCGACCAGCCGACCGTCGCCGCACGACCTGGCCATGTGCGAAGCGTCTGGCCTGCCGTGGCACATCCTCAGTTGGCCGGAAGGCGACCTGCGGACGATCGCGCCGGCGGGCAACATCCCGCTGCTGGGACGGCCCTTTGTTCATGGCGTCTGGGATTGCTGGCAGGTCTGCGCCGACTGGTACCAGCGGGAATGGGGCATCGAGTTCCCGCACTTCGAGCGTGCCGATGGCTGGTGGGAGCGGGCCGACGGTCCAAGTCTTTACGAGCAGCAGTTCGAGGGGGCCGGCTTCGTCCGGGTGGACCGGCCGCAGCGTGGCGACATGATCGTCATGGCAGTGGGACGGACCGCGCACCCGAACCATGCGGGGATCTACCTTGGCAACGATCCGTCGCTACCGAGGGAAGAGGTCTCAGTGTTCGGGCTTGGCCCGTTCATGCTGCATCACCTCTACGGCAAGCCCAGTGAGCTCATCGTTTACGGCGGGAACTGGCACGAGCGAGCTCGCCTGGTACTTCGGCATCGCCAAGCCAGGCAGTAGGTTGTGCTAACCTCCAGCGATTTGTAAGGAGGGAACCATGAAGAAGTTGATCGGGGTGGCAGCGCTGATGGCGTTGGCGGGGTGCTCGACAAATCCGACTTCAGCCGAGAACGCTGATCAAGTGCCGGTGTCTCGCATTTTCTACAGTGGAACTGGCGTTTCTGGTATTCAGATCACTCGTGATGGCGGCGCGCTTGGTTCTGGTTGCTATATCGGGGTGTTCTTGGATGGAAAGCTGGTTGCAAGGATTGGCGGCGGCGAAACCGTGAAACTGTCGGTTCCTGCTGGCGAGCATCTTGTTGGCATGGGCGACGATCCGCACGGGAATGGACTTTGTGCCATAGGCGGTATTGCTATGCGCGAAGTTCCAGCCAGCCTCAGCGCAGGACAGAACCGACGATTTAGGATATTTGGGGACATGAATGGGTTTCAGATTTCACCCACGTCCTTCTAATTCAATGAAGCCGCCGCAGGGCGGCTTTTTTACGCCTGGAGGAAAGACATGACGGCTACTGTTTTGGATCATCAGCCTATGACCATCATCAAACTGTCGGGGCCGCTGATCCGTGAGTTTGGCAGGGAGCACAGACGCTTCCTCGACACCGGGACCACACAGGAAGCATTCAGCGCCCTGCGCAATACCCTGCCGGGTTTCAAGGAAGCCATTCAACGCCTGCAGAACAAGGGCATGCGCTTCGCCATCTTCCGCAACCGCAAGAACATCGGCCAGGACGATCTCAGCGCCGGCGGCACGCGTGAAGTTCGGATTGTTCCAGTGCTGACCGGAAGCAAACGGGCTGGGCTGCTGCAGACAATACTTGGCGCGGTGATCTTTACCGCATCATTCTTCGTTCCAGGAATGCAGGGGTGGGGGCAATCTCTTGGAGCCTCGCTCGCCCTCGGCGGCGTCATCCAAATGCTCAGCCCCCAAGCACAGGGCCTGAAGCAGAGTGCGGCGCCGGAGAACCTTCCCAGCTACGCCTTCGGTAGCGCCAGAAACACCACCGCCAGCGGGAACCCGGTTCCGATCTGCTATGGGAAGCGCCGCTGGGGCGGGGCGATTATCTCGGCTTCGATTTACGCCGAGGACAAGGTGTAACAACCAACCATGAGCGGCGAGGCCGCGGGAGAAAATTATGAGCAGAGAAGCAGGAAAAACCGAAAAGGATGGCAAAGAAAAGAAGCTTCAATATCGCATCCTTTTCGATAAGTCAGGGAGATATATGGCCGGTATTAAGCTTATCTCTCAATAGCTTCTATGAAGTTGTCGATTAGTTGGTTGTAATGCTCTTGGCTTCCGCCTTCGATGCTTACCGATCGAGCATCAAGCAGCCCCTTCTTAAATGATGCCGCCTCGAATCCTGGAATTTCCTTCACGGCACTGATGAGTTCGATAATCGCATTAGTGTTGGCTGAGGCATGCGTGGAAAAAACGGCTTCAATTGCTGCTATACGTTGTTCCAGATTAACGCTCATTTCGACCTCCTAGGTCTTTAACCGCGCCGACATTGGCGCCTCCCGATCCCTGGGCCGGCACGCTCAGGGTCGGGACACCCTTGCATGAAGGCACGACGCTACTACCCCGGTAGAGCGGTTGCCACTGGCATTTCATCCACGCTGTACAACCTTCCAGCCCGCCTCGCGCGGGCTTTTTCATGCCCGGAGGAAAGCATGGGCGCAGTTCACCAGCACCTGGCCGGCCGCAAGGGCGGCAGTAGCAAGCCGAAACAGCCGGTCGAGGCACCCGACAGCCTGCGCTCGGTCGCGATGGCCAAGATCCTGCTCGCCGTGGGCGAAGGCGAGTTCGCCGGCGTTCCGAGCGAGCGCGACATCTACCTCGACAACACCCCGCTGATGGACCCGAGCGGTAACCTGAACTTCCCGAACGTTAAGTGGGAGTGGCGCGCGGGGGCGGTGGACCAGGACTACATCCCGGGCATCCCTGCCGTTGAGAACGAAACCAGCGTCAACGTCGAGTTGCGCAGCGATACGCCCTGGGTGCGCTCGCTGAGCAATACCCAGCTTTCCGCAGTGCGTCTGCGCTTCGCCTGGCCGGCGCTTCAGCAGCAGGACACCAACGGCAACATCGGCGGGTACCGGATCGAATATGCCGTAGATATGGCAACCGACGGCGGCGCCTATCAGGAGGTGCTGCGCGAGGCCGTCGATGGCAAGACCACCACCCGCTACGAGCGCTCCCGCCGGATCGACCTGCCGGCGGCCACCAATGGCTGGCAGGTGCGCGTCCGCCGCCTGACGCCGAACCAGAACAACAACCGCATCGCCGACACCATGCTGGTCGCCGGCTACACCGAGGTGATCGACGCGAAGCTGCGCTACCCGAACACGGCTCTGCTGTACGTCGAGTTCAGCGCAGAGCAGTTCAGCAACATTCCGGCCGTCACAGTCGACTGCCGCGGGCGGAAGGTTCAAGTGCCGAGCAATTACGATCCGGAGACCCGGGCCTACCTCGGCATCTGGGACGGCACGATGAAACAGGCATGGACCAACAACCCGGCATGGGTCACCTACGACATCAGTACCAATGCGCGTTTCGGCCTGGGCAAGCGGATCAAGCCCTGGATGGTGGACAAGTGGGAGATGTACAAGATCGCCCAGTACTGCGACCAGTTGGTGCCGGATGGGAAGGGTGGCCAGGAGCCGCGCTTTCTGTGCGATCTGAACCTGCAGTCTCGCGCCCAAGCCTGGACGCTGCTGAGGGACATTGCGGCGATCTACCGGGGGATGAGCTACTGGGCGCAGGGGCAATTGGTGTCCCAGGCTGATATGCCGCGCAGCGCTGACTTCGACTACGTCTTTACCCGGGCGAACGTGATTGACGGGAAGATGACCTACGGCGCCGCCTCGGCTCGCGCCAGATACAGCCGCGCCCTGGTCAGCTACGACAACCCGGCGAACAACTACGACACCGACGTGACGGGCTATTCCGACACGACGTTGCTACGCCGCTATGGCGACAACCCGGTGGAAATTTCTGCCATTGGTTGCACTCGCGAGAGCGAGGCGCAGCGCCGCGCGAAGTGGGTGGTGCTGACAAGCGTGCAGGATCGGACAATCTCCTTCACCACTGGGACGGAGGGCCGGATCCCCCTGCCGGGCTACATCATCCCTGTGGCCGATTCGCTGCTGGCTGGTCGCGAGATTGGCGGCCGGATCTCGGGTGTTGCTGGCCGCGTGGTAACGCTCGATCGCGTCACTCAAGCCAAGGCCGGTGATCGCCTGATCATCAACCTACCGAGCGGGCGCGCCGAGGGCCGGACGGTGCAGTCGGTCAACGGCAAGGCCGTCACCGTCACTGCTGCCTACTCGGAGACGCCGGAGCCGGAACTGTGCTGGGCGCTCGACGCCGATGACCTGGCTGTCCAGCTCTATCGAGTGATGAGCACCAAGCGTGACGACAACGGCCAATGGACCATCAACGGCCTGCAGTACGAGCCAAGCAAGTTCGACCACATCGATACCGGCGCGCGTCTTGAAGATCGCCCGATCAGCGTCATCCCGATCACCACGGTGCCTCCGCCGGCAAGCGTCACGCTGACCTCGCACTACCAGTTCGATCAGGGGTTGGCGGTCAGCACGATGACCATCGCCTGGCCCCCCGTGGAAGGGGCTGTCGCCTACGACGTCGAGTGGAAGAAGGACAGTGGAAACTGGATCCGCCTGCCGCGTGCCGGCACCACCAGCGTCGATGTGACCGGCATCTACGCAGGTGGATATCTGGCGCGAGTGCGCGCGGTTTCGGCCTTCGACATCACGTCGGTCTGGAAGAGTTCGATCCTGACCCAGCTCAGCGGTAAGACCGGCGCGCCGCCGGCGCTGGCGTTCCTGCGTACCACCAGCGGACCATGGAAGATCGGTCTGGAATGGGGATTCCCGGCCAGTGGCGCGGCGGACACCGCCTACACCGAGATCCAGCAGTCGGTCACCCCGGGCGGCAGCGAGCAGAACGCAACTGCCCTGGGCTTGTTCGCATACCCGACCGACACCCACACGCTGACCTCGCTGGCGGCTGGCGCTCGCCTGGCCTTCCGCGGGCGCCTGATCGACCGGACCGGCAACGTTGGCCCCTGGTCGGCCTGGGTCGACGGCATCAGCTCGACGGATGCGAGCGAGTACAACGAACTGATCACCAAGGAGTACGTCGAGTCCGCACTGGGCGAGCAGTTCTTCGCCGACATCGATCAGATGCAGGTCGATATCACTGGCCTGCAGGACCAGATCGACAATCTGACCGATGTGCTGGCCTACGACCCGACGAAGACCTACGCGAAGAACGATATCGTGCGGGTTGGCAACCGGCTGTATCAAGCGAAGCAGGCGGTGCCGCTCAACGCCTCGCCGCCGAACGCGACCTACTGGGCCGACATCGGACAGTCGATCGAGACGGCCAACGGCCTGGCCCAGCAGGTGGCCACCAACACCGCAGATATCACCGAGCTCGACGGTAAGGTCGAAGCGGCGGCTTCGAGTCTGGATGTTCTGCAGGCTGCCGCCCGCCGGGAGCCGGCGACGGGAGAGAAGGCGGATGCGCTGAAGGGCTGGGACACCATTGCTCGAGCCGCCACCGAAGTCACCGTGCGGGCGAACGAGGATGAAGCGCAGGCTAAGCGGACGAGCTTGCTTGAAGCGCGTACCGGGACTGCGGAGGGCAGGATCGCCACCGTCGAGTCGGTCGTTGCGTCGAACAATACTGTAACCGTCCAGCGATTGGATCAGCTCACCGGCCAGGTTGCGAGCAACGCCTCGGCCATCAGCACCGAACAGACCGTCCGCGCCAACGCGGACACCGCCTTGGGGCAGCGGGTGGATACCGTCAGTGCGCGCACCGATACCAACGAGGCGAACATCCAGACCACCTCTCAAGCGGTTACCTCGCTGGATGGCAACGTCAAGGCGCTCTACAGCGTGAAGCTCCAGGCGCATGCCAATGGCCAGAAGTACGCCGCTGGCTGGCAACTGGGCTTCGACAGCGGTACGAGCGTGACGACCATGGCGTTCCAGGCTGATCGGTTCCTCTGGTTCAACAGTTCCAGCGGGCAGACCGTGGCGCCGGTCTCGATCGTCGGCGGCCAGATGTTCATCAACAACGCGATGATCCAGGACGGTTCGATCAACAACGCGAAGATCGGCAACGTGATCCAGTCGACCGCACTCGGCGCCAACGGCGAACCGCTCTGGAAGCTGGATAAAGCGGGGAGCTTGACGATGAACAGTTCCACTAGCGGAGGTTTTATGCGGCAAACGGCAGAGGCGATCAAAGTGTATGACGGAAACTTAGTTCTACGAGTCCAGATTGGGAATCTCGACGTATGAGCTACGGCATCCGCCTGAGAAATGCGGCCGGCTCCATCTTGATGGAACTCACCGGCCAATCGGCGCGCACGGTTTACCGGCAATCGCTCGGCGCCATTACCAACGGGATGACGGTGACGGTGCCGGGGTTCGATCCTGCGCGCGGTGTTGTGTTCATCATTGCGAGCGGAAACGCATTCGGTGAAGTGCCCCTATACACAATTTCCGGCAACGTGGTGACGTTCCACTGGAACGGTTCATCCGGAACAACCTATGTACTGCATGCGGTGATGTTCTCATGAGCTATGGGGTATTAATCCGGGGAAACAGTGGGCAGACAATTATCGATGACTCGAACCCTTGTATTCACATTGCGGCATCAGGAACATACGGCGTACAGACAACTAGCGAAACTATCGTAAGTTATCCATCTGCGATCCAGTCCCCGTACGAGCCGTATGTGTACTTTAGGCCCAATGGTCCACATCAGATCTACTTGTTCAGGCATATCGGCAGTCCAGGGAACTGGACTGGATTCGCCTTCTGGCAGAGCATCTATCGAGACGTGGATCCCCCTGTCTACGGCGGAAAGTGGAAGGCGGGCGCGGTCATGTTGCCGAAAACCGGAGGGTGGGGAATGCAGGTTTTCGACACCCAGTCGCGGGTGATGTTCGACAGTAACCGGGACATCGTTCGCTATCTCGGTGGTGCGCAGGTTTGGAATAAATATGCGTATAACCCGAACTGGCCTGGCGGTTTGGCGCTGCAGACGTGGTATTTGCCGTTCCCCTACGGAACTGAGGCTTACTTTCAAGTTAGCCACTTCAATGTAAGCGCATTTATCACTGCCGAGGCTCCGCGTATTGGGTTTCTTGAGAACTCAATGAGCTTGATATTTGTTTCATCAATTGTTCAGACGGAAACTAATCAGCAATTCAACTGGCCGCTCATTGCAGTAGCGTAAATATATCTGGAGGACTATATGGCTTGGTATTCCACCGGCACGGTCGCTGTCACGCTGAATTCGCCGACAGTCACCGGCACTGGGACCACATTCTCCGCGAACGTCCGGGTCGGCGATGCCTTCAAGGGGCCGGATGGGCGCTGGTATGAGGTCACAAACGTGGCCAGTTCGACGGTCATCTCGATCAAACCCAACTACCAGGGCAGCACGGCCAGCGGCCAGGCCTATGCGGTGGCGCCGATCCTGGGCTACGACAAGGACCTGTCAGATCGATTCAACCTGATCGCCAACCAGTGGGGGGCAACCCTGGCGGGGATCAAGCCCTGGGCGCTTTCTGCAAATGCGGCGGCAGCGCGGGGGGATCTCGGCCTCGGCAGTGCGGCGGTACGGGAGGCACTTGGTGGTTCGGGCGCGCTGTACTCGCGAGACAGCATTCTCGGCGCAGTCTCTCAGGCGAGCGGCATACCGTCTGGTGCGATCATTGAGCGCGGCGCGAATGCAAATGGCGATTACGTGCGATATGCCGACGGAACACAGATGTGTTGGTTCAACGCCAGCGTTACTGATCAGGCGATTGATGTCCCATATGGAAGTCTGTTTACCGGAACCCGTTCGTGGTCGTTTCCTATCGCCTTCTCTGGCAGCCCAACCGTGAACCCCGGCCTATTTCGCTGGGGGACTGGAGCAGGCTGGGGCACTGTTGGCGGTATCGCAAGCGCGACGGCGGCTACGTTGCGCGGATTTGACATTGTTTCGCGCGCGGCTGGAACAGCGACAGTGATCTCGGCATCCGCGATGGGGAGGTGGTTCTGATGAACTTCTTGCTTGTTCTTTCGCCGCAGTATGGTCCCGCAGAATTTGGCGACTACACAACCGTCTCGGTTTCCGGCGGCGTGCTTACCGTCGAGGGTCGTGACTATGCGTTCCCCGACCTCGCCGACGGCGCCGAACTCACGATGGAGGACTTCGCCGATCCATATCCCGTCTACCATCTTCGGCGGCGAGGCGACACGATTTCGGTGTGGATCATCTACAGATATCCGGCGGGCGCGACCCATGCTGCCAGGTACCCCGAACCGGTTCATGTTCCCGCCGAATTCGACGGGCCTGTTGATCTGCCGACCTGACAAACCTATCGACGAACGAAAGCCCGCCCTGCGCGGGCTTCGTCGTTTCTGGAGCTCACATGCCTATCACTGAGCAGCAACTGCTGCAGATACTCCCGAACGCCGGCCCTCGAGCCGGCGTTTTTGTTGGTGCGCTGAACCGCGGGATGACGCGCTTCGGTATCACGTCGCCTGTGCGCGCGGCGGCGTTCCTCGCCCAAGTTGGCCACGAAAGCGGCCAGTTGACCCACCTGGTGGAGAACCTCAACTACAGCGCCCGCGGCCTGGCTTCGACCTGGCCGAGCCGGTACCTCGGCGCCGACGGCCAGCCCAACGCCCTGGCGCAGCGCCTGGCGCGCAACCCCCGAGCCATCGCCAACAACGCCTACGCCTCGCGCAACGGCAATGGCGACGAGGCGTCCGGCGACGGCTGGCGCTTCCGCGGGCGCGGGCTGCTGCAGATCACCGGCCGGTCGAACTACCGCGCCGCCGGCGCCGGGCTGGGCCAGCCGCTGGAGCAGGAACCCGAACTGCTTGAGCAGCCAGAGTTCGCTGCGCTGTCGGCGGCCTGGTGGTGGGCCAGTCACGGCTTGAACGACCTGGCCGACCGCGGCGAGTTCGCCGCCATCACCCGCCGGATCAACGGTGGGCTCAACGGCCATGCGGAGCGTCTTGCGCTGTGGGAGCGGGCGAAGAGGGTGCTGTCGTGATCTCGGCCCGCGTGATCTCGTTCGCGCTGACCTGCCTGGTGCTGGTCGGCCTCGGCGCCGCCGGCGGTGTCTGGCTCGGTGCGCGACACTACCGGCCGCAGTTGGATGCCGCGAGCGCGGATCTGGCTGCCTGCCGTGCCTCCCGGGGAGAGTTGGAGTCCGCAGTGGCAGAGCAGGTCCGGCAGGTTGCCGCGCTGCGCCTGGCCGGCGAGCAGCGCGCCCGGGATGCCGCGCAAGCTGTGGATCGAGGGCGGCAGCAGGCCGCGGAGCAGTATGCCGGAGCCCAACGCCTGCTGAGTCAGCGAACCGCCGGTGAGCAGTGTGCGGCCGCCGAGGCGGTCATCGATCAGGAGATGGGTCTATGAGGGTGGTGCTGATGCTGATGATTGTCGCGCTGGCGGGATGCGCCGGCCGGCAGGAAGCCGAGCCGCGCACGGTGCGCGTAGAAGTTCCGGTGGCGGTGCCGTGCCGAGCGCCCGCGGTCGAGGTGCCGGCCTGGGCAGCGGCTGGGCTGAAGAAGAGCGACGACCTACAGACCAAGGTCCGCGCGCTGCTGGCCGAGCGGCGACAGCGGATCGGGTATGAAGCCCAACTGCTGGCTGCCAACAGAGCATGCCAGTAGGAGTAGACTACGGCCTTTTCCTACGGAGCTTGGTGATGCTGGTGATTCGATTGGCGGGGAAGTGGACGCTGAAGCTCGACAGGCAGATAGGCAGTTCCGGCAAACACGGGATATGGGCATTCCACTGCTCTGAAAGCACTTTCGCGCCGTCTTCGAACGCCCTGCGGCGTACTGCGGCAATCCTGCCGTCCGAGCCTAAAGATGGCCAATCTGTTGAGGTGTCAATCTGCGACACCGTGCAGAGTCAGGACGGCTGGATCGCCGTCGGCTCAGGCGTTGCGACCTACGAAGCGGAGCGCTGAGGCTCGATCAGATATTCGAGAGCGGCCGACGAGCGGAGAGTGGTGCTCGGGCATGCCATGGAGGGGGCTGAAATCATTTCCGCAATTTATTCATTGACCCAGGCAGCAAGCGGCATCCAGAGAATGAGAAATGGCTAAATTGCGGAAACGAAATCCAGCCGAAACCCGCGTAAACCTTGAATTCAGCGATAGACTTGAAAACCGTCGAAGGGGAGACTCTTCCGTGAGTTCGAATCTCACCGCCTCCGCCATATCCGCGTACTGAAAAGCCCCGCTGAGCGGGGCTTTTGCATTTTCGGGGCGCCGCTCTTCCGCACTTCCGGATCGTTTCCGCAGCCTGCCCGGCGTCGATTCGATGACTCTCCGATTTCGTCGGGTAATGGCTTCAGATCACGAAGAAGCCGTGGGTTCCGTCGCGACCGAGTTGTTCCACCAGGCCGAACTCCCAGTCCAGGTAGCCCTGCATCGCTTCGCGCGGATTGTCGGTACCTTCGTAGGGGCGGCGGTAGCGGTCGATGCGCGGCGACGCCAACAGGCTTTCGCCGTCTTCCGTCGGCAGGCCCGCGGCGACCCAGGCGCTGGTGCCGCCGTCGAGAAGGAACACCGGCTTGCCGCTGAGTGCCTGGACTTCCGCCACGGCGAAGCGCGCCAGCAGGCTGCTGCCGCAGGTGAGTACGTAGCGCTCGGCCGTGCCCAGCCGTTCCAGTGCCTGCTTCAACTGGCTGCGCAATACCCAGGCGGCGCCGGGGATGTGGCGTTTCGCATAGTTGGCGCTGGCGGTGAAGTCGAGCACCCGGGTGCCCGGTTCGCCCAGCCAGTCGGCGAGGGTGGTCGGGTCGATGGTGTCGGCCCGGGGTTGCCTCGGCAGCGGCGCGCTCCAGGCGCCCCTCTCGCTGAAGTCGGCCTCGGAGAGTCCGTCCAGTACCGCGACCTGCCAGCCCATCTGGGCCAGCCAGGAGGCGCTCATGTTGGCGCGTACGCCATCGTCGTCCACCAGTACCAGGCGCGCGCCGCGCACGCTGGCGACATGGTCGGTTTCCTGAACCAGCTGGCCTCCGGGCGTGGAGCGGGAGCCAGGCAGGTGACCGGCTTCGTATTCCTCGGGCGTGCGTACGTCGAGCAGGTAGGTGGTGCGGTCGTGCTCGTCCTGCCATTGGGCCAGACCGGCCAGGTCGAGGCGTTCGACGCCGGCGCGGTCGGCGACGGCACGGGCGCGCTGGGCGGCGGCCTTGCGAGTGTCCTGGGAGATCGCACCGAAGCGTCGCGTCTGGCCGTGTTCCAGTTGCTGACCGGCCAGCGTCCAGCCGATGGTGCCGTTGCGTAATGCCGCCACCGGGTTGGGGATGCCGGCGTTGAGCAGCGACTGGGTACCGATGATGCTACGAGTGCGCCCGGCACAGTTGACTATCACCCGGGTGCGCGGGTCCGGCGCCAGTTCGGCGACGCGCAGCACCAGTTCGGCGCCGGGCACGCTGATGCCGCCGGGGATACTCATGGTCTGGTATTCGTCGAAACGACGGGCATCCAGGATCACCGCGTCGGCCCTGGCGTCGAGCAAAGCCTGTACTTCCTCCGCGGCCAGCGATGGCGTGTGGCGCTCGGCCTCCACCAGTTCGCCGAAGGCCTTGCTTGGCACGTTCACATCCCTGAACAGCTCGCCGCCGGCGTTGCGCCAACCGGACAGGCCGCCATCGAGCAAGGCCACGTCGCTGTAGCCGAGGTCGAGGAGGCGTTGCGCGGCGACCGGCGCCAGGCCTTCGCCGTCGTCGTAGACGGTAATCGGCGTGTCGCGGCGCGGCACCCGGGCATGGATCTCCAGTTCCAGCCTGGACAGCGGCAGGTTGGCGGCGAACAGGGGATGGGCCTGGGCGAACGGGTCCTCCTCGCGCACGTCGAGCAGCGCCAGCTCCCGGCGGGCGAGGAGAGCGGCGCGGATATCGTGGAAGGTGCGTACGGCGATCTGGCTCATGCGGGGTTCTCTTTCGACAGGTCCCAGATATTGGGCAAGCGGCTGTTGGAATAGCCGGAAATGAAGGGTTTTTCCTCACCTTCGGCGCTGAACACGGCACGCCGTACCGCACCGATATTGGCGCCGTAGACGTGGATACTGATGGATGTGCGGTCGCTGAAGGCGTTGCTCACCTGGTGCACGTCGCCAATGCGTGGCGACAGCGCTTCGACCTCGCCGGGCTCCAGGCGTCGACGGGCTCCGCTGGGATGCGGACGCCCCCCCGCATCGAAGGCGTACGGCTGCGAGTATTCGGCCCCGCGGAGCATGCCGATCAGGCCCCAGACCCGATGATCGTGTACCGGTGTGATCTGGCCTGGCCCCCAGACGAAGCTGACCACCGAGAAGCGCTGCCGTGAGTCGACATGCAGCAGGTACTGTTGGTAGCGCTGTGGATCGGGGCGGGCGCAGTCTTCCGGCAGCCAGTCGTCCTGGCGCACCAGCTCGGCCAGCAGGGGGTGGGCTTGGGTGAGCAGGGTGGATTCGTCGGGACGGCTGTCGAGCAGTGTCGCCAGCTCGCCGATGAACTGGCGCAGGCGGTCGAGGCGCAGGATGGATGACATGCGGGGATTCACTCCGGGAAGTTCTGGCGGTACGGTAGCAAACGCTTTTTTATTCCTGAAATGCATTTTGAATCTAAGCTAATATGCGAGAAATGCAATTGGTGCCGGCCCCATGAAAATCGATGACATCGACGCCTTCGTCGCGGTGATCCGCAACGCTTCCCTGAGCCAGGCCGCCGAGAGCCTGGGTTTGACCCAGTCTGCGATCACCCGGCGGGTACAGAGCCTGGAGGAGTCCCTCGGAGTGGCATTGCTGGACCGCAATACCAAGCCGCTCAAACCCACCGCCAGCGGACTGCGGGTCTACGAACAGTGCCGGCGGGTGCTGCGCGAGGTGGATGGCCTGCGCGAACTGGTGGCCGGTGACTCCACACCAAGTGGCGTGCTGCGCCTGGGCGTGCCGCAGAGTATCGGCGAGGTGGTGTTGCTGGATGCCCTTCGGCGGCTGGCCGACGAGTACCCGGAGCTGCGCGCGCAGGTCGGCACTGGCTGGGGCAGCCATTTGCTGGCGCGCCTGGAGAATGCCGAACTGGACGCGGCAGTGGTGTTGTTTCCGCCAAGCAAGGTGTTCCCCGAAGAACTCGGCGCCACGCCCCTAGGGCGCATGGAACTCTGCGTGGTGGTCGCCCGCGACAGTGCCATCCAGGCGCGACGCCTGCTCGATTGCTACCACCATGGCTGGGTGCTCAACCCCGATGGCTGCGGCTTCCGTGCCGGCCTGCAACGGGCCCTGGCCGATCAGGGCCTGGGCCTGCAACTGAACCTAGAGACTTTCGGCAGCGAGCTGCAACTGGGCCTGGTCGTCGCGGGCCGGGGTCTCGGCCTGGTGCCGGCGCCGGCCCTGGCGCGTAGCCGCTACCGCGATCAGTTGCAGGTGCTGCAACTGGAGGATTTCCAGCCGCTGATCCAGCTCTGGCTGGTGCGTCCGCGCCTGCTGGGCAATCTGGAGACGCCGGCACGGCTGTTCGGCAGGGCGGTGGCCGAGGGGTTGGATATGCAAGCCGGTTGAGTAGCGGCGCCGGGAGATCCCCGGGAGACGGGAGCGTGAATGAGAAGGGGCTGCAGTCGGGATCAACATTCCCCTGCGAGCCCCTTTTCGCTTCAGAGGGAAGAGGGAGCGAGGGCGGCTACGCATAGTGTCCGCCTTGGGAAACGAAAAGACGGAAAAGCTAAATATGCGCTTTTAGCATATTAAGATATGACAAAAATGAATTTCCATCATGTAGTTTCAGCCTGTAGCTTCTAAGAAAAGCACCCATGCAGATGTTTTTCTTATAACGACAGCCGCCAACCTTATCAGTCGAGCGGCCCAGGCGAGGGCAACAGCGTGAGCGTGGAAATTCTCGGCATGATCACCGCCACACCGAGTTCCGAGGTGGACCAGCCGTTGGGGGAGGCTGTGGACGCCGGTTTCGTCCGGCGTTTCGCCCAGGCCCATGAGGACGCCGGCTTCGACCGGGTGCTGGTGGGGTATTTCAGCAATGCCGCCGAGGGCGCGGTGGTCAGTTCCTTCGTCGCCGCTGCCACCCGGCGCCTTGGCGTTCTCCTGGCCTATCGCCCGGGGGTGATCGCAGCGCCGCTGGCGGCACGCCAACTGGCCACCCTGGATCAGTTCAGCGAGGGCCGCCTGGCCCTGAACGTAGTCAGTGGTGGTAACGACGAGGACCTCGCGCGCGATGGCGACTACCTCGACCATGACCGCCGCTACGCCCGTACCGACGAATACCTGCAAGCCCTGCGTGCTATCTGGACCGCCACGGGACCGGTGGATTTCGACGGCGAGTTCTACCGCTTCCAGGGCGCCTCGCCAGCGGTGCGCCCGCGCCAGTCGCCGCACATACCGATCTATTTCAGTGGCTCCTCCGACGCAGCCATCGAGGTCGCCGCCAGGCACGCCGACACCTACATGCTCTGGGGCGAGCCGCTGGCCGCGGTCGACGGGCATATCCGCCGAGTGCGCGCCGCCGCCAAGGCCCAGGGACGCGATCCGCGCTTCTCGGTGTCATTCCGGCCGATCGTCGCGGATACCGAGGAGGCCGCCTGGAAGCGTGCCGCCGAGGTGCTCGAACAGGTCCGCGAGAACCGTGCGCGCCTCGGTCTGCCGCTGCGCGACCACCAGCCGCAGAACGTCGGTTCGCAGCGCCTGCTGGCCGCCGCCGAGCAGGGCGAGGTGCTCGACAGCCGTTTGTGGACCGGCGTGGCCCGGCTGACCGGGGCGCGCTGGAACTCCACCGCCCTGGTAGGCACCCCCGAGCAGGTTGCCGCTGCGCTTGGCGAGTACTACCGGCTGGGCGTCTCGACCTTCCTGATTCGAGGCTTCGATCCGCTCGGCGACGCCGTGCGCTACGGCCAGGGCCTGATTCCCGCCATACATGACCATATCGCCCGCCTGCCGCTGTTGCGGCACGCCGGTTGAGGAACTCCGATGAAACTCAAGCAATACCTGCTAACCAGCTTCGCCACGCTTCTGCTCGGTGCCTCCCTGGCCCAGGCCGCAGAGCTGCCGACGTTGCGTGTGGGCGACCAGAACTACTACAACGTGCGGGCTTCCATGGAGGCCTCGGGAGTTCTCGAAGGCGCGCCTTACCAGGTCGAATGGAAGCATTTCCAGTCCGCCGCGCCGGTGGCCGAAGGGTTGCAGGCCGGAGCGCTGGACCTGGGTTTCCTCGGCGACTCGGGCTTCATCTTCCTCGCCGCCAAGGGTGCGCCGGTGAAGCTGGTCGGCGTCTCGCGGCAGAACCCCGATACCATAGCCCTGCTGGTGCCGAAGGATTCTCCGGTGCGCAGCATTGCCGATCTCAAGGGCAGGAAAGTCGCCTACTGGCCCGGTGCCTGGAGCCAGCAACTGACCTTGCGCGCGCTGGAGAAAGCCGGCCTGCCGAAGGACTACGTGGAGTTCGTCAAGCTGATGCCGATCGACGCCGCCGCCGCCTTGCCGCGCGGCAGCATCGATGCCTTTCCGGTGTGGGAGCCGTATATCTCGCAGCAGATCGTGGTTTCCGGCGCACGGCCGATTCTCACCGCCCGCGACCTGATGCCGGGGCTGTCCAGCATCGCCGCCAACGCTGCTTCCATCGAGCCCAGGCGCGCGCAGATCGCCGACTTCCTCGGCCGCCTGCGCAAGGCACGGGCCTGGGTCGAGGCACACAAGGAGCAGTACGCTGACCTCTGGGCGCAGAAGGCCAATCTCGACCGGGCAGTCTCCCGCCATTGGATCGGCCAGGCCGGCATGAGCGTCGGCCCGGTAGACGCCCAGGCCGCCACCGACTACCAGGAGACCGCGGATTTCCTGCTGCAGACCGGTGCCTTGCCCAAGCCGTTCGACACTTCCACGGTGATCGACACGTCCTTCAACGAAGCCTTCCACTGAGTACGGACCATGAGCATCCAGTTTCTCGGCATGATCGGCCATCGCCTGGCCTCGGAGACCCTCGCGCCGGTCGGACCTATCCTCGACAAGACTTACATCGCCGCTTTCGCACGCGCCCACGAAGAGGCCGGCTTCGATCGAATCCTGGTCGGCTACTGGTCGGACCAGCCGGATGGATTCCTGGTGGCCGCCGCCGCTGGCCTGGCCACTTCCCGGATCGGTCTGCTGCTGGCGCACCGCCCCGGTTTCGTCGCCCCGACCCTGGCCGCGCGCAAGCTGGCGACCCTCGAACACCTCCTCGACGGGCGCCTGGCGGTGCATATCATCAGCGGCGGCAGCGACGCCGACCAGCGCAAGGACGGCGATTATCTCGACCACGACCAGCGCTATGCCCGCAGCGACGAATTCATCGAACTGCTCAAGCGCACCTGGACCAGCACCGAACCCTTCGATTTCCACGGCGCGCACTACCGCGTGGAGCACGCCTTCTCGGCCATCCGTCCGCAGCAGAAACCGCACATTCCGGTGTATTTCGGCGGCTCCTCGGAAGCCGCGCTGAAGGTCGCCGGCAAGCAGGCCGATGTGTTCATGCTCTGGGGCGAACCCCTGGCACAGGCCGCCGAAACCATCTCCGCTGTGCGCGAACAGGCGCGCTCGAATGGTCGCGAAGTGGAATTCAGCCTGTCGTTCCGGCCCATCCTCGGGCGCACGGAGGACGAGGCCTGGGCCAAGGCCGAGGCGATACGCGCAAGCGCCGGCGCGCGCCTGGGCGAGGCCGGCTTCCCCAAGGGCAAGCCGCAGAGCGTCGGCGCCCAGCGTCTGCTCAAGGCGGTGGAGCAGGGCGAGCGCCTCGACGAGCGCCTTTGGACCGGAATCGCCAGGCTGGTCGGTGGCGGGCACAACTCCACCGCCCTGGTTGGTACCGCGGAACAGGTGGCCGACGCCCTGCTCGCCTACTACGACCTGGGCGTGCGCAATATCCTCATTCGCGGTTTCGATCCCCTCGCCGATGCCGTGGAATATGGCCGCGAGCTGATCCCGCTGACCCGCGCCAAAGTCGCCGAGCGCGAGCGCCGGCGCGCCACGGCCTGATCCCATGGCCGTCCTGCAGACTCCCTCGGCGGCGTTCGATGAACGGCTGCCAGAACTGACCCGGCAACTGGCGGAAAGCGCCGATGCCCATGACCGCAGCGGAGATTTTCCCCATGCCAACCTGGCCCTGCTGCGACACCACGGGCTGCTCGCCCTGGCCTTGCCGCCTGCGCTCGGCGGTCCCGGCGCCAGCCTCGGCGAGCTGCGCCGGGTAATCGGCGCGGTGGCTCGCGGCGAACCCTCCACGGCCCTGGTGCTGTGCATGCAGTACCTGCATTTGCGGCGCCTGGCCGATAACCCCGATTGGCCCGGCGCGCTCAAGCGGCGCGTGGCGCGCGAGGTGCTGGAGCAGGGGGCGTTGATCAATAGCCTGCGCGTGGAGCCCGAGCTGGGTTCGCCGTCACGCGGCGGTCTGCCGGGTACGCTGGCGCGGCGTGTCGGCGACGGCTGGCAGCTGTCCGGGCACAAGCTCTACACCACCGGCATTCCCGGCCTGACCTGGCTGGCGGTATGGGCGCGCAGCGACGAGCCGATCCCCCGCGTGGGTACCTGGCTGGTGCGCCGCGACAGCCCAGGCATCCGTATCGTGGAGAGCTGGGACCATCTGGGCATGCGCGCCAGCGGCAGCCACGAGGTGCTCTTCGAAGAGGTGGCGGTGCCTCTGGAAAACGCCATCGGCCTGCATCCCCACGACCAGCCTCCGGCGCCGGACCAGGCCGTGCTGCGCGACTTCGCCCAGGCTAGCGCGGTGTTGCTCGGCGCTCTCTACGACGGTATCGCCGGGAGCGCCCGCGAGTGGCTCGTCGGCTGGCTGCGCGAGCGCGTGCCGGCCAGTCTCGGCGCGCCGTTGGCGAGCCTGCCGAGGATGCAGGAGGCGCTCGGCGAGATCGACGGCCTGCTCCTGCAGAACCGCCTGCTGCTCGATGCCGCGTGCTGCGGACAGTTGCCCGCCAGCGACTCCGGGCTGCTCAAGGTCGCGGTCATCGACAACGCGTTGGCGGTGGTCGAGAAGGCCCTGGAACTGAGCGGCAACCACGGCCTCAGCCGGCACAATCCGCTACAGCGGCACTACCGCGACGTGCTTTGCGGACGTGTCCACACGCCACAGAAAGATAGCGTCTGGAGCGCGGCGGGGAGGGCGGCGCTGAGTCTTTGAAACGTACCTCCCACGATTCTCGACCCTGGCCTTGTCGGCGACCGCACCGGCGGAACGGATAGCCCAGGATAGCCCCGGCTCCGTGCGGAGCTGCCTGGAGATTGCCCATGAAACGACCCCTGTGTGTGCTTGCCGGCCTGCTGGCCGCGACCCTGCTGGCTGGAGCCGCCAGCGCCGCCGACCTCATCAGCCTGCGCCTGGGCGATGTGAAGGGCGACCGCTACGCCGCCCTGCGCGCGTCCGGCGAGCTCGACGACCTGCCGTACAAGCTGGAAATGTCGGCGTTCCCCTCCGGTGCACCGGTGCTCGAGGCGCTCAACGCCGGGGCCCTGGACATAGGCTTTACCGGCGATATCCCGTTCCTCTTCGTCTACGCTGCCGGCGCGCCGCTCAAGGCGGTGGGCGCCTGGCACTTCAACCCGGCGACCGTGGCGCTGGTGGTCGGCAAGGACTCGCCGATCCGTTCGGTGGCCGGCCTCAAGGGCAAGCGCATTGCCGTCAATCGCGGCGGCTGGGGGCATTTCCTCGCCCTTGGCGCGTTGCGTCGCGCCGGCCTCGGACCGCAGGACGTAAGCTTTTCCTTCCTTGGTCCGGTGGACGGCCGCGCCGCCCTGGTGCGTGGCTCGGTAGACGCCTGGGTGCCCTGGGAGCCCTATACCTCCAGCGCCGTGCTGCTCGATCAGGCGCGGGTCATCGACAACGGTGCCGGGATCATGACCGGCTACTCCTATGCCCTGGCCAGCGACGCTGCGATCGCCCGCAAGAAGGCCGCGATCAGCGACCTGCTGACCCGCCTGGCGCGTGCCCAGGCCTGGGCCCTGAGGCATCCGGAGGCGTTCGCCGAGGCCCTGGCCAAGGATCTGAACATGCCGCGCGAAGTCACTCGGCGCTGGGTTGGCGAGGCGCGCATCAGTCCTGTGGTCTTCGGTCCGGAGGTTGCCGCCACCCTGCAGACCGCCGCCGATTTCTTCCATGCCGAAGGCGTGCTGCCGAAGTCGCTGGAGGTCGCCCCGGCGTTCGACTTCAGCCTGTCCGCCGGTGCCGCCGAAGTGGCCCGCCAGTTGCCCGCCGACCTCCGCGTCGGCCAGCGTTGAGGAGTTACGGAATGCGTCAGACCCTGAGCCTGTTCCTGCTTCTCTGCCTGCTCGTCGGCCAGGCCTGTGCCGACGAGCGCGTGACCCTGCGCCTGGCCGACCAGAAGGGCAACATGCGCGCTCAGTTGGAGGCTGCCGGCGCGCTGGACGAGCTGACCTACGACATCCGCTGGTTCGAATTCCCCGCCGCCGCCCCCCTCGCCGAAGCACTCAATGCCGGTGCGGTGGATGCCGGCATCATCGGCGACGCGCCATTGCTCTTCGCCCTGGCCGCCGGTGCCCGGCTGAAGGCCATCGCCGTCGACAAATCCGATCCCTACGGTACCGCCGTGCTGGTGAGAGGGGATTCGCCGCTGCGCTCGGCCAACGACCTGAAAGGTCAGCGCATTGCCACCGGGCGCGGTTCCATCGGCCACTTCGTCGCGCTCAAGGCCTTGGCCTCGGTCGGGCTGGGCGAGAAGGACGTCGAATTCCGCTTCCTCGGCCCGGTGGACGCGAAAATGGCCCTCGCCAATGGTTCCGTGGATGCCTGGGCGACCTGGGAGCCCTACACCGCGCTCGCGGAGACCGCCGACAAGGCTCGGGTACTGGTCGACGGTCGCGGCCTGTGGGCTGGCAACAGCTTCCTCGCTGCTACCGATAGCGCACTGGCCGACCCGGCGAAACGCGCCGTGCTGCAGGACTACCTGCAACGCCTGGCCAGCGCCCAGCGCTGGGCGTACCTGCACCTGGACGAGTATTCGCGAAGCCTGGCGCAGATCATCGGCTTCCCCGAGGACGCCGCGCGCTTGCAGTTCGAACGCCGGCGCTTGCGTTGGCAGGCGCTGGATGAGCGAACGCTCGGCCAGCAGCAGGAGACCGCCGATTTCTACCAGGCCCATGGATTGATTCCGCAGCGCCTCGATGTGCGGCCGACCTTCGCCAGCGGCTTTGCGGTCAGGCAGGCGTCGGATGCGGATATCCGGTAGGCGCTGCCCGGGCATTAATTGATAACTATAAGTTATTTATCGATTGTTTTTTATTCCAATAATCTATCCGTTCCGTCGCCGGCAGCTGGAACTCCCGTCCCTGCGGGCGCTCGCACCTATCCCAGGAGTCATCGCATGTCTCGTCCGTTCCTGCGTCGCTTGGCCATCGTGTTTGCCGCTTCCGTCGTCCTGTCGGGCATTGGTGGCGCACAGGCCGAGGAGGTCCTGCGCATCGGCTTCCAGAAATCCTCGACTCTGCTGACCCTGATCCGCAGCCAGGGCACCTTCGAGCGCGAGTTGGCCAGGCAGGGCATCCGGGTGTCCTGGCATGAGTTCCCCAGCGGCCTGCCGTTGCTCGAATCGCTCAATGTCGGCAACGTCGATCTCTCCGCCGACGTCGCCGACACCGTGCCGGTGTTCGCCCAGGCGGCGGGTGCTCGCCTGACCTACTTCGCCCGCGAAACACCTTCGCCCGCGGCGCAGGCGATACTGGTCGGCGAACATTCGCCGCTGAAGTCCCTGGCCGAGCTGAAGGGCAAGCGCATCGCCGTGACCAAGGCCGCCGGCAGCCACTACCTGCTGATCGCCGCGCTGGCCAGCGCCGGGCTTGAGTTCTCCGACATCCAGCCAGCCTACCTGACGCCAGCCGACGGCCGCGCCGCCTTCGAGAACGGCAAGGTCGACGCCTGGGTGACCTGGGACCCCTACGTGGCAAGCGCCCAGCGCCAGCAACGCGCGCGGGTACTGGCCGACGGCCAGGGCCTGGCCAGCTACCAGCGCTACTACCTCGCCTCCAGCGACTACGCCAGGAAACATCCTGAAGTGCTCCAGCAGGTCTTCGCCGAACTGCAGCGCACCGGGCGCTGGCTCAAGAGCCACCCGGCCGACGCGGCCAAGGTGCTGGGGCCGCTGTGGGGCAATCTCGATGCCGCTACCGTCGAGCAGGCGAATGCGCGGCGCAGCTACGACGTACAACCGGTGAGCGCAGATGGTCTCGACGAGCAACAGCGCATCGCCGACGCCTTCCACGCCCAGGGACTGCTACCCAAACCGGTGGATGCGCGCGCCGTGGAGGTATGGCAGCCGCGGCACTGAGCGGCGCGGCTGCCCTGTGATGCGCGGCACCGGCGGCCAGCGTAGCTTGCCGCTGGCGCGCGTCCTTCAGGCCAGCCCATAGCTGATCTGCTCGGCCTTGACGTGGAACGCCTGCTCACGGCTCGGAAGATGCTGGTTGGCATCGGCGTTGCCCTGGCGCAGGCGTTCGGACCTCAGCGTCGGCAGGCGGAACACATCCTGCCGCTCGGTCTGCAACGCATTGCCGCGCATCAGTTCCATCAACGGAACCTGCATGGCCGGGGTGCTCTGGCCGAGGAAGTAGTTGGGCACCTCGTCGCACCACAGCAGCATGTAGTCGCTCACCGCGTCGTGCTCGGCGTCGAGCACCACGTACTCGACGCGGTGGCGCAGGACCACTTCGGCGTCGATGCTCCAGCGGGTGTCCACGGTGAACAGCGGAACGTGCTTTTCCACGTCCACCAGCAGGCCATTCACCGCCTTGCAGCCGGACTTGCGGCAGGCCACGTGGTAGCGCTTGTCGGGGAGGGGGTGACGCGCCACCACGTCGCGCCCGCCAAGCAGGTGCAGGTCGAACTCCTTGATGCGGATGTCGATCAACTCGCACGGCAGGTCGAACCCCGCAGGCGTCAGCAGCCTGGGGCAGAAATGGATAAGCATGGTTTTCTCCATCAGGCATGCCCGGGGCTTTCCCGCCCTGGGGGAGAGGTATCTCTATCGGTCGCAGGTCAGCCGGCAAGCCGCATCCTGACGGACGAGGCAGAGCCTCGCCCGGTGAAAGACGCGAACGCCGGTCCTGGCGGACCTCGCTGGATTTTTCTGGCTCCGGGCGCTCCCGCGCTTCCAGGGGGCGTCTCGGGCGGGTGTCAGCTCCCGGTCTTGACCCGGCTCCAGACCCGGGTACGGATTCTCTCGACCTTCAGTGGCAGGGTTTCCAGCGGGAAGAGGGTCGCCATGGTTTCCTTGCTCAGGTAAACCGCCGGGTTTTCCCGCAGCTTCCGCTCTACCAGCGGCAGCGCCGCCTGGTTGCCATTCGGATAGCCCACGTAGTTGGAGGTCCTGGCGATGACCTCCGGACGCAGCAGGTAGTCGATCAGCGCATAACCCTGCTGCGGATGCGGTGCATCCTTGAGCAGCACCATGTTCTCGGCCCAGACCAGCGAGCCTTCCCGGGGAATGCTGTAGGCGATATGGCGACCGTTCCCGGCCTGTTCGTTGTTGACCTGGGCCATGTAGGCCGTGCCCTGCCAGCCGACCACCACGCAGACGTTGCCGTTGGAGAGATCGGTGTCGACTCTGGAGGAGTCGAAATAGCGAATGTAGGGGCGAACCTTCAGCAACAGTTCCTGGGCTTTCTGGTAGTCCTCGGGATTCTGGCTGTTGTGCGGCAGGCCCAGGTAGTTGAGGGCGATGGACACCAGCTCGGTGGAGGAGTCCAGCGTGGCCACGCCGCACTGGCTGAGGCGGGAGATGTTCTCCTCCTTGAAGACCAGGTCCCAGGAGTCGACCGGCGCGTCGGGGCCGAGCAGCTTGCGGACCTTGTCCACGTCGTAGGCGATCCCGGTGGTTCCCCAGAGATAAGGTACGGCATAGCGATTGCCGGGATCGTTGGCCTGAAGCTTCCCGAGGATGTCCGCGTCGAGGTTCTTCCAGTGGGGGAGCCGGTCGCGGTCGAGTTCCTGGAGGACGCCCGCCTTGATCAGCCCGGGCAGGATGTTGGAGGTGATCACCACCACGTCGTAGCCGGAGCGGCCGACCATCAGCTTGCCCTGCGCGGTCTCGGCGCTGTCGAAGGTGTCGAGGACGACACGGGTGCCGGTTTCCTTCTGGAAAGCCTTGGGCGTTTCCGGGGCGATGAAGTCATACCAGTTGTAAAGATGGACGCTGGTTTGCGCAGCCCATGCACTGTCCGCCGCTGTCGCACCGATCGTCGTCAGGATCGATAACGCCAGTGCACAAACTTTTTTCATTGGATTTCCTTTCCGAAACGAAACAAGTTGGATTTTGCACCTACCAGAACTGGTAGTTCTGACCTGTGGCTATCTTCGAAGGCATCGATATTATGCACATTGGAACTCTTCATGACATAACGCCGAGTGACTAATCCCAGAGGAGTAGTTGTGTGGATATCGCATTGCACGGCGGCGCCTGGCACGAGTCACTGGGAAAGTTGCTCGAAGCGCTGGACCGGCCGTTCTTCTGGCGGATCCTGGCGCAGACCCTCGGCCAGTTCGCCCCCGTCGACAACTGGGCGGCCCTGATATTCAGCGATTCCAGTCCCTTGATTCTTTCCTTCATGGAGGAGGAGAGAGAAGAAGTCGAGCCGGACCCGCTGATCAGTCGATATATAACCGGACTCTATCTGCAAGATCCTTTCTACCAGGTATCCAGAAACTGTCGGCGCGGCGGGCTTTTTCATCTTGCGGATATCGTCTCCGAAGATTTCGAAACGACCGAATATTACAATACGTACTTTGCGCATTATGTGGTGACGGACGAAGTTCAATATAACGTCCCGCTGGATGGTGAAAGAACCCTGTGCCTGTCGTTGGGCAGCGAGAGCCGCTTCGGCGCCGAGCAGATCGCGCTGTTCGAGCTGCTTCGCCCGTGGGTCATCGCGCTGATGAAAAAACGCATCCACTTCGAGGATGCGGTCAGGGAGGAGGCGAAACCGATCGCAGCGGCGGAGGTGGAAGTCCAGCCCTGGAGAGGGTTGATATCGCCGCTGACCGCGCGGGAGTCGGATGTCATCCGCCTGATGCTGGATGGATACTCGAACAAGGAAATAGCGGATCGGCTGACGCTGTCGATCGCCACCATCAAGGTGCATCGCCGGCACATCTACGCGAAGCTGAACGTGAAGTCCCACTCCGAGATATTCGCGCTATTGATCAACCCGCCCGCGCCGCGGCTCGCCGACGCACGCTAGTGCGCCGCCTGCGGAGGAATCCGGGCGCATAAGGTTATGCGAAATTCATATTGCCCGACGCTGAAAAAGCCGGCGTCGGATTGCACTCATGGGCGAATTCCATCCAGGACGATTCGACCATGCCCGATGTACGTCTTTCCTCTCGTTCGTTGACCCCCATGCTCTGTGCGGTGGGGCTCGCCTGCGCGCTGCAGGGCGAGGTGCAGGCCGCCGACGGTGGGCCGCGCGACGCGGCCACGGCGCCCCGGGTATTCGACATAGCGCCCGGCGAACTGGCCGAGGTGTTGTTGAACATCGTGCGCCAGGGACACGTGCCGATCGCCTTCGACCAGCGCCTGGTGGCGGGGTTGCGCGGACCGGATATCCGCGGCCGGCTCAGTGTCGAGGACGCCTTGCGGCGTGCCCTGGCCGGCAGCGGGCTGGCATACGCGCAGGACGAAAGCGGTGCCTTCGTCCTGCGCCGCGGACAGGCGCCTGTGCAGGAGACGCGAGGTGCGGCGGTGGCACCGACCTTGTCCACCGTGGTGGTCACCGGCACGCGCAAGAGCGATGTGAAGGCGCAGGACAGCCTGAGCCCGATCGATGTGGTCAGCGCTACCCAGCTACGCAGCAGCGGTGCGGTCGACCTGCGCGATGCGCTGGTCAAACTGTTGCCCTCGCTGACCCGCCAGGCCCAGCCGTTCAACGCCTCGGCGTTGACCCACACGCAGTCGCTGCGCGGGCTGAGCCCCAACCATGTGCTGGTGCTGGTGAACGGCAAGCGTCGCCACGAAACGGCCAATCTCAATATCAGCGGGGGGCTGGAGAAGGGCTCCACCGGCGTCGATCTGGACACCATCCCGATCAACGCCATCGAGCGGGTCGAGGTGCTGCGCGACGGCGCCTCGGCGCAGTACGGCTCGGACGCCATCGCCGGGGTGATCAACGTCATCCTCAAGTCCGCCGACAGCGGCGGGTCGGCGGCCGCTGACGTCGGGCAGACCGGCGACGGCGACGGCTTCACCCATGGCGGCGGGGGGAACATCGGGCTGGCCTTCGGCGATAGCGGCTTCGTCAACCTCACCGCCGAATATCGCGAGCAGGAGCGCACGATGCGCAGCGGCATCGATGAGCGCACCGGTCGGCGCGACAACATTTCCATGGGCGATCCCGCGTTCCACCGGCAATCGTTGGCGCTCAACTCCGGTTTCGGGTTGGGCGACGATATCGAGGTGTACGGCTTCGGCACCTATACTCGGCGCAAGGCCTCTTCGGCGGCCAACTATCGCCTGGCTTCGGTGGCGCCGACGCTGTATCCGGACGGCTTCACGCCGCGCCCGAACAGCGACGAGGACGACTATGCGTTCCTCGCCGGGGTGCGCGGCGAGCATCTGCTGGATGCCTGGCACTGGGACCTGAGCAGTGGCTACGGCGCCGACCGTCCCGATATCGGCATGACCCAGTCGGTGAACGCGGCGATCTACCGTGAAACCGGCAACAGCCCGAGAAGCTTCGACCTGGCGCGCTACCGCAACAGCCAATGGACCAGCAACCTGGACCTGGGGCGGGAATTCGAATTGGATTTCCTCGCTGCTCCGCTGGCGTTGTCGCTGGGTGCGGAATACCGGCGGGAAAGCTACCGCATCGACGCCGGCGACCCGGCGTCCTACTACAGCGGCGGGGCGGAATCCCTGGCTGGCCTCTCGCCGCTCAGCGAGGGGCAATGGTCGCGGCACGCCTGGGCGTCCTACCTGGACCTGGGTACCTCCCTGACCCCAGCCTGGGAGGTCGACGTGGCGGTGCGCCACGAGAAATTCAGCGACTTCGGCAGCACCACCAACGGCAAGTTCGCCACCCGTTACCAGTTCGATCCGCGGGTGGCGCTGCGCGCCAGCGTAAGCAGCGGGTTCCGCGCGCCGTCCCTGGTCCAGGAGCACTACACCGGCCTCAGCGTCGGCCCGACCATCGCCCTTGGCCTGCTGGCGGCCAACTCGCCGGCGGCGAAGATGCTCGGCGCCGACGAACTGCAACCGGAGAAGTCGACCAGCTTCAACCTTGGCCTGGTACTCAGCCCGTGGGAAAACGTCGGGCTGAACATCGACGCCTACCAGATCAGCATCCGCGACCGCATCGTCGACAGCGCCACCTATTCCGGCCAGGAAGCCATCGATGCCCTGGCCGCGGCGGGGATCTCGTTGCCGGCCAGTGCCAGTACGGTCAGTACCCACTACCTGGCCAACGGTGCCGACACCCGCACCCGCGGTGTCGACATCACCGGTCACTACCTCGTCGCGCTTGGCGAGTACGGGCAGGTCGACTGGGAACTGTCGGCCAACTTCAACCGCACCACCTTGCGCAAGAACCATCGAGGCGCCAACGGCGAGCCGCTGCTCAATGCCCAGCAGGTCGCCTGGATCACCAGCTCCACCCCGCGCAGCCAGGTTTCCCTCGGCGGCACCTGGAGCCGCCAGGACTGGGAGGTCAGCCTGCGCCTGACGCGCTACGGCCGGACCAGCTCGGAACTCGACTACACGGTAGGGCCGGACGCCTGGTCGACGGAGAAATTCAACCATTTCGTCAACGACCCGAAGTACATCACCGACATCGCCGCGCGCTACCGGCTCAGCGCCGACCTGACGCTGACCGCCGGCGCCGACAACCTGTTCGACGTCCGTCCGAACAAGCTGCCCGCGCAGAACACCACCTATGGCGACGTGCTGCGCTACGACACCTATGCCTCGCAGATCGGCTTCAACGGCGCCTTCTACTACCTACGCGCGGCATACCGCTTCTAGAGGGCCAGGCGTGGCGCAACGAGAATTTTCCGCGACCAGCGGCGGTGTGCTGCTGGCGTCGGTGGTGGCGATCATGCTCGGGCCCACCGGCATCCTGCTGAACACCTTCAGTCTGTTCATCGCACCGATGAGCGCCGAGTACGCCTGGGACCGCGCCGAGGTGTCGTTGCTGGTGACGCTGTTCGGACTGGCGGTCGCCATCACCAGCCCGCTCAAGGGCTGGCTGATCGATCGTTGGGGCGCGCGGCGGACAATGCTCGGGCTGACCGCCGCCCTGTCGCTGCCGCTGCTCGGCCTGGCGGCGGTGAATGCCGTCTGGCAACTCTACGCGCTGTTCCTGCTGATCGGCCTGCTGGCGCCAGGCAACCTGCCTTACGGACGTATCCTCGGACTCTGGTTCCGCCAACGCCTGGGCGTGGCCTACGGCCTGCTAGGCCTGGGCTTCGGGGTGGGCGGGCCGCTGGGCCTGCTGGTCGGCCACCAGAGCCTCGAAGCGTGGGGCTGGCGCGGCGCTTTCCTGGTCTACGGCGTGCTCGAACTGGGCCTGGCGCTGCCGCTGCTGGCCTGGCTGTTCCGCGAGCCAGCGCCGGATGCTGGCGTGGCCGCCGGCACGGCCGTAGCGGAAACCGCGCTGAGCGGATCGACGGCGCCCCAGGCCTGGCGCAGCGCCAGTTTCTGGCTGGTGCTGGGCAACCAGGTACTGGCGGTGTTCGTGATGTCCGGGATCATGACCCATGGCGTGCCGATGCTGGTGGAGCGCGGTTTGTCCCGGGGCGAGGCGGGCACCGCGCTGTCGGCGTTGTGGGTCGGCATGATGCTGTCGCAGCCGCTGATGGGCTGGCTTCTCGACCGCGTGGCGACGCCTCGGGTGGCGTTGCCCTTCGCCCTGGCGGCGGTGCTCGGCATGGCCTGGTTCCTGGTGGGCGACACACCGAGCGGTCTATGGCTGGCGGTGTTCCTGGTCGGCCTGGGTGGAGGAGGGGAAAGCGGCACCACCAAGTACCTGTTGATGCGCTACTTCGGCCTGCGCAGCTTCGGTGTGATCTACGGTTCGATCCAGCCGTTCACCTTCGCCCTGTCGATCAGTCTCGGCGCTTACCTGCTGGGCTGGCTGTACGACCGCGCCGAAGGCTACGGGACGGCCGAATGGGTGCTGCTCGCGGCTTTTTCCCTGGCTGCGTGCAGCCTGTTCGCCTTTCGCCCCTATCCGCAGAAATTGCCCTGAAGGGAATCATGCCGGCTAGCGTTCGCCCTGGCGCCGCGCGGTCTTGCCGGCGAGGCGGGCCTTGCGATAGTCGTTGGCGCACTGTCCCGTCCAGCGACGGAAGGCGTGGCGAAAACTGGAGGTATCCATGTAGCCCAGCCTCTCGGCGACTTCCTCGATGCGCAGTCGCTCGTCCCGCAGCAGTTGGCGCGCCCTGTCGTGGCGGACCAGGTCGAGCACTTCCCGGTAGTTGGTGCCCTCGTCGGCGAGCCGTCGGCGCAGCGTCCGTTCGGTGACCTTCAACTGCCGGGCGACCCAGGCGATGCTCGGGTAGCGGTCCTGTAGCACCTCCAGCAGTGCCACGATGCGTTGGCGGTAGCCGCCCATCTCGCGGGTGACGCGGGTGTTGAAGGCCTTGCTGCCGAGCGCCAGCGAGGCCTGGAACACGGCGGAGTTGGCAGTGGCGATCTCGGCCTCGAGCAATTCCTCGGGGAGGGTGAAGGTGATGCCTGCGCCGGCGAAATACACCGGCACCCGGAAATACTCCTCGTATGCCCGCACGTCGCCGTTCCTTTCCGGGAGGCGCAGGCGGACCAGTTCCAGCTCGCCCAGCAGCAGGTCGCGGAACACCGCGTAGGCGGCCGACGCCAGGACGTTGGCGTGATACAGCCGGGCCGACTGCGGCCAGTCCGGCTTGTCCTGCAGGTCGATATCCACATCCACGGTGTCGCAACTGGAACGTCGCACCGCGATCCCGCGGATATCCTTGCGGAACAGCAGCATGTTGGTCTTGATCAGTTGCAAGGCTTCGCCCACGGTGCCGGCACTCTGCAATGCCAGCCCGGCGACGCCGTAGTCGGAAAGGCGGTAGTGCTCCCCCAGGCTCAGGCCTTCCAGGGGGGAGCGTCCGTTCAGCACGATCCACTCGTAGAGCGCTTCGCTGGGCAGGCGCGGCTCGGCAGCCGAACCCTGACGCATGTCCGGAGGCGTGATGCGTTGCACGGCGAGGTAGTTGTTGAGTGGTCGCCACTCGAAATCGTACTGGATGTTTTCGGACGGGCTCATCGGTTACCTCTTGCACGCGATGCTATCGCCCTGAAGGCGTCAGGGCTTCGTTATTCCATGCGGATGTCGTTTCGGTTGATTTTCGTACGCTGGGCTTCCGGCAATCACTACCTTGCGTAAGGGGTTGACAGGAGCGGGGTCTGCGTATAGCCGCGCCTCCGCGACGCCGTGCCGATCAGTCGTGCATGCTTGCCGTGGCCCGGCTGAGCACTGCCGTCCCGGCCACTCTCGCCGGGGTGGCTGCGCCTGGATGATCGTCGTGGGCGGTGGTGGCGCGGGCCGGTTGCCCTGAGCTTCAGGCGCCATCGCCGCTTGCCGGCGCTCGGGAGGCCGCTGGCCAAGGAAAACCGTAGCGCCGCGGCGGGCGGCGGCTAGCGGGGATTTCCGGCCACGCGTGCCGTGCCCGGGCCTCGCTTGCCTTCCCGGCGCGCCGGACTCCCGGTGGCCTGGAGGACAGGAAAAGCGAGCGGCGAGGTGTCGGCGAGCAGGGTCAACTCGATCTTCTGATAGGGTCGGTGGGCTGTCCGGGGCGGCTAGGATGGACATTTTCATCGTCTCGGGCAGGCCTGTCGCGACCGCGCGAAGTCGCGACGGATGCCGCTGCTAAGGAGCAACGGATGACCGTTCTTATCCAGGGGGCCGGGATCGCCGGCCTGGCGCTGGCGCGCGAATTCACCAAGGCAGGCATCGACTGGCTGCTGGTCGAGCGGGCCAGCGAGATCAGGCCCATCGGTACCGGCATCACCCTGGCGAGCAATGCGTTGACGGCGTTGTCCAGCACCCTGGATCTCGACCGGCTGTTCCGCCGTGGCATGCCGTTGGCCGGCATCAACGTATACGCCCACGACGGTTCGATGCTGATGTCGATGCCTTCCAGTCTGGGTGGGAGTTCCCGCGGCGGCCTGGCGTTGCAGCGCCACGAGCTGCATGCGGCGCTACTGGAGGGGCTGGATGAATCGCGCATTCGGGTCGGGGTCTCCATCGTGCAGATCCTCGACGGACTCGACCACGAACGCGTGACCCTGAGCGACGGCACTGTCCACGACTGTTCGCTGGTGGTCGGTGCGGATGGCATTCGTTCGAGCGTGCGACGTTATGTCTGGCCGGAGGCGACCTTGCGTCATTCCGGCGAAACCTGCTGGCGCCTGGTCGTTCCCCATCGGCTGGAGGACGCCGAGCTGGCGGGAGAGGTCTGGGGGCACGGCAAGCGCCTCGGCTTCATCCAGATCAGCCCGCGCGAGATGTATGTCTACGCGACCCTGAAGGTGCGCCGGGAGGAGCCCGAGGACGAGGAGGGCTTCGTCACCCCGCAACGGCTGGCCGCCCACTACGCGGACTTCGACGGCATCGGCGCGAGCATCGCCCGGCTCATACCGAGCGCCACCACGCTGGTGCACAACGACCTCGAGGAGTTGGCCGGCGCCTCCTGGTGCCGCGGACGGGTAGTGCTGATCGGCGACGCCGCACACGCCATGACGCCGAACCTGGGGCAGGGCGCGGCCATGGCCCTGGAGGACGCCTTCCTGCTGGCGCGCCTGTGGTGCCTGGCGCCGCGCGCCGAGACGCTGATCCTGTTCCAGCAGCAACGCGAGGCGCGGATCGAGTTCATCAGGAAGCAATCCTGGATCGTCGGCCGCCTTGGTCAGTGGGAATCGCCCTGGAGCGTCTGGCTGAGGAATACCCTCGTTCGCCTGGTGCCGAATGCCAGTCGCAGGCGCCTGCACCAGCGTCTTTTCACCGGTGTCGGTGAGATGGCCGCGCAGTAGCCGCCGGTGCCAGTGGCGTCTTGGTCGCCTGTTTTCGACTTCGGCGATGGTCGCTATGGAGGAGTCCCGGGCAACCAGGGCGCTTGCGCTTTACCAGGCCCGGCGTCGCTGGGCTCTCCACAGGTTCGCCGGTTTTTGCTGCGATCCGGTCTGCCGCTCGCCGGGGGCTGGCGGTATACTTCGCAGCGCCCGTTCGATGCCGTCGAATGATGTTTCCATGACGCTTGATTTATGACGCCTTTGCGCCAAGCTAGGTCATGGGATGGCTTTCTGTTAAGGTTGCCGAAATCTCCTGGGGGCCCGTGTGGGCGGTTGTCTGCTAATGCGCGACGAGGTGCAGCGTGATTAAGGTGCTGGTGGTCGACGACCACGATCTGGTACGCACCGGTATTACCCGCATGCTGGCCGACATCGAAGGCTTGCAAGTGGTCGGCCAGGCCGACTGCGGTGAAGACTGTCTGAAACTGGCCCGCGAGCTGAAGCCGGATGTCGTCCTGATGGACGTGAAGATGCCCGGTATCGGCGGCCTGGAGGCGACCCGCAAGCTGCTGCGCAGCCAGCCCGACATCAAGGTCGTGGTAGTCACCGTCTGCGAAGAGGATCCGTTCCCCACCCGCCTCATGCAGGCCGGCGCCGCCGGCTACATGACCAAGGGCGCGGGGCTGGAGGAAATGGTCCAGGCGATTCGCCAGGTCTTCGCCGGCCAGCGCTATATCAGCCCGCAGATCGCCCAGCAACTGGCGCTGAAGTCCTTCCAGCCGCAGCAGCACGATTCCCCCTTCGATTCGCTGTCCGAGCGCGAGATCCAGATCGCCCTGATGATCGCCAACTGCCACAAGGTGCAGAGCATCTCCGACAAGCTGTGCCTGTCGCCGAAGACCGTGAATACCTATCGCTACCGCATCTTCGAGAAGCTCTCGATCACCAGCGACGTGGAGCTGGCGCTGCTCGCCGTCCGCCACGGCATGGTCGATGCCGCCAGCTAGATGAGCGCCGTTTTCGACGCGAGCGCTTTCCTCGCTACCTGCAGCAATCGTCCGGGCGTCTACCGCATGTTCGATGCGGACGCCAAGCTTCTCTACGTGGGCAAGGCGAAGAGCCTGAAGAAGCGCCTGGCCAGCTATTTCCGCAAGTCCGGCCTGGCGCCGAAGACCGCTGCGCTGGTGGCGCGGATCGCCCAGGTGGAAACCACCATCACCGCCAATGAAACCGAGGCGTTGCTGCTGGAGCAGACGCTGATCAAGGAGTGGCGGCCGCCCTACAACATCCTGCTGCGGGACGACAAGTCCTATCCCTTCGTGTTCCTCTCCAGCGAGGACGAGTATCCGCGGCTGTCCCTGCACCGTGGCGCGAAGAAGCGCAAGGGGCGTTACTTCGGTCCCTATCCGAGCGCGGGAGCGATCCGCGAGAGCCTCAACCTGCTGCAGAAGGCGTTTCTCGTCCGCCAGTGCGAGGACAGCTATTTCCGCAACCGTACGCGGCCCTGCCTGCAATACCAGATCAAGCGCTGCAAGGGGCCCTGCGTGGGGCTGGTCAGTCCTGAGGAGTACGCCGAGGACGTGCGCCACTCGGTGATGTTCCTCGAAGGAAGGAGCAACGCGCTGGCCGACGAGCTGAACGTCGGCATGGAGCAGGCGGCGATGCGCCTGGACTTCGAGAAGGCGGCGGAGTTGCGCGACCAGGTGGCGATCCTGCGGCGAGTCCAGGACCAGCAGAGCATGGAAGGTGGCAACGGCGACGTCGACATCGTCGCCGCCATCGTCACCCCTGGCGGCGCTTGCGTACACCTGATCAGCGTACGCGGCGGGCGGGTGCTGGGCAGCAAGAACTTCTTCCCGCAGGTCGCGATCGAGGAGGAGGTGGGCGAAGTGCTGCTGGCGTTCCTTGGCCAGTACTATCTCAGCCACCAGGAGCGCGACCTGCCGGCGGAGTTGATCGTCAACGTGACGCACGAGGATTTCCCGGTGCTGGTTTCGGCGATCGCCGAAGCGCGAGGCCGCGAACTGGAGATCAGCTACCGGGTGCGTGGTACCCGCGCACGCTGGCAGCAACTGGCGGTGACCAACGCCGAACAGGCCCTGGGCGCACGCCTGGCCAACCGCCAGCATGTGGCGGCACGCTTCGAAGCCCTTGCCGAGGCGCTCGACCTGGCGGAGCCGCCGCAACGCCTGGAGTGCTTCGATATCAGTCACTCCAGCGGCGAGGCCACCGTGGCTTCCTGCGTGGTGTTCGGCCCGGAAGGGCCGCTGAAGTCGGACTATCGCCGCTACAACATCGAAGGCGTCACGGCCGGCGACGACTACGCGGCGATGCACCAGGCGCTGACCCGCCGCTTCAGTCGCCTGAAGGACGGCGAGGGGAAGATGCCCGACATTCTCCTGGTGGATGGCGGCAAGGGGCAATTGGCCATGGCCCAGGAGGTGCTCCAGGAACTGGCGGTCGCCGGTCTGATCCTGCTCGGCGTGGCCAAGGGCGTGACCCGCAAGCCGGGGCTGGAAACCCTCTACCTGAACGATGCCTCCCACGAGTTCACCCTGCCGGCCGATTCGCCGGCGCTGCACCTGATCCAGCAGATACGTGACGAAGCGCACCGTTTCGCCATCACCGGCCACCGTGCGCGGCGCGGCAAGGCACGGCGGACGTCGACGCTGGAGGACGTCCCTGGCGTCGGCCCGAAACGTCGGCGCGACCTGCTCAAGCATTTCGGCGGGTTGCAGGAATTGTCGCGGGCGAGTATCGATGAACTGGCCAAAGCCCCCGGTATCAGTAAAAAGCTTGCCGAGCAGATTTATGCCGTCCTGCACAGCGAGTAGAATGCCGGCTCACCTCGCAGCCTAGATGGTCCGATGAATATCCCCAATCTGCTCACGTTACTGCGCGTCCTGCTCATTCCGATCTTCATTCTGCTGTTCTATCTGCCGACGTCCTGGAGCTACCTGACCGCCAGTGCCGTGTTCGCCCTGGCCGCCGCCACCGACTGGCTGGACGGCTACCTCGCCCGGCGCCTCGGCCAGAGCACGCCGTTCGGCGCCTTCCTCGACCCGGTCGCGGACAAGCTGATGGTGGCGGTTGCGCTGGTCTTGCTGGTGGAAGAGCACGCCAACCTGTGGCTGACCCTGCCGGCGGTGATCATCATCGGCCGCGAGATCGTGGTTTCCGCCTTGCGTGAGTGGATGGCCGAACTGGGGGCGAGGGCGCAGGTCGCGGTGTCCAACCTGGGCAAGTGGAAGACCGCGGCGCAGATGCTGGCGCTGGTCATTCTCCTGGCGAATCCGCCGCTGATGACCTTCTGGGTGATTCTCGGCTACGTGCTGCTGATCATCTCCGCGGCGCTGACCCTGTGGTCCATGGTGCACTACCTGCTGGCCGCATGGCCGCATCTGTCGACCACCCCGAAAGAGAAATAAACTTTTTTGAATCAAGGAGTTGACACGGCGCCGCGATGCTATAGAATGGCGCCCGTCACCAAGACGATGCGGGAATAGCTCAGTTGGTAGAGCACGACCTTGCCAAGGTCGGGGTCGCGAGTTCGAGTCTCGTTTCCCGCTCCAATTTATGATCTGCAGACTTCCATTGACGTCTGTAAGTCATTGAAAAGAGGAGCTTCGGCTCCTTTTTTCATTCCAGCAAAAGCCACGGAAATCCACCGACAGCCAGCGTTTTTGAGGCCAAAAACAAGGCCAAAGAATGCGGGTGGTGCCGGTTCCGGGTTGTTGCTGGGGTTGGACCGGGATGACCAGCAGCATCGAGCCTAAGTCTCACGACTTAGGAGCTTGATGATGGCACTCTCTGATCTGACCGTGCGGCAAGCCAAGGCTGCCGAAAAAACCCACAGCATCCCCGATACCGATGGCCTCGGCTTGGTGGTTGCCCCCACTGGCGGCAAGTCCTGGCACTTGCGCTACTACTGGCTCGGTAAGCAAAAGCGCATCTCCCTCGGGAACTACCCCGAGATCGGACTGCGCGAAGCGCGCGCCTTGCGCGATGAAGCCCGCGCGCTCCTGGCCAAGGGCATCAACCCCCATACAGATCGCAAACAGAAGCGACACGCGGTCAAGCTGGCGGCCGACTACACCTTCAAGGCCGTCTTCGATGCGTGGGTCGAGCATCGCCGCAAGGAAATCAAGGAAGGCAGGAACAGCACGCTGTCGCAGATCCTGCGGATCTTCAACAAGGACGTGCTGCCCAGCCTCAAGCAGATGTCGATCTACGACATTCGCCGGCCCCAGCTCCTGGGCGTCCTGGCGAGGATCGAGGAGCGCAAGGCGTTCACCACTGCTGAAAAGGTCCGCACCTGGCTGGGGCAGTTGTTCCGCTATGCCCTTGTCATCGTGGAGGGGCTGGAAGCCAATCCGGCCTCCGACCTGGACGTGGTGGCCGAGCCCAAGCCCCCTGTGAACCACAACCCCTACCTGCATCTCCCGGCGCTTCCCGAATTCCTGCAGAAGCTCAGGCTCTACAACCCTCGTGGTTGGCAGACTCAGCTCGGCATCCGGCTACTGTTCCTGACCGGCGTGCGCACCGGCGAACTGCGGCTGGCGACCCCGGACCAGTTCGACCTCGACCGTGGCCTGTGGATCATCCCGCCGCAGATCGTCAAGCAACTCCAGGACGAGATGCGCAAGGCCGGTAAGCGCCCGCAGGACGTGCCGCCCTACATCGTGCCGCTCTCCGTCCAGGCCATCGAGATCGTGCGCTACCTGTTGGGTGTGATGAGGCCGGCCCAGATCCATCTGCTCACGCACCGCAGCGAACTCAAGAAGCGCATCAGCGAGAACACCCTCAACGCAGCCTTGAAGCGGATGGGCTACGAGGATCAACTGACCGGGCACGGCATCCGCGGAACCATCTCGACGGCGCTAAACGAGATCGGCTATCCCAAGATTTGGGTGGACGCGCAGCTTTCGCACTCGGACCCGAACAAGGTGAGTTCGGCCTACAACCACGCCAAGTACGTCGAGCCGCGCCGCCGGATGATGCAGGACTGGGCAGATCGCCTCGACTTGCTCGAACAGGGCCAGGTCGAAGCGGCCAGTGCCCACCTCACCATCCATATCGAGGGCGTGCCGGCCATCGCAGGGGAGGACAACCCCGACGACATCGCTGCAGCCTCTTCTGCGACTCCCGTTCCGCCCGTGGTGGCCTCCCCCATTGTCGTGACGCCAAACGACGCGGGAATCACCTTCCAGCGGCTGTCGCAGGTGCCACCGCCTCCGACGCATGCGCCGGAACCCGAGGTGTCCGCCATCCAGCGCGAGCGTGAGGAAATGCTGGCCATCTACGAATCGCCGAGCAGTCTGCCGGTGCCCTTGTTCGGCAAGCTGGCCGGAAAGTCCAAGGACCAGGTCAACCGCGAGTTGAAGGCCGGCAAGCTGCTCTCCATCAGCCTGGGCAACCGGGGGCAGCGAGTTCCCGATTGGCAACTGGTGCCGCTCAAGCACAAGCTGGCCCAGGTGCTCATGAACCAATGCCCGCAGGCGGATTCCTGGGACCTGTATCGCATGCTGACGCAGCCGCACCCTGACTTGGGGGGGCGCCCTGCCGTCGACATCGTGACGCCGGGGAATCTGGGCCTGGTCGTCCGCATCATCGCGGGTACCCGCCAACAGACGGCTGGCCTGCCGCCGAAGCCTATCCCCGAGGACGTGCAGCAGAGCGTTCGGCGACTGGTAGACAGCGCCGCGGTGCTTGAGACGGCGTAATACGAAGTGCGGCAGCACAATGGCCAGCGGCAGGTGCCTGTCTATGGCCTGCTGCATTTCGCCTTATTTCAACGACGCGCCCAAGCGCACCACGACCGCGTAGAGGTCGGCAATCGTCGCCAGTGCGGCCTCGTGCAGCATCTCGGCTGGCACATACACAGCGTCGGTGCGGATCGGCCGCGTCGCGCAAGCGTCCGCCACGACGGTCGGCTGATTGCCACGCAGGAAAAGCGCCATCGGCGGTGAAGGTCACGCACATGTGGGTCATGAACCAGATGACGATGACCTGCTTGTTGCCAACCACGTCCAGGCGCTTGCCCAGGTCGGTGTTGAAGATGGCATTGGGCGCCGTCTTGACTACGACGGGTTTGTCGGCTAGCGATGCAACGGCGGGATGGATCTGCCCGGTCTCGGCGGCGAGGTCGTAAGGCGAGCCCCGGCCCCCATCATGGACGACATGGATGACCTTTGCGCCCGCAGCGCGAGCCCGCGCCAGGAGCTCCTGACGGACAACGGCGGTGCGTACATCGCCGGTCACACGCGCGCGATTGCTCGGCCCCTTGGCCTCAAGCCAGTGACCACGCCGTCGTGCAGCGCGCAAAGCAACGGCATGGCCGAGAGCTTCATCAACACCTTCAAGTGCGACTACGTCAGCCGCATAAACTTAGCGGACGCCACAACGGTCATGGCGCAGTTGCACTTGGCCTTCGAGCACTTCAACAATGTGCATTCGCCTTCGAGCCTGAGAATGCGGTCACCCAGAGAATTCAGGCAACATCAACAGCGAATCGCCCAGACCGGGAGCGCGTCAGCCAGCGTATAGACCGTGTCCGGTTATGCGGGGGCAAGGCCACATCCTACGAGGTGACGGATCGGTAATGCGAAGCCGAAGAGACTGGACTTGGGACCGTGGTCCCTACCTTAGCCGGAATTGGCGAAAGAGCATTGACGCACCGTTCCTGTACGACATTCCAACAAGCTTCGACCTTCCTGCATTTGGAAGGTTCGCTGAAGAGAACTCCCAGTAACGCCCGCTTTTGGAGTCGGTATGGCTGCACGTCGTATAGACGCATGAATTTACGTCCGGCGGCTCAGGGCCAGCGGCGTGCCCCTGCCGCCGGCCACATGGGCCACGTCATCAAATCGCTCGGTGCAGCGAGGCGTCAATGCTCACGCAATCAGACACGCTCCCTGGGCGGCCTGCGCATCAGCACGTACGCAGCAGGAATCACGAACAACGACAGCAGTGGTGCGGTCACCATCCCACCAAGCATCGGGGCTGCGATGCGACTCATGACCTCCGAGCCCGTACCGCTGCTCCAGACAATGGGTACTAGGCCCGCCAGGATGACCGCGACGGTCATTGCTTTTGGGCGCACGCGCAGCACCGCCCCTTCCCGGATCGCATCGAGCAGTTCTTCTCGCGTTGGGTTGCGGCCATCCGGGCAACGCTCCGCCAAGGCCTGCTTCAGATAGATGAGCATCACCACGCCGAACTCCGCCGCCACACCTGCCAGCGCGATGAATCCCACGCCGGTGGCGATGGACAGGTTGTAATTCAGCAGGTACAGGAACCAGATGCCCCCCGTGAGCGCGAAGGGCAAGGTCGCCATGATCAACCCCGCTTCGTCTACACGCGCGAAGGTCAGGTACAACAGAACGAAGATGATCAACAGGGTGGCAGGCACTACAACCTTCAGGCGTGCATTGGCCCGCTCCATGTATTCGAACTGCCCGGAGTAGGTGATGCTCACACCCGGCTCCAGCTTGACCTGCTGCCCGATGGCATCGCGCAGTTCGTTGGCCACCGAGGCTAGATCACGGCCGCGCACATCGACATAGACCCAACCGGAGGGCCGTGCGTTCTCGCTCTTGAGCATGGGCGGCCCGTCGGTGATCGCGATGCGTGCCACGGTCCCCAACGTAATCTGCTGCCCCATCGGTGTGAAGATAGGGAGTTCTGCCAGCCGTTGTGGTGAATCACGCCATTCTCGCGCGTAGCGCAGATTGATCGGAAAGCGGGCAAGCCCCTCGACCGTTTCCGAGACGTTTTCGCCACCCACCGCGCCGGCGATGACCGCCTGGACATCGGCGATGTTCAGGCCGTAGCGACCGGCGGCTACGCGGTCGATCTGAACATCCACGTAGCGCCCGCCCGTCAAGCGCTCCGCGAGTGACGACGTCACGCCGGGAATGCCCTTGGCGACCTGCTCGACCTCTGCAGCGATGCGATCGATCACGCCCAGGTCGTTGCCGGTCACCTTCACCCCGATTGGGCTCTTGATGCCGGTAGCCAGCATATCGATGCGATTGCGAATAGGGGGAATCCAGATATTGGACAGGCCCGGGATCTTCACGGCACGATCCAGCTCTTCCACGAGCTTCTCGGGCGTCATGCCTGGACGCCATTGTTCCCTGGGCTTGAGCTTCACCGTGGTCTCGAACATCTCCAGGGGCGCCGGATCGGTCGCAGTTTCGGCCCGTCCTGCCTTGCCGAACACCTTGTCCACTTCAGGTACGGTCTTGATCATGCGGTTACTCAGCTGCAGCAACTCCGTGGCGCGCTGCGCCGAGAGTCCCGGCAGGGCCGAGGGCATGTAGAGCAGGTCCCCTTCGTCCAACCTCGGCAGAAACTCACCGCCGAGCCGCGCCAAGGGCCAGGCCGTGGTCGCCAAGGCCAGCACGGCGATCAGCAGCGTCGCCTTGGGCCGGCGCAGTACCCACTCCAGTGCTGGCTGGTAGGCTGCAATCAGGATGCGGGTGATGGGGTTCTTCTGCTCATCCGGGATACGCCCGCGAATCCAATAGCCCATGAGTACGGGAATCAGCGTCACCGACAGCCCTGCGGCCGCGGCCATCGCGTAGGTCTTGGTGAACGCCAGCGGGCCGAACAGCCGGCCTTCCTGCGCTTCGAGGGTGAAGACCGGGGTGAACGAGAGCGTGATGATGAGCAGCGAGAAGAAGAGCGCAGGACCGACTTCCTCCGCGGCCTGTGTGATCACGTCCCATCGCTCCTTGCCCTGCAGTCGTTGATCCGGGTGCGCGTGCTGCCAAGCCTCCAGCTTCTTGTGGGCGTTCTCGATCATCACTACCGCTGCATCGACCATCGCCCCCACGGCGATGGCGATCCCTCCCAGCGACATGATGTTGGCGTTGATGCCCTGGTAGCGCATGACCAGGAACGCCGTCATCACGCCCAGCGGTAGCGAGATGATGGCCACCAGCGCAGAACGAAGATGCCAGAGGAACAATGCGCAGACCAGCGCCACCACCAGAAACTCTTCGCCCAGCTTGGTCGTGAGATTGCGGATGGCCCGCTCGATCAGCGCACTGCGGTCGTAGGTGGTGACGATCTCGACGCCCGGCGGCAGGCTGCCCTGCAGCTCCGCCAGCTTGGCCTTGACGGCAGCGATCGTCTCCTGTGCATTCTTGCCGGAGCGCAGCACCACCACGCCGCCGGCGACCTCGCCTTCTCCGTCGAGTTCGGCAATGCCACGCCGCATCTCCGGGCCTATCTGGAGCGTAGCCACATCCCCCAGCCGCACCGGCACACCGCCCCGTGCCGTCAAGGGGATCTCCCGGAACTCGTCCAGGGTCTTGAGGTAGCCGCTCGCGCGGACCATGTACTCTGCGCCAGACAACTCCAGGACGGAGCCTCCGGTCTCCTGGTTGGCCCCCATCAGGGCATCGCGGACCTGAGCCTGACTGAGCCCATAGGACGCCAGCTTGATCGGGTCGAGCACGACCTGGTACTGCTTGACCATGCCCCCCACCGATGCCACTTCGGCCACGTTGGGCAGGCTCTTGAGTTCGAACTTGAGGAACCAGTCCTGCAACGCACGCAGTTGCGCCAGATCGTTCTTGCCCGTGCGATCCACGAGCGCGTACTGGAAGATCCAGCCGACGCCCGTGGCGTCCGGACCCAGGGCCGGCTTCGCCGTGGCGGGCAATCGGCCCTGGACCTGGTTCAGGTATTCCAGTACCCGTGAGCGGGCCCAGTACAGGTCGGTTCCGTCCTCGAACAAGACATAGACGAACGAGTCGCCAAAAAACGAGAAGCCGCGCACGGTCTTGGCCCCTGGCACCGACAGCATGGTGGTGGCCAACGGGTAGGTCACCTGGTTCTCGACAATCTGCGGTGCCTGCCCGGGGTAGTTGGTGCGAATGATGACCTGCACGTCAGACAGGTCGGGCAGCGCATCCACCGGCGTGCTGCGAACGCCCCACACGCCCCATGCCGTGAGCATGGCAGTGGCCAGCAGCACCAGGAAGCGATTGGCCACCGACCAGCGAATCAGTTTGGCGATCATGGCTGGACCTTTTCGATGGCGGTGATCACGTAGTCCTCACCTTGCTTGGAGAAGGTGAATCGCACCTGCTGCCGGACCGAAAGACCCGTGGCGAGCTGCGGGCTGCTCAGCTTGAAGCCCATGGTCATGGCCGGCCATTGGAGGGCCGGCACGGCCTCGTGCGCCAGCGTCAGCTCGGTGGGTGACATCTCCTCGATCACGCCGCGCACCACGAAAGCGTTGGTGGCCGCGGCCGGTGGCGACGAGGTGCCGTGCCCGTTGTGCGCCGATGCAGGCGCGGACGCCGCGGCACCTGCAGGCAGCACGCCCCGCAGGCTGGCTTCCGAGTCGATCAGGAACTGCGCCGAGGCCACGACCTGCTGTCCCGCCGCGAGCCCGCCGTTGACCACCAGTTGATCGCCTACCTCCGCGCCCACCTGGACCTCCACGGGATGGAACTTGCCGGGTCCATCGACCACATAGGCCAGTGCGCGCTTGCCGGTGCGGATGACCGCCTCGCTGGGAACAAGCAGCGCGGGCTGTTCGTTGCCTTCGAGTGCGATCTGGCCAGACATGCCGGCCTTCAGGCGCTGGCCGGGATTGGCCATTTCAAGCCGCACTCGCACCGTACGGGTGTCGCGGTTGGCTTCGGGCAGGATGCTCACGATGCGCGCCTTGAGCACTTCACCGGGAAACGCGGCCAGCCGGACCTGCGCCGTTTGGCCGACCTGCAACGGCCCGCTCTGCGCTTCGGGGACGGCCGCTTCGATCCACACCGTGGCCAAGCCGTTCACCCGGGCCAGGCTTTCCCCGGCGGAAACCGTCATGCCCTGGCGCACCATCAGCTCGGCCACCAGGCCGCCTTGAGGTGTTGTGACCGTGTACAGCCCCTTGGGCTCGCCCGTGCGCTCCACCTGTGCGATCAGGGCTTGCGGCATGCCGAGCAGCAGCAGCCGTTGGCGGGCTGCTGCGGTCAAAGATGTGTCGCCCAGCGCGCGAACCGACAGAAACTCGCGCTGTGCGGCGATCCACTCCGGCAGCAACAGGTCAGCCAGCGGTGCGCCTGCCGCGATCACGTCGCCTACGGCCCGCGCGTAGACACGCTCGACGAAGCCGGCGGTTCGCGCCTGCACGATGCTGACGTCGCGGTCGTTGAGCAGCACGGTGCCTACGACGTTCACATCCGCACCGATCTTGCCTTGTACGACTTCGGCTGTGCGCAGGCCAAGTGCCTGTACCGCTTGGGCAGACACGCTGATGCCGGTGCTGTCCTGCGAATCCTCGTCCGCGTACTTGGGCATTAACTGCATGTCCATATAGGGCGACTTGCCGGGCTTGTCGAACTTCTGGGTCGGCACCATCGGGTCGTACCAATACAGGACTTTGCGCTCTGTCGGGGCGCTTGCGCCCGCAGCAGCGGTGGAGTCGCTGAGATGGCCGGTGCGCCACTGGGCGATGCCCCATCCGACGGAGATACCGGCAGCAACCAGCGTCAGGCCGGCAAGGATGTTTCTCGAAGAGGTGTTCATGGCGATGGTCTCCACTCAGTCCGCGATCAGGCTGTTCAGGCGGGCGACCAGGCTGTCGCGCTGCGCTCCGAGGTCGATCAGACGCATGCGCGTCTCCAGCACCTGGGCGCGCGCACTGAGCACAGCGCTCAGGTCCCCCTTGGCGGATCGGTAGTTGCTCAGCGCAAGCGCCGCTCGGTTCTGTACCAGTTGCAAGCCGGTGGTCTGCAGGCGGTCGATCTGGCTGTTCAACGCTTGGAGTTCGGCGGCGCTGTCGTCCAACTCCTGCAAATGCCGCCGCTCCACGTCTTCGCGTTCGGCGTCCAAACGTTCCAACTCGCGCTGTTTCGCCTCGATCATGGGCACTTGGCGTCGGTCCTTCTGCCATGGCAGATCGAATGTCACCTGGAATGACACCATGTCGCCCCATCGGCGATCACGCCGGCTATAGGCGATTTCCCAGGCCCAATCGCCGCGGGTCTCCGATTGGGCTTCGTGGGACTCGGCCCGGGCCATGCTTTGCATCGCCGGATAGAGTTCAAGCTCCGCGTGATTCGCCAGTTCTGTGCGCAGTTGCGCGACGGGGCGAGTGAGCGGGCCTGGATCGCCTTGCAGTGCTTCGTCGGCCCTGGAGCCCACCCAGCGCCGCAACGCGGCCCTGGCCTTGGCCCGGTCCCGCTGTAGATCGTCACGGCGGTCCGTGAGTGTCAGTGCCTCCTGTTGCGCGACCAACAGGTCGCCAGCCTGGGCGGTGCCGCCGGCGACGCGAGCGGGGAGACTGTCTTGCAGGCGCTGGTTCTCCGCGAGCAGTTCCGTCAGCAGTATCTCCCGTTGCTCCACCGCCTGCGCGGCGATCCACGCCAGGCTGAGTTCCTGGCGGATCTGCAATCGCTGCAAAACCAGCGCCGCGCGCTCTCGATCCACACGCGCCTGCGCGCTGGCGACCTGGGCGTCGCGCTTGGCCCTGTTGGGCACTTCCTGCATGAGCGCCAGGCGCTGCATCGTCATGGATTCGCGCGTCATGCTCCAGCGATCCATGCCGCTGATGGGGTAGTTTTCGATGCCGAGCGAGAGCTTGGGATCGGGCAGCGAGCCTGCTGCCTTCTGCACGGATTCGGCGACGTTGACCTGCAACTGCTGCGCGTTGATGCGTGGGCTCTGCTGCTCCGCGATAAGGCGTGCCTCAGCAAAATCGAGGGCGTAGGCTACAGGCGAAACAAGCGCACTGCCCGCCAACGCGATGCTGATAGCTTTCAGACGATGCAATCGCATCGAGGCCGGCGTTGTGCCTCGGCCGTACGCCGATGGGCGCCCCTCGGGGGCGCCAAAAAAGGGAGTAAACATGGTTGTCCTCGGAATGGGTGTTCACGAAATCACATGGCCTGCCGCGTGGTTGCGCAGCGAGCACGGATCGGCGTGTCAATTCCGCAGGACTTGAAACGTGAGATAGATCGGGGGAAAGCCCGCGCGGGGATTGGGAGGAATGTAGGTAACGTGCCGCCTGAGGGCTACCCGGTCGAGAACCAACCCGGGCAGCGAGTTGGGGAGCCACATCACGTGCGCCGCGAGAAACTGAATGTCCAGCCCCTGCCATGAAAGCGCCGACTCCCGATCGCCACTGCAATGAGCGTGGCACAACTGTGGCGCTTCGCTGTCCATGGAATCAGGCATGCCGGTGCAATCCGACATTGGCAACTTGTCAGCCTGCTGCATCGAGATCGTGGCACGCATTTGCGTGGTTTCCACAGATGCCCTCGGGTCTGGCTTGGGACAGACGTACATCGCCATCGCAACCTGCGAGAAAAGCAAGGTTACGACTAGGCCGCTGGTAATCCAGCGGCTCCATCTTGCGAGAAGGCGCCTTAAGCCGATCATGCGGACATACTATTGGAAGTTGTAGGGAGTTGAATTGATCAAGGTCAGTTTCCAGGATGAATTGATGCGTCTGGACGGCGCCTTGGCCCGAACCGGCACCCGCTGCAAATCCACCGGCAAGGGCGGCCACCGCACGTGGTTGTCATGCTTTACGCGCCTCGGCAACTCGCAAGGCTCTAAGCTCAAATCGATCAGCTACAAGATTCGTCTGCCCCGAGAGTCGCTGCAGGTGCGTAATGACCTCGTAGGGGCCATCGGCTATTGGGCGCGTGCAGATTCCGCACTGGCTAGCGGTTTCGATGCGTGATCGCGAAGAAATCCCTACGCCATATCCAGCTGCGACCCAGAGCAATAACATCTCAAAAGAACTGACATGCTGGACATTCGGCCTTTCCGTTGATGACATGGAGGACAGGTACTGGTCCAGCGAAGGAGAATATTCGGCCTTCCATCGAAACACGGAGTGCTCCTTAAGTTCGTCTATTCTGATTGACTGCTGCCGGAGCAGTGGGTATCGCAGCGGCGTGGCAAGAGCTGTCGCCTCAAACCAAATAGAAAGACTCTTCAGCGAAGAATCGCTCACCTGCTTCAAAGAAAGGCCGACGTCGAAGCGCCGTTTGTAGAGGCCTGTAATGAGATCGCTCGTCGTAACCTCATTAAATTCCATAGAAACTTCGGGCTCCTCCGCGCGCTGCAGGGCAAGCAATGCAGCTAGGTACGAAGAGGCCACACCAGGCGCTATGGCGAGCCTGAGCTGTGGGCGTGGGCTGGTGGCGTCGTGCATGAGAGGCCCCAAGAAGCGATAAGACAAGGATGGAAAGTCTTCATGATAGCTAGTTTGAGTTAAACTTAACGTGGTTAAATTGTTTGGACTGTTCGACGCTTCCAAGGATGGAGAAGCGAACTGTCCGACGAGGCCGTCCCCCAGGAACTACCACTTTCGACGCCGAGCCAGCGTTGGCATTCGGAGCGGCCGTTCGTGTCGCCCGGCTGACGCAAGGTGTTGCTCAGGAAGAACTGGCTGCGAAAGCAGGGATCGAGCGATCGCACATGGGCAAAATAGAGCGTGGGGAGCACATGCCCACTCTCGCTCTGATCTTAAGAATCGCCGCCGGACTCAAGCTCAGTGCTGCGGAACTCGTCAGCGCAGCCGAACGCAATCTTCGTGCCGCGGCGCACGATTCAGATAGGCATTGACGCTTTAGTCATCCGGAGGTCCTCGCAGACGTTCGATGAAGCGATCCAGCGAAACCGATGAGTTGCTGCTTTCTGGCCGAAGCAGATAGGTTGTGATTACCGCCGTGTCCTGCGCCAGAGGGCGAATCACCACGTCCGGCCTCTGGCTGATGGGAATCTTGGTCGCCGTCATGAAACCAATCCCATAGCCTGCGCCGACGAGCGTTAGCATCATGTCCAGCGACGACACTTCTTCGACAACGTTGAGTCTGTGTTCCAGAACCTGTAGCAGCCGATTTAGTTCTCGGCAGTAGCCTTCGCAGGCCAGTTTGTCGCACAGAACCAGTGGGTGACCCTGAAGTTCGTTCAGCGGAACTTGCTTGTGCGCAAGAAGCGAGTGCCGCGCTGGCACGGCGATCACAATCGGGTCTCGCCAGATCGGTTCAGCCACGATGCCTTCGCCAACATCCGCCGCGTGTGCAAATCCGATCGTGAAGTCGCCAGACCGTAGGCCCCGTATCTGCTCGGTCAGCGGTACCTCGGAGAGACGTATCTCGACCTCGGGCTCTTCCGCGCGGCAACGAGCTAGGAACGCCGATAGTCGTGGGTCCATCGCACCATCGGAAATTGCAATGCGCAGGCTGCCCCTCAGGCCCGCGGCAATGGCTCTGGCATTCTCACGCGCTTGCTCCAGGACAGTGAAGAGTCGGCGGGTGTCCTGCAAGAATGCCGCCCCCGCCACGGTCAGCCGTGTGCCCCTGCGGTCGCGGTCAAACAGCGTGACCCCAAGCTCATCTTCCAACTCCTTGATCGCGCGAGACAAGGGGGGTTGCTCTATATGCAGCCTCTCGGCCGCCCGCGTGAAATGCAACTCCTCTGCTAAGACGACAAAGCATCGTAGATGACGCAACTCCATAAATCGGGCTCCTCGCAAGTTCTCATTCGCGCCAGATGTCCCGTGGACGAATCACGGTGGACGGGGAGGCTGGATCCATTTCAGGGAAGTTGATGCGCTTGACATCGCAAAAACTGGCATCTTGAGCGCTCGTGGTTGCTCGTGACGCGTCCCAAGCGCGCGCGCGCCCGATCGGGGCGCGCGTCTCTGTCACACTGTGCAGAAGCTTTGAAAAGCACCGCACACCCGCGGCGTCATCCGCCGTGCTCTTTTTGTAGCAGCGACCCGAGGCGAGCGACTTCATTGCTGGTGATCGCGATGTTGCGCCCATCCTTCGTCGACACCGAAGCTCCGACATTGAGATAGACGGCGCGCCCGAAGCGGCTTTCCTGTGCCATCTTTCCGTCCTTGAAGATGTACAGCGTTCCCCCGTCAGCCAAGGGAACCATTTCCTTGGCTGCTTGGGCTGCTGCATGACCGGCGAAGGCTGGCACGGAGAGAGCGCTCAACAGGGCGGCAATGACAATTTGCGATTTCATGATCGACTCCTTTGTAAAAACGACGACAACTTGCGCCGCGTCGTTAAATGTAAAAGCAGGCGGTCTACAGAGCGCTTACCCGTGCATTACATTCAATTCATGTGCTGTCATCTGCCGCCCATGAAGGACTAGGTTCCAGTGGGAGACAAGATGCCAAGCCATGCAACGCTCGCCAGAACCAAAACGGCCAAGGTCGCCTCCGTGAACAGACTCTGCCTAAGCTTAATGACTGCCTGTGCGCGATTGCCTGCCTTCAAAGCTGCCTCCAGGCTCGGGCTCAACCGATACCGATTGGCAGCAGCCAACGCCAGCATGCCTGCGAAAAGCAAGAGCTTTACCATCAGCAGCCGGCCATACAGCGTCGAGATGAGCGGATCAAACGATGGTCCGGCGATCAACAGGTAATTGAGAATTCCACTCACGACGAGTGCAGCCACGATCGCTGTACCTATGCGAGCAAAGCCATTCGACGTCCGACTGAGGACCGCTACCGGGTCTTGCGCGACATCCCGCTTGTGGGATGCCAGCATCAAGAACGCCACCAATGCGCCCACCCAAGCGCCCGCTGCCCAGAGGTGCGTGATATCCGACGCAAGATGGATGTAGCCGCGAACGCCGTCGTCCATCGCGCCGTGGCCTGCCCACGCAAGGGTCGCCAGCGCCACGCCGGTGGAGAGCGCCATCACTGCAAATCGCAAGGTAGCGTTCAATTTCAACATTGCGACGAGCAAACACACCAACAGCGCGAGGATGCGAATGCACCAGGCGATGCCCATGTGCGTGCCCGTAATGAGCATGTCGAAGACGTGCGTTGACAGCTCCGCGTAGCTCTGGGCGCCGGACATGGCCTTGGCCATGACCGTCATGCCCCACATCGACAGGGCAATGCCGATGGCAGCGGATGCGCCAATGAGGACGCGATAGCGGCGCGAGATCGTCGAGGATCGCTCGTCGTTGCCCAAAGCATAGAGACCGAACATGGCGACGCCAAAAGCCGCCGCCAGGTCCAGATACAGCGCCAGGCGCAGGACGATGGTCAACCAATCCCCGGCCATGGGCTTACTTCACCTTGAAGGTGACGTTACCCGTGATCGGATGCGTGTCCGAGGAGACGGCACGCCATTCGACGCGATAGTCACCGGGCTGGAGCGCCTGTGCCGGCGTGATGACCATGGTCTTGCCGTCGCCGGCACCCGCGACGCTGGCGTTGATCTTCATCGGGCCATGGCTCGCCATTCCCGGCATGCCAGTCATGACAAGGCTCGCGGCGGAGAACTGCGGCACCAGCGTCTCGGAGAACTTCAGCTCGATGGTGGCTGGCGCGGAAACCTGCGACTTGTCGGCCGGCGTTGAAGACACCAGCGAAGGATGCGCGAATGCGGCGGTGGCGAACAGACCAGCAGCGATCGGCGCGACGAGCTTGGCGATGAAATGTGAACGGGTCATAGAAGTTTCTACCTGGATGTGTGAGGTGTGGTTTAAGAACGAAATGCCGAGATAAGGCTTGCACCTTCGCAACGGCGTGGAACGAAAGAAACGGTTCGCTGGGCGATAGCAGGCTCCTGTAGGTTCAGAAAGAAAATCCGGTCACAGTCGGCTCGCTCTCAGGCGCAAGGCGTTGCCAACGACGGACGCCGAACTCAGGCTCATCGCCAATGCTGCGATCAGCGGCGACAGCAGCCAGCCCGTGAGGGGATAGAGAACCCCGGCGGCGATGGGGATGCCCAGCGCGTTGTAGAGGAAGGCGAACATGAGGTTCTGCTTCATGTTGCGCACGGTACTCACCGAGAGCGTGCGAGCGACAGCGATGCCACGCAGGTCGCCCTTGACAAGCGTGACCTGGGCGCTGTTCATCGCCACGTCGGTTCCCGTTCCCATGGCGATGCCCACGTCTGCCTTCGCCAAGGCCGGCGCGTCGTTGATGCCGTCACCGGCCATGGCGACGATGCGTCCTTCTTTCTGCAGCCGCTCGATCAACATGAGCTTGTCCGCCGGCTTGACCTCACCATGCACCTCGTCGATGCCCAGGCGTGCACCGACGGCTTTGGCGGTGGTCTGCCCGTCCCCGGTGGCCATGATGACCCGCAGGCCCGCAGCCTTCAACGCGGCCAGGGCCTCGGGGGTGCTGCCCTTGACCGGATCGGATACGGCGAGCAAGCCCGCGAGCTGCCCGTCCACCGCCAGGTACATGACGCTGGCCCCTTCGCCGCGCAGAGCTTCGGCCTGGGGTACGAGCGGTTCCACCGATACGCCAGACTGTTCCATCAGCACTGTGTTGCCCAACGCCAGTTGCCGGTGCTCAACCTTTCCGCGCACGCCGATGCCGGTTCCCGATTCAAAGCTCTGAGGCTTCACGAGTTGGAGGCCCTGGGCACGCGCGGCCTGCACGATGGCGTCGGCCAGGGGGTGTTCACTGCCCTGGTCCAGGCTGGCCGCAAGACGCAGCACCTCATCGTTCGTAAAGCCGGGCGCTGCGACGACCTGATCGAAAGCAGGTCGGCCTTCGGTCAGGGTTCCTGTCTTGTCGATGACGAGGGTATCGACCTTGCGAAGATTCTCGATCGCCGCGGCATCGCGGAACAGCACGCCCTGCGTGGCGCCACGGCCCGTTGCGACCATGATCGACATCGGCGTGGCCAGACCCAGCGCGCACGGGCAGGCGATGATCAGGACGGCCACCGCATTGATCAGTCCATAGACCCAGGTGGGCTGTGGCCCGAAGAATCCCCATACAAAGAGCGTCGTGACCGCAATGGCGACGACGGCCATCACGAAGTAGCCGGCAACGACATCGGCCATGCGTTGCATCGGTGCCTTGGAACGCTGCGCCTGGGCGACCATCTGGACGATCTGCGACAGAACGGTGTCCGAGCCGATCCGCTCCGAACGCATGACCAGCGCGCCGCTGGTGTTGAGTGTGGCCCCGATGACCTTGTCGCCCACGCGCTTGCTGACGGGCAGCGGTTCGCCGGTCAGCATGGATTCGTCAATCGAGCTGCTGCCCTCGTGCACGATGCCATCCACCGGCACCTTCTCGCCGGGTCGGATGCGCAGCAGGTCGCCGACGTGCACATGGCTGAGCGGCACGTCTTCCTCGCTGCCGTCCGCATTGATGCGCCGCGCGGTCTTGGGCGCCAGCCCCAGCAGCGACTTGATGGCCGCCGAAGTCTGGGAGCGGGCCTTGAGTTCCAGCACCTGGCCGAGCAGTGTCAGCGAGATGATGACGGCGGCGGCCTCGAAATACACGCCGACCCGTCCCATGGACATGAAGGAAGCTGGAAACACTTCCGGCGCAACGGTTGCCACAACGCTGTAGATGAATGCCGCACCCGTTCCCAGGCCGATCAGTGTCCACATGTTCGGGCTGCGGTTGACCACGGACAGCCAGCCGCGGGAGAAGAAGGGCCAGCCGGCCCACAGCACGATCGGCAACGACAGCACCAACTCGACCCAGCTCTGTGTAGCCATGTCCATCAGGTGCAGCCGCTCGCCCAGCATCGCCAGCGCCAGGACCACGAGCGTCAGCGGCAAGGTCCACCAGAAGCGACGCGAGAAGTCACGCAACTCCGGGTTGTCGTCATCGAGGTCGGGCAGCAGAGGCTCCAGCGTCATCCCGCACTTGGGGCAGGTTCCCGGATGATCCTGGCGGATCTCCGGGTGCATCGGGCAGGTGTAGACGGTTCCGGGCGCGGTTGGCGATGCCGCCGGGGCCGGTGAAACTGCGGTGCTGGCATGGTGATGCGGTGCATGGCCGCTGCCTGTGCCTATGCCCGCGTCACCGCTGGCATATCGCGCCGGATCGGCGTCGAATTTGGCCTTGCATCCGGTGCTGCAAAACAAGTACGTGTTCCCCAAGTGCGTGGAGCGGTGCTGCGACGCCGCCGTGACCGCCATGCCACACACCGGATCTCGCGTCGCGGCATCGGGCTGCGTGTGGCTTGAGGACCCGCCCGCATCGTCACTTCCAGCATGGCTGGCGTGATGGTGGTGCGTATGCGGGCCGGACGTTGTGGCACCCGCCGCCATGCCTGCGTGCTCCTGTCCTGAAGACTTACTGGGTGAATTCATAGTGACAAGTGGCCTCCGCCGTTAACCGTTGGTGTCTGGTGATCGCAGCAGGCCGCAGGCGCGCAAGGAGACAAGCGCGGCGTCGCGTGCTCGCACGGTGCGAGTGCCTCGACTCATTGCTTCTGCTCCTTGGAGGCTGCGGCACCTTCCTCACCCTGACGCGCGGCATGATCGTGTCCGCCGTGGCCGTGACCACGGTGCATGAACAGGTGCATCAGCGGACAAGCCGCCAGCAGCAGGAAGGGGAGATAGCCGGCAACATGCGCCGTGTGCTCCTTGAGCAGGAAATACGCGGCGACAGCGGCGATGATGAGGAACGCCACGCCGTAGCGCGATCGCCAGAACCGGGGACGATCGCTGGGGGTCTGTGTGTGCTGATGCTGCATGGCATATCTCCACGAAGAAGGGTTGATGGATGGTCAGCGATGCGACTGATAGACCGTGCTGCTACCGCTTTTCCCGATCAGCAGCACGTCGTAGGCGTCCTTGCGTCCACCATAGGCCGGACCATCCATGCCGGGCGAACCGACCGGCATGCCCGGCGCCGCGAGGCCGATGGCCTGCGGGGCTTCGCGCAGCAAGCGTTGAATGTCCGAGGCAGGCACATGACCCTCGATGGCATAGCCGCCGATCTGCGCCGTGTGGCAAGAACCGTACTTCTGTGGGATGCCCAGCCGCGTGCGCGCTGCGGTGTTCCCGGTGTCGAGAACCTGCACATCGAAGCCTGCGCCTTGCAGGTGTGAGACCCAGTCCTTGCAGCATCCGCAGCTCGGGTCCTTCCAGACCTTGGCAATCGGTCGGCTCTGCGCCAGGCTCGGTCCTGCGAGTGCCATCACCAACAAGCCAGCGATCAATGCCTGGCGTCTCGGCACTTTGCCCTGGCTTCTGTCGTAGTGCATGTTCATAGATTGCCTCTCATCAGATGATCAAACCCGCTAGGTTCTAGAACCAGAATCGCACGCCAGCCACCCAGCGCGTCTGCTGGGCACGGCCGCCTTCGGCACGCACATAGTCCGCGGTGCGTCCGAAGCTGCCCGCCCGTTCCACGCCGATATAGGGGGCGAACTGGCGACTGAATTCATAGCGCAGGCGCAAGCCAGCAGACGCTTCGGCCAGGCCCTTGCCGATACCGCGTTCCGGGTCGTCCTTGCCATAGAACTGCAACTCGGCGCGAGGCTCCAGAATCAGTCGCTGGGTCAGCAGCAGCTCGTAGCTGCCTTCGACACGCAGCGCCGTACGTCCACCACTTCCCACGTAGCCCGTCGCCTCCAGCTCGAACCAGTAGGGGGCGAGGCCCTGGATGCCGAAAGCCAACCATTGACGGCTCGGGCCTTCTCCGTTATCCACCCGAACGCCGAGCTGGGTGTCCCAGTACGGTGCGACGGCGTGCCCCCAGAGAAGCTCGGTACGCGATTCTTCGAGCTTTCCTTTGGCGATATCGCCTTCGGCCTTCACGACGGCCTTGTTGTAGGTCGTCCCATACCACGCCTGGAGGTCGTAGGCCGTGGAATCGTCCCCTTTGCGCGTGAAGCGGCGTTCCAGGGTTTCGCCGCGCAACGAAAAGAACCTGTGTTCGTCGGCCAGCATCAGCCGCGGCACACCGGGTACGGCGTAGTCGCCCGATCCCAATGTCAGGCCATTGGAGTAGCCGTGCGGATCGCGGGCGTCAGGAGGCGCCGACCCGCCCTGCATCTGCATGTTGCCGTGATCCATGGCCGGGGCCGCGGTCGAGCCGCTCGCCGACGTCGCGTGACCCGCGTGCGGGTCGGCGGCAGGAGCCACGGTCTGAGTGGATGGCGCGGCCGTTTGAGCGTCGGCCTGGCCGTGCGCTGCATGGTCGTTCTGTGCTTGTGCCTGGGCGGCGACGCTTACCAGGGCCAGAAGCGTCGTGGCCAGTGCGCGAGTGGGGAGTGCTTTGGACATTCTTGGTCTTCCTTGTGCGCTGGGTTCAAGACACCACGACTTCGCGGAACATGCCGGCATCCATGTGGAACATCAGGTGGCAGTGCCACGCCCAGCGGCCGAGCGCGTCGGCTGTCACCAGGAAGCTGATGCGTTGTGCCGGCTGCACCGGCAGGGTGTGGCGGCGCGCAAGGAAGCGACCGTCGGGGCTTTCCAGCTCGCTCCACATGCCGTGCAGGTGCATGGGATGGGTCATCATGGTGTCGTTGTGCAGAATGACCCGCAGCCGCTCGCCGTGTTTGAAGTGCACCGGCGTGGACTTTCCGAACTCCAGCCCGTCCAGGGACCATGCGTAGCGTTCCATGTTGCCCGTAAGGTGCAGTTCGACCTCCCGGCCAGGGCCTCTCTTGTCCAGCGGCCCCGACGGGGTATGCAGATCCGCGAGGGTCAACACGCGCCGACCGTTGTTGCGCAGTCCGATGCCGGGGTCATCGAGGTTGGTGCGCGCCATGTCAACGCGCATGTCCGTGCTGGCACCATACTCGGTGCGAGCGTGGCGAGCAGTAGTGCTGGGCACGGCCAGTCCCCCCGCCGCCGCGGCGTGTTGGCTGTGATCCATCGCCATGCCACCGTGGTTCATGGCGCCGTGGTTCATGCCAGCCATCGCCCCATGATCCATCCCGGACATCGAACCCGAGCCCATCCCGGTCATCCCGGTCATGCCCGTCATGCCCGTCATGCCCGTCATGCCCGTCATCCCGGTCATCTCCATGGCCTGGCCGGACCCGCCATGGTCCATGCCCCCCATCATGCCGCCCATCATGTCGTTCATGGTCAGCCATTCGACCGGATCGAGGGCAGGCACGGGAGCTTGAAGACCTTCACGCACGGCCAGCGTGGCACGCGCGTAGCCTGTCCGGTCCATCGCCTGGGCGAAGATCGTGTAAGCGTCATCCCGTGGCTGGACGATCACGTCGACGGTTTCGCCAGGACCGAATCGGAACTCATCGACGGTCACCGGCTCCACGTCAACACCATCGACGTGCACCACCGTGAGTTTCAGTCCGGGAATGCGTACGTCGTAGAAGGTGTTGCCCGCACCGTTGACCATGCGCAGCCGCACGCGCTCACCCGGTCGGAACAGCGCCGTCCAATTGCCGGCGGGGGTGACGCCGTTGGCCAGATAGGTCAGCGTGGCGGCAGACAGATCTGCGAGATCCGTCGGATTCATCCGCATCTCGTTCCACATTTTGCGCTTGTCGATCGCGGCGGCCGTGCCTTCGCGCGAGGCGTCCCGGAAGAAGTCGAAGACGGTAGGTTGGTTGTAGTTGTAATAGTCGCTTTGGGACTTGAGCTTGGTGAACACCCGCATCGGGTCTTCGTCGGTCCAATCCGAGAACAGCAGCACGTGGTCACGGTCGGCGTGGATGGTCTCGGCGCCAGCAGGGTCGATGATGATCGCCCCGTACATGCCCGTGAGTTCCTGGAAGCCGGAGTGCGAGTGGTACCAGTAGGAGCCGCTCTGCTGAACCTTGAAGCGGTACGTGAAGGTCTCGCCGGGAGCGATGCCATTGAAGCTGATGCCCGGCACGCCATCCATCTGATACGGCAGGATGATCCCGTGCCAGTGAATGGATGTGGCTTCACGCAGCTTGTTGGTTACACGGATTGTGACGGTGTCACCCTCGCGCCAACGCAATGTCGGTGCCGGCAGCGAGCCGTTGATGGTCGTAGCCACGCCTGGCTTGCCCGTGAAGTTCACGGGCGATTCGGCGATCACCAAGTCGAACTCGGTGCCCTTCAGCACAGGGGCGGCACCGCGCGTCGCGGAGCCTTGCTGGGCAAATGCCTTGAACGCTGGCGTGGACAGCCCAGCGAGAACGCCGCCGGCGGCTAACCCTTGGACGAAACGCCGACGAGAAAGGCCCTGTGGGGGCACGATAAAAAAGGGTGAACGAGGCGGCATGGCCTGAAATCCTCCATAGATGACTCGGAAGTCGTTCTAAACGCCACCCCATCCTGAGCGGCACAGTTCGACGCAATGCAGGTCATGCTATGGGTTGGGCACTTTCTATCGAATGACCCTTGAATTACATTCATGTAATGTTCGTGTCATGTTCGTGGAAGCTGGCACCCAGTAAATTGCTGATTGAAAGTGGATGAATGCGTACATCGTGAGCGGCTATTGCTCTGCGCCGTAGCGATTTCATAGGACATGCGATGAAACTGCTGGTCGTTGAAGACGAGAACAAGACGGCGGATTACGTCCGCCAAGGTCTCATGGAGGCGGGATTCGTCGTGGATCTGGCGCGCAACGGATTGGACGGACACCACCTGGCCATGGGCGAGACATACGATCTGGTGGTCTTGGATGTCATGCTGCCGGATGTCGATGGCTGGCGCATCGTGCGTGCCCTTCGAGATGCCGGTAAACAGGTCCCTGTGCTCTTTCTGACGGCGCGTGGCGGTGTAGACGACCGTGTCAAGGGATTGGAACTGGGAGCGGACGACTACCTCGTCAAGCCATTCGCGTTCTCTGAGTTGCTGGCGCGGGTGCGGACGCTGCTGCGACGCGGAAGCGCTCCGAGCCAGCCTGATCGCATCCAGGTTGCCGATTTGGTACTGGACTTGGCGCGCCGGCGCGCAACGCGCGCTGGCCAACGCATCAATCTCACCAGCAAGGAGTTCGCGTTGCTTGAGCTCCTGGCCCGTCGCCAGGGGGAGGTCCTTCCACGTTCTCTGATCGCGTCGCAGGTATGGGACATGAATTTCGACAGCGACAGCAACGTCATCGATGTAGCCATCCGCCGTCTACGCGCGAAGATAGACGATGCGTTCAATCCGAAGCTCATCCACACCGTGCGTGGAATGGGATACACGCTCGATGCGCCCGATGATGCCCCTGCGCCATAAGCCGCGGCAAAGCCGTCCAGCGTCGCTTGCATTAAGGGTCACGGCCCTGGTTGGTATCGCCACGACCTTGGTGTTTCTTGTGTTCAACTGGGTCATTCTTCGGTCGTTGGAGCACCACTTTGCTCAACAGGATGCCCACGAACTGGAGGCAGTGACAACCGCTTTGGCTCAGCCCTTGCGCCAGCTTGCAAGTGACATCGCAAGCGACGAACTGAAGCAACACTTGGCCAACGCAGTCGCAGGACATCATGGGATGACGTACGGCGTCTACGATGGGTCTGGCACTAGCATCTATGCCACGCCCGGCCCTGACCTGTCGAGACTTGCCAGTAGCAAAAAGTTGGTCAACCGCATCACCGCTGACGATTTGATCGTGTGGCAGGAGGATCAGAGGTCATATCGAGGTGTGGTGATACAACTGCCTGCTGACGATTCAGCGGCGCCCGGCTACCGCATCGTCGCCGCCATGGACATCGGCTTTCATCTCGACTTCCTGGCGGAGTTCAAGCGCATGCTCTGGTGGGCAACCGGCTTGGTCATGTGTCTGGCGCTCGGTGTGGCTTGGCTGGCGGTGCAGTGGGGCCACCTGCCGATTCGCAAGGTCAATGAAGAGATTCGGGCGATTCGCTCTTCAAAGCTGGATGTGAGGCTGGATCCTCGGGATGTGCCGATCGAACTGGCGGAACTGGTATTCGCCTTCAACGATATGTTGGCGAGAATCGAGGAAGGCTTCACCCGGCTATCACACTTTTCCGCAGACATCGCGCACGAGTTGCGCACGCCCGTCACCAACCTGGTCACGCAGACTCACGTGGCGCTTGGCCAGCCGCGCAGCAACGAGGAATACAGAGAAATCCTCTATTCAAATTTGGAAGAGTTTGATCGGATGGGACGCATGATTGGGGACATGCTGTTTCTTGCCCAAACGGAAAATGATCCCCGCAACTTGCGTCTGTCTACCATTGATCTGTCCGAATTGGTGCGAAGTCTGTTCGACTATTTCGAGGCGCTGGCAGAAGATAGCGGCATTACGCTTGGTGTTAAAGGGGCGATCGGCAGCATAGCGGCGGATCGGGAAATGCTCACCCGGGCGCTGAACAATCTTCTCTCGAATGCAATTCGACACACGCCTCGCGGCAAGAGCATCACGGTCTTGCTTTCGCAGGATGAGCAGTGGACAACGATCAGTGTGGTCAATCCCGGTGAGAGAATTCCTGAGCCCGATCTACCAAAGCTCTTCAACCGCTTCTACCGAGTTGATCCGGCACGGCAACGAAATACGGCGGGCGCCGGTCTTGGCCTTGCCATCGTGAAATCGATTGCGGAGGCACATGGTGGCTCCGTTGCCGTGACCTCCAGTGAGCTTGTCACCAGGTTTGACTTGGTATTGCCCCATCTGCGGCAGTAGTCCGAGGGCGCTGCGGTCCGTCCAGCCAACTGGCGTATCTCTTTGCCTGATTCTGGGATCTACCCGGCCGGCCACGTTGCTACGCGAGCGGGACATTTTTTCTCCGTGACTGCCACGTGCCCAGTCCTAGCGGCAGGCGCCGACATCATGCGCTTGTGTATCCCATCGCTACGTCCACACCGCACGCGAGGGCCTTTGCTCGGCCGCGATCCGGTCACAGTTCCGGACACCGTTCGTAGATAGCCTCCGATCGGTGCCGAACGTCTGCCTGCTCGGCACATCTGTCGCGCGCTCACTTGGCGGTGTGCGCTGAGCCCCTGAGGTGAGCTGGTCTGCTGGTTCGCTGCGCGGGGTATGTACCCCGTAGCTGGGTACAGAGAGTCTTTTTGATCAAGATCAAGGTACTGCCTTTACCTCAGCTCTATGCTGAGCTTAACAAGCCACATTTGGCACGGGTCGATCATGCTCAGAAACTATCGAGGACTTTTTAGCCCGGGGCCATGGAAATCTCCGGTGTTCAGCCCCATTCTTCTGGCATACCTGTCTCATGGATGGGCCTGATCAGCGCCCTGCACGGCACTCGAATGCGGGAATCTCGCCAATCGACAAGGGTCAACTTCACGAAGGAGCATCGCCATGAATATTCCGCCCGATCGAAGTAAGAGCACAGGAAACAGCCCGAACTGGTCTCGCATCAACCAGTGGCTGCTGTGGCTCGGCCTCGCCGCCGCCGTTGCCTGGATGTTCTACCGCCACAACGCCCATCTTCTGCAACTGCTTCCCTTCCTCTTCATCCTCGCCTGTCCGTTGATACACATCTTCGGCCATGGCAGTCACGGCGCACATGGTGGTCATGACCATCAAGATCAGCCGCCTCGGGGCGATGAAGAGGGTTCGCCTGCGCGCCAATCAGACGACCGGAGCCGCCCGAAATCCGTCGGCCAGTCCGGGCACCACCACTGAAACCACCGGAGCATCATCATGGAAACCATCGAACTCAAGGTTGCCGGCATGACCTGCGCCTCCTGCGCGAACTCGGTCAGCAAGGCGCTCAAGCGCGTAGCTGGTGTGCAAGACGTGCATGTCGATCTCGCTCGCGGCGCAGCGAGTGTCACCGGCGACCAGACGGCCCAGAAGACGCCTGAGCTGATCGCGGCCTTAGCTGCCGCGGGCTACGAGGCATCCGCTGATTCCTCGCCGGGCATTGCGGCGGGTGCCGGTGCCTCCCATGCGCCGGCCGCTGCCCGTTCAAAGGGGCATGGCGGCTGCTGCTGCCGCTGATCGACGCCATGGACACCCGCACGAACTCCCAGGGTATGGCCGCCGCACCGCTTGCGCTCTTTGCCGCCTACTGGGGCGACATGCTGTGGCGGACCGTCGCGTCAGGCGAAGCGCTGAGGCAGCGCGCCAACAACATGACCGAACACGAAGCGGCGGGTATGCCGCCGCTTCTCCACTTCGAGTCAGAGCAGGTGGCCGACGGCCACGACTTGCAGCCAGCGAGCAACTACCGGCTCCTGCGTGTCACTCGCTGTGGCACCGACGCCTTGGAGAAACATGTGCGCAAAGGCGCCGCACCGGTGCTGGTGGTCGATCCACGCGCCGGCCACGGCCCTGGCATCGGCGGCTTCAAACGCGATTCTGAAGTTGGCATGGCACTGCTCGAAGGCCATCCCGTGTACTTCGCAGTGTTCGATCCGGAGCCCGTCGAGGGCCAGACCATGGGCGCAGTCGTCCAGACCCTGGCCACATTCATCGACATGGTGGCCAAGCGCCACCGAGGCAAGGCCCCGATCGTCTACGGCAACTGCCAAGGCGGTTGGGCGATCACGCTGGCGCTGTCGCACTGCGAGCACCGTGCCGCCTTGGCAGTGCTCAATGGCTCGCCGCTGTCGTACTGGGCAGGCGAGAGAGGCGTCAACCCCATGCGGCTGCTCGGTGGGTTCACGGGCGGCATCTGGCCGGCGCACTGGGTGTCGGACCTCGGCGCCGGGCGCTTCGACGGTGCCTGGTTGGTCCAGAACTTCGAAGCGTTGCAGCCCGAGGGCGTGTTCAAGAAGTACGACACGCTCTTCGCGCAGCCGGAGACTGAGCGCGATCGCTTCCTGGAGTTTGAGCGTTGGTGGAATGGCTTCTACCAGCTTGCACGCGAGGAAATGTTGTCGATCGCAGGCGATCTTTTCGTAGGTAATCACCTGGAGAGCGGCGAGGTCGTGGTCGATGGCCACTGCCGCGCGGATCTCAGCCGCATTGGCGCACCGCTGGTGGTCTTTTGCTCCAACGGCGACAACATCACACCGCCCCACCAGGCGCTCGGCTGGCTCAAAGCGGTATATCCGACGACCGCAGACCTGGTGGCGGCGGGCCAGCGCGTGGTGTACCTGCTGCACCAACATGTTGGCCACCTTGGCATCTTCGTCTCCGCGGGGGTGGCGCGACGCGAGCACCGCGCCATCTTGCATCATGCCGAATCGATCCAGGCACTCAAGCCTGGACTCTACGAGATGGTTCTGGAGGACAGCGCCTCTTCGGAGTCGGCCGCCGCTGCGCAGTTCCAGCCGCGGCGGCTGGAAGACCTGCCTTACGACGCCAACCCGGCGGGGTTCGACAAGGTCGAAGCACTCTCGGAGATCACCGAGCGCTTCTATTCGCAGTGGGTGTCGCCGTGGGTCCGCTTCGCCGTCACCCCCGACTCGGCTCGTGAACTTCGCGCGCTGCACCCCATGCGCGTCAGTCGCAAGGTCTGGTCCGAGCAGGTGACCCCGGCCCTGGCGCTGCTGCCATGGGTGCAACGATGGCTTGAGCAGTGGGGTGCGCAGGATCCCCATCGGGTCGAAAATCCTTGGTATCAGCTTGAGCGAACTGGTGCAGACGCGATTGGGCAGGCCATGGAATCATGGCGCAAGAGCCGGGACCTGTGGGCTGAGCTTGTGTTCGAGCAGGCCTATGCCAACTGAACGACCCTCCACTGTGGCTGCAAAAAGAGACGCTCACGGGTCGCAAGCAGCACGCTCCTTGTCGGAGGCGATGCGCCTGCCACGGCCGATTCCGCTTATCAGCGTCGTCCAGGCACGGATCAAAGTTGGATTCTCCCGTATCACGACGCCAGCAACGGCGCTACAGCATCGGAAGCATGGGCCTGATCGGCGGCCTCGCGTGCTGCTAGCGCCGAGCGAAACTTGGCAATTCGATCTGATGAACGTTGCCAACGGCGGCGACGTCGGCACTGACCGGCGCTGACGGAGCTCCGACATGCGCGTCCTCGCCATCAATGCCGGCAGTGCGACCCTGAAGTTCGGAGTTTTCAAGTCGGCTCGTACCTTGCCATTGATCGACTCGGCGATTGATCATCCTGCGGTGGATGCTGCGACCTTCGAGGAGATCGAGCGGCACTTGCACAGGGCGGGTGTCACAACGCTCGATGGCATTGGTCACCGCGTCGCACACGGTGGCCCACTGTTGAGCAACGCGGTGCTCGTGGATGAAGAAGTCGAACGCGAGATCGGCAAGGCTTCGGCTCTGGCGCCGCATCACAATCCTGCCGCATTGGCCGGCATACGCCTGACCCGTGAGCGTTGGCCCGGCGTGCGCCACGTCGCGGTCTTCGACACCGCTTTCCATGACGACATGCCCGAATATGCCCATTCCTATGCTGTTCCGCCATCGTGGCGCGCGGCAGGGGTACGGAGATACGGCTTCCATGGCCTGTCCCACCAGGGTGTACTGGCCGCCGTCAGCACCGAGCTGAAACGGCCGCCGTCAGAACTTCGTATCGTGAGCTGCCACATTGGAAGCGGCGCCAGCGTCTGCGCGATCGATCGCGGAAGGTCGGTCGATACATCTATGGGAATGACCGCGCTTGAAGGTCTTGTGATGGGCACGCGCTGTGGAGACCTCGACCCTGGCGTACCCGGCTTCGTCGCACGCGCACTGGGTTTGACGTTGGCGCAGATCGAGGCGGCGCTTTACAGCGACAGTGGACTCAAAGGATTGTCGGGTGAGAGTTCGGACCTGCGGATTGTGGAGAAGCGCGCGGGAGAAGGAGTCGCAGCCGCCCAACTGGCAATGCAGGTTCACGCGTACCGCGTGCGCAAATACATCGGCGCCTACGCCGCCGCGATGGGCGGTTGCGATGCTGTGGCCTTCACTGGCGGAGCTGGAGAAAATTCGCCCGCGTTGCGTCGGCGCATCGTTGATGGCCTGGAGTTCATCGGCCTGGAACTAAACGAAGAGCGCAATCGCGCCTACTCGCCCAACACTGAAGTCGCCCAGTTGCAGTCATCCCGATCCGCCGTCGCCGTGCTGGTGGTTCAAGCACGCGAGCAGTTAGCGATCGCGCGTGAGACGTTCCGAGCGCTGAATGACCAGGCAAGTGGTTTGGTATAGGCAATGAACTGGGACAAGACCACGATAAGTCGTCCCCCGGGCCGGGAGCCACGCCCGTTGATGCTCGCGCCGAAGATGGTCCAGTTGCCCATCCAACCGCACGTTGAAGGAAGAAACGGAGCGGTTCAAACGCCGGGCCCTTGACCCATGTGCAGCACCTGGGTTCAAACTCGCTCGAAAGTGAAGGGATTCAAGACAACCTTGCTGGAGGATGGTGATGCAACTCATTGAATGCGCCAAGGCGGCAGGCGTCACACCGGACACGTTGCGTCACTACCTTCGGGTGGGGCTTGTGGTGCCCGATGGCCGGGGCACGAACGGCTACCGCGCATTCTCGGATCGAAGCGTCGTCCGGGTGCGTTTCATACGCAATGCATTGGCCCTCGGCTTCACGCTCAAGGACGCTGCAGAGTTTGTCGAGATGAGCCAGCGCGGTGCATCGCCGTGTCCGCGCGCGCGGGCGCTGCTGAGCAAACGGCTTGACGAGCAGGCCCGGCGGCTGAAGGAGGCGACGGATTTGCATCGCCGCATGCAGCAGGCAGAGCGCGACTGGAAGCGGCTGCCGGACGGCGTCCCGGATGGCCATTCCGTCTGCGGTTTGATCGAAGGAGCGGATGCGGACGTTCAGCGCAATTCGGTGCGCGCGAAGTCCCGTCGTGTACGCGCATGAATCGCTCTGATCATCGTCGACATTCCCCGGCATCACGACGCTCTACGTACATGCGGTGCAGCGGTTGTGGTCGTGCCGATCACGCCAGCGCCAAGTGTGAGTCGTCTATCCACTTCGCAGCATCCGCTGCACACGAGCGAGTGAGGCGCCCCCGATGAGCCACCTCACGACACGGGATCGAACCGTATCGCCCGACGGATATGCCGCCGCGCTACGGATCTTGCGCCGGCTGCTGGCCGGCATCGAGCGCCCGCCGGCGTTGCGTCTGGGCGATATGCTCTTGCACGAGCTCGAATCGCACCCGGAATACACCCTGATCATCCGTGACCCGGGTCTGCTGCGTCGCTTGGTCCTGCGCCCGGATCCGCTGCTGCTGGCGGAAGCCTATTTCCGCGGCACCATCGACATTGAGGGAGACCTGTACACCGCGCTCGGGCTCAAGGCGCATTTCGAGAGGTTTTCGCTCTCTTGGCGCGACAAACTGGCCCTGTTGCGCGACGCACTGCTGCTGCGCGTGTCCGACCAGGACGTGTTGAAGCCCTCGCGGAGTCTGGCCTCGCGCGTCGCACGTCGCTTCTCCCATCGCCATTCGCGTCAAACCGATCAGGCCGCGATCTCCTTTCACTACGATGTGTCCAACGCGTTCTATGGACTCTGGCTCGATGCCGAGAGGGTCTACTCATGTGGCTATTTCAAGGCGACGGATGACACGCTGGACCAGGCTCAGCGCAACAAGCTGGAGCACATCTGCCGCAAGCTGCGTCTGCAGCGAGGCGAACGCCTGCTCGACATCGGCTGCGGCTGGGGCGCGCTCGTGTGCTGGGCGGCAAGAGAACATGGCGTCCGTGCGCACGGCATCACGCTCAGCCAACAGCAACTCGAATACGCGCGCGAGCGCATCCGCTCGGAGGGCCTGCAGGATCTCGTCACCGTTGAACTGCGCGACTACCGTGACCTCGAAGGCACGGCCGTTTTCGACAAGGTGTCAAGCATTGGCATGTTCGAGCACGTGGGACTCGCGAACCTAGCGGCCTACTACGCCGTGGTCCAGCGGGTTTTGCGGCCAGGAGGACTCTTCCTCAACCATGGGATCACCCATGACGAGGAGGGCTGGAACCGAACCGTCGCGACCGAGTTCATCAACCGCTACGTCTTCCCCGACGGCGAATTGGACTGCGTCAGCAATATCCAGCTAGGGATGGAGCGCTCCGGCTTCGAGATCCATGACGTCGAAGGTCTTCGACCCCACTACGCGCTGACCTTGCGTCATTGGGTCCAGCGGCTCGAAGCGCGCCGGGAGGAGGCCTTGCGGGAGGTCGATGAGGTGACCTTCCGCATCTGGCGCTTGTACATGGCGGCGTGTGCACTGGAATTCGAGGCCGGGGGGACTGGGATCTACCAGATCGTCGCGTCCAAACGCGACGGCGGAAGCTGGCCCGTGCCCTTGACTCGCTCTGATCTTTATGGAGAACACCAGCCATGAACGCTAGATGGCCGTGCCGCTGGCGCGCGAAAGACGATCGCAGACGCCAGCCTTCCCAATCTCGCCGTCGCGCTTACCTGCGTGCCGGCTCTCAAGGACTTTCCACATGAACCACGAGCTTCCCTGGGTCGCCGAGCGCGTCCGCGTGTTCCGCGAGTCTAATCCCGAGTTCGCCCGCTGGGCGCGCGGCCACGGCCCCATCACCCACAACGATCTCACGCAACTGCGAGTCCACGATCTCGCACAGGTGCTGGTTGCCGAAGGCAAGGCGAGCGACACAACCGCGGTGTATCGCACGCTCTGGTCGGCGGACCGCCTGGCCGTGGCAGGCATGTGGTTGACGGTTCACATGACCTATGCCGACCGGGTCTATCCCGATGGCCGGGGGATGAGAGCCGAGGATTTCAAGGAGACGCCGGAGGGGCATACCGGTGGGTCGCTGAACATCGTGCCGGCCTATGTCGGCTACCTGGCCGCGAACGCGCTCAGTGGGTTGACGCGTGGCTGGTTGATGGGCCAGGGCCATTGCGTCGCGGGCATTGATGCCTGCAACCTGCTGGTGGGCAACATGACGCCGCGCCACGCCGAGAGATACGACCGCAGCGAAAGCGGCCTCACGCGCTTTGCCCGGGATTTCTATAGCTACGCGATCGACGCACAGGGGCGTCCCGCCTCGCCGCTGGGCAGCCACGTCGGCCCGAATACGGCAGGCGGTCTGTCCGAGGGCGGCTATCTCGGCTTTGCCGAACTGCAGTACGTGCACATGCCCTTGCCCGGCGAGCGGCTGGTGGTGTTCCTCAGCGACGGCGCTTTCGAGGAGCAGCGTGGCAGTGACTGGGCGCCGCGCTGGTGGCGGGCAGAAGACAGCGGCTTCGTGGCTCCGTTCATGATCCTCAACGGCCGCCGCATCGAACAGCGCAGCACCATGCAGCAGCAGGGGGGCCGAGAATGGTTCCACCAGCATCTGCGGCTGAACGGCTTCGACCCGATGGAGATCGACGGCACCGACCCCGCCGCGTTCGCCTGGGCCGTTCACGCGATGGAGGAGCGGTTGTCGGCCTGCGCGGCTGGAGTTTCGCAGGGCACCGTTCAGTACCCGGTACCCCTCCACTACACCATCGCCGAAGCGCCCAAGGGATTCGGCTTCCCCGGTGCTGGAACCAATGCCGCGCACAACCTGCCGCTGGAGGGGAACCCCCGGGTCGACCAGATAGCGCTTCAGCAGTTCAACGAGGGTGCTCGCGCTCTCTTCGTGCCGTCGCACGAACTCGACGAAGCGGTGGCACTACTGTGCCGGCACGAAGTGCAGCATCGTCCCCTGGAGCGGGACCATGCCCTGGCGCACCGCCAGGTGGCGGCCCCCAGACTTCCGGTTCCGCAGTGGCATGTTGCGGGCCAGGGCGAGGTCTCGCCAATGGCGGCACTCGACGGAGCCTTCGCGGCCCTCGTCCAAGCCAACCCACAGCTGCGTCCGCGGGTAGGCAATCCGGACGAGCTGCGCAGCAACCGCATGGGCCAGACATTGGACCTGCTCAAACACCGCGTCTTCACGCCCGAACCGGGCCTGGCGGAGGCCGTCGATGGCGCCGTGATCACGGCGCTCAACGAAGAAGCGGTGGTCAGCGCGGCGCTGGGCAACAAGGGCGGCATCAACTTGGTCGTCTCTTACGAGGCATTTGCCGTCAAGATGCTGGGCGCGCTGCGCCAGGAAATCCTGTTCGCGCGACACCAGGCGCAGGCAGGCACACCACCCGGATGGCTGTCGGTGGTCACGGTTGTGACGTCCCACACCTGGGAGAACGGCAAGAACGAGCAGTCGCACCAGGATCCGACGCTGGCCGAAGCGCTGTTGGGCGAAATGTCCGACACCTCGCGCGTGTTGTTCCCGGTCGATGCCAACAGTGCCGTTGCGGCGCTGCGCGCGGCCTACGCCTCGCACGGCCAGTTCTGGACATTGGTCGTTCCCAAGCGGGCCGTCGCGAGCCAGTTGAGTGCCGAGCAGGCCGAACGCTTGGTCGATCAGGGTGGTTGGGTGGTGAAGCCCTGCGACGCCCCCGACGTGTTGCTGGTTGCCATCGGCGCATACCAGCTGCAGCAGGCCCTGCTTGCGGCGCGGCGCCTCGAAGCCGCTGGACATCGGACCGCAGTGACCTGCGTCATCGAGCCGGGCCGCTTCAGAGCGCCCCGCGACGAACGCGAGCAGGACTTTGTGGCCGGCGACCAGGCCTTGCGCGGCCTGTTCCCGGAGACTGCCGCCGTGCGCGTCATCGTGTCGCACATGCGACCCGAGCCGACGCTGGGCCTGATGCGCCGGATCGATACAGGGGCGCGGCAGACCCGTGCCTTGGGCTACCAGGCGCGCGGCGGGACGCTCGATGTGGCCGGCATGCTGTTCGCGAACCGTTGCACTTGGGCGCACGTGGCGGCCGAGGCGGCTCAAGGGCTCGGTGTCGATCCGGTGAGCTTGCTGAGCGTCGAGGAGTTGGCGGCCGTGCAGGGGCATGGCGACCCGCGCGTGGTGATGGCCCCGGCTTGAACCCCTTTTGGTCACATGGCGCGACCGGATTTATCGGCGGTCTGCAGCGACAGACCGCCCTGCCGCGGGTCGCCGTCTGGTGGAATGGGTGTGGTCGGATGTCGCGGCGGCCCATGCTGGAGTCGCAAGACCGCCATTGTCCCGTTGCCCCTGGCATTCCGTCAGGTCAGGGCCAAGGCGACTGCGAAGCCAACCGCAGCCATTGCCGCATACGACGGGAACACTCTCCACGCAAGCGATTTTCCGTCCAACGACGTTAACAGGACAAGTTTGGTGGCTTGATTGACGGACGCCGCGATGAACAACGCCAGGGTGGCCGATGCGGCGGTGACGGCGCCTTCGTCTACCAGACGGCCAATCGAGAGCGTGATCGCATCGACGTCCACAAGACCCGAGGCGGCGGCGGTGAGCATGACTCCGGCATCCCCGAAGCGATCGGCAAGAAAGCGGCCTGCCAGCATCACCGTGGCCAAGAACGCCGCGAACTGTAGCGCGGAGCGCAGTTGCAACGGGTTTCCAAGTTGCAGTTCGGGCAAGTCTTCGGCTGACGACCGCGCCGCCAGGAACGTCCCCACAACACCGCCAACTGCGGCCATGGCCACAAAGATGACCACCGGGCCCCAGCCGATGCCGGGGGCCGCGATGGCGACGAGGGCCGCCATGCGGGCAAACATGGCTGCGCACGCGAGCGCCGCACCCGCCGCTGCCAGTGGACGCCACCCTGGCGTCTGCCCGGCCCACCGAGCCAACGTGGCCGTGGTGGCGGTGCTCGACACGATTCCCCCGAGCAGCGCTGTGAATACTAGCCCTCGCTTCCTGCCGAGCGAGCGCATCAGGACGAACCCAGTGAACGACAGCACAGCCAGCAGGACAACGGCCCACCACAGGCGATAGGGATTCAGCGCCTCATAGGGGCCAAAGCCACGGTCAGGGAGCACCGGCAGCACGACCACGCTGATCAACAGCAACTGCGTGCCGCTGCTGATCTCCGCCTCGGACAGCTTGCCGACGCCGGCGTGCAAGAGCTGCTTGAAACGCAGCAGCGCCAGCACGACCACGGCGGCGACCGCCGAAACGCGCCAAGCGCCACTGGTCGCCAGCGCCCCGATGGCGAAAGTCGCCAGGGCGGCGACGGACGTGGTCAGTCCCATCACGGCATGCATATGCGCCGTCACCAGGTAGCCCACCACCAGATACACCCCGACGAGTACGAGCAGCGCGATGAGCATGCCGGCTCCCCAGCGCTGGGCCAGCAGCCCGCCAAGGCCGCCGAGCAGGCCGATCAGCGCAAAGGTGCGAACGCCCGCGACGCGATGTCCCTCGGGCCGCTCGCGTTGCTGCCATCCCCGTTCCAGGCCGATCAGAAGTCCCGAAGCGAGGGCCAGCCCGAGCCCGACCAGCGCGGGATCATCGAATTCACTCATCGTCGAACCTGGACGCGGTCGCGGATGAAATCACGCTGCAGTCCCAGCGAAGCATCGGTGCGCGCCATCGACACCTGGGGATCGGTCTCGATGCCGCTCAAGGCGCGAATGGCATCGATGGTTTCGGGAATCACGATCGCTTGGTTGAAGACCTGGTAGGTGTAGTACGCCTGATCGCCATCGACCGAAAGCACGTCCTCCCACAACGCGACCTCCCACAGGTCGCCGCGCGGGCGGCCGAGATCGGCCATCAGTTCCACCGTGCTGTTGAGGGCCACGAGACCATCCGAGGATCGCACGAACGCGATCCGTGGCGCAGCGCGAAAGGCCGCCAGCACCTCGTCGCGCGTGGCCGGCCTCGTCAGTTCGACCCACCAGGTGTGCAGGTGGCTGCTGTTGTGCGGTGCCTTGACCGCGATCGTGACGACGTCCAGGTCCGGGATCACAGTGCGCGCGTCCGGTCCCTGATGGCTGGGGATCGTCTTCTCCGGCAAGAGCGTGTTGATGATGCCCTCCGCATGCGCCTCCCACGGGTCGGAAGCCCGGCGGATCAGCGTCCCGCGGGCTCGCTTGAGCAGGCCCGCTGTCCGAAGCGCCCCCAGGGTGCGCACGATCGACGTCGTGTTGCAGGACACCACCCGGGTGGAGGTGCGGCCGATCGCGGTTGCGTAGTTCTCCTGCGCGACGAACGAATGACCGGTCAACGCGTGGGACTCGCCGCCATGGAAGATGGACTTCACACCGGCAGCGTCGTACGCCCTCTTGTTGACCGCGGCGACCTTCTTGGGTGTGCAATCGACCACGACGTCCGCGTTGGCGAGCAGGTCGGCCAGATCGCCCGCGACGGGAAGCCCCGCAGCACGCATCGATTGTGCGGCTTCAGCGGTCGCCGCGTAAATCGGGAAAGCGCGCTGCGCGGCCACCTGCAGGCGATAGTCGTGCACCACGTCCGCGACGCCGGCCAGCGCCATGTCCTCCTGGAGTGCGACCGCATCCGCCACCCGCTTGCCGATCACACCGTATCCGTTCACCGCCACTCTGACCTTGTTCATGCCTGACTCCTTGCTTGATGAGGCGCTTCAGCCGCGGCTGCGCGCGATGGAAAACGTGAACCGGATCGCCAGCGCATAGCCCAGCAGCGCGAGTACCGGCATGTCGCCCCAGCGCGGGCCCACGCCGTGCTGCATCAACAAGCTCGATGCGATGTACAGGCCGAGCGTCACGAGCGCCAGCGCGACGCGACGGCCGAGGCGGTCGATCCCGCTCAGCATCCTGACATCCGGCTTGATCGACAGTTGCAGCAGGTCACCCTGCCGCAAGACGCTGTGCAGACGCCGCGCCATCAGGGAGGGCAGGGCGTGGGCCGCGTTCCCCAGTTCATAGGGCAGACGCTGCGATGCCGCAGACTTGGGCTCGTCGAAGACGCCCGTGGTCGTGTGGCGAGAGATGGCTTCGATGATGGAAAACTCGGGTGCCAGCAGGCGCACCGTCCCTTCGAGCAACAACAGGGTACGCGTGAGCACGAGGAGGTCCCTGGGCAGCCGGACTTCCTGGGTTCGGCCCGCCGCCACGAGCTGCGCGAGAGCACCTGAGAGCGACCAGTCCTTCAGCGGCCTCTGTGCGCAGTCTGCGACCAGGGCACGCACGACAGGCACGAACACGGCCCGATCGGTGCCGTCGCCGAGCAGGCCCAGGTCGAGCCAGGCATCGACCACCCATTCGGCATCCTGCTCGACGAAGGCCAGGGCGAACGCCACCAGCGCCCGCCGCATGTTGCCGTCGACCCGGCCCACGATGCCGAAGTCGTGCAGGCATATGCGGCCATCGTCCATCACGAAGACGTTGCCGGGATGGGGGTCGCCGTGGAAGAAGCCATCGCGGAAGATCTGGGCGACGTAGCTGTCCACGAGTTTGCCCGCGGCCGCCACCGCGGTGGACGAAGGCAGACCGTGCAGGTGAGCTCCGTGGCTGAACTGCTGGACCATGACGCTCGGCGTGCACAGGCCGTCCACCACGTCGGGGATCACGATGTCGGCAGAGCCGCGCCAGGCGTCGGCGAAACGTCGCACGGAAGCTGCCTCGCGCGACAAATCCATCTCGTAGCGGAAGTTGGCCGCAACCTCGTCCACGATGGCTGCCAGCCCCCAGCGACGCAGCGAGGGCACGAGCCCCTGCATGACCAGGACGATGCGGCGCAGGATGCGCATGTCGGTCTCGGCCTGCTCGGCCGCGCCAGGGCGGCGGATCTTCACCACCACTTCCGTCCCGTCCGGCAGGGCTGCACGATGAATCTGGGCGATCGAGGCCGCGGCGAGCGCGTGCATGTCGAAGCGTGCGAAGACCTGCTGCCATGGGCGGCCGAGCGCCGCCTCGACCTCCTGGACCGCCTGCTCGGGAGGAAACGGCGCCACATTGGCCTGCAGGCTGGCCAGAGCCTCTTGCGCATCGGGCGCCAGAATGTCGGCCCGCAGGCTGAGATGCTGGCCCAGCTTCACGAAGGTCGTGCCCAATCGCTGCAGCACTTCGGCGAAGCGGTCGGCCGCCCGGTGGGTATCGCAGCGCATCAGGCCCCGGTGCCAGGCCACCCAGAGCAGGAACCCGCTCAGGGCCATAGCGATCTGCGTGGCCCGGCGCAGCGCCGAGCGTTGCGTTGGGCGGCCCGCAAGACGCACGGTGGAAACGGGGCGGTTCGGTCGCGTCATAGCTCATCCAACCTGTTGCGCAGGCGGCCCGCATGCCAGGCTGCGATGTTCGAGATGGTCTCGTCGAGGATGCGCGCGATCGCCTCCGACGTATTGAACCCGACATGCGGTGTCACGAGCACACGCGGATGCGTCAGCAGTGGGCTGGATGCGGACCAGCCGGTATCGCAACCCAGTCCGCCGCAGCCCGTGGGCACTTCGGGAGACAGATCCCCTTCCTGTTCCAGCACGTCCAGTCCTGCTGCGGCGACGGTACCTGCCTCCAGTGCGTGCAGCAGGGCGGCCTCGTCGATGAGCGCACCCCGTGCCGTGTTGATCAGTACCATGCCCGGTTTCATGCGCGCGAAGGCCTGCCCATCGAGAAGGTGGTGCGTGGCCTGCGTGGCCGGAACATGAAGGCTCAGAACATCGCTGCTTTGCAGGATCTGCTCCCACGTCACCACGCGGACGCCGGCGATGGGTGCTGCCGTGATGTCGAGCGATGGGGCGAGGGCCGGGTCGTACGCGAGAACTTCCATGCCGAAGCCCAGGGCGATACGGGCCACGTGGCGCCCGATCCGGCCCAGCCCGACGATGCCCAGCGTCTTTCCTTCCAGCTCGAAGCCGGTGAGGCCGCGGTAAGCGAAAGAACCTTGGCGCGCCCGCTCGTGGGCTTGTGTCAGATGGCGAGCCACGCCCAGCAGCAGCGCGAAGGCATGTTCGGCGACGCTGGCAGACCCATAGTCCGGCACGTGGCACACGGCAATGCCGCGTCGGCGGCAAGCCTGCAGGTCGATGTGATCGAAGCCCGCGGAGCGCGTTGCCACGAGCCGCACGCGCGGCAGCAACCGGAGCACCGATTCGTCAACGCGCGTGCGCACGAAGACGCACAGCACCTCGGTGTCTTCATCGCCGACATCGGATACCACCAGGCGTTCGTTCTGGACGAAGTGCGCGTGCCAGTGGGTCGGAAGCCGTTGCTGCAGCGCGACATGGTCCGCCGGTGCGATGTCGGAGAACAGAACGGACAGACGGTTTTGTGCGGTCATGAGCCCTCCTCGATTACCCGGTGCAGGGACAGGATGCAGAACGCGGCGATGAAGTGCCCGGTCTTGGTGCCTTGCGCGAGTTCCGCTTGCGCGAATACCGTCGGCAGCCGGCCGGCGACCGCATCGCGCATGGTCTCGAATCCGTCGAGCAACTGAACCGTGAAGAACGCCGCGCGGCGCATCGGGCCCTGCGTGCGGCCGCAGTCCGCGTAGGCCAGTGCGGGCTTGAATCTGGCCGGAGGATTCGTCATGGCACGGCCAGCCTCGCTCGGGGCTCACGGAACTGCCACAGCACGATGAAGCTGAGCACAGCGGCAAAGAAGCACCACACCGAGATGAACCAGGTTGCATAGAACATGTAGGCGGCGATTGCGGAGACAAAGGCGGCCACCCCAAAAGCCGCCACGCGCCGGTGGCTAGAAACCATCAGGCTTGCGCAGGTGCCGATCAGATACAGGGCCATCGTGGTCATCACGTAGAAGTGCGGAGAGTCGTAGAGGATGTGCTGGCCGACCACGCGGGCCGTGATGGGCAGCTTCACCAGCATCGCCAGCAGGTACAGACCGACGAGCGCGCCCGCGACTGCAATGGCCACCAGAACCCGACGGCGCCAACGGACGCTCTCCAGCGCCAGCGCAGCCAGCGGGACGTAGATCGGCCACAGGACGTGCGAGAAGAACGAGTAGAGATGCGTCAGCGCCACGTTCAGCAAGGGCGCGCGGTCGGGGAACGTCAGCCACAGCATGCCTTCGAGCAGTTGCTGGACCCCGAACAGCAGCGGGATGGCGGCATACGGCAGTTCGCGCCGTGAGCGGGCCCGGCGCATGGTGACGGTCCCCAGGCCCAGCAGAACCGCTGCGGCCGTGAAACTGGCGGGTGCGGAAAAGCACATGGGCAGTCATATCCCCTCGATCGTGAGCGTCATGGCGAGCGCGGCGCAGCGGCTCATGGCGCGCCGGCTTCCATCAGTTCCTGCACCGCTGTCGCCAGCGGTGCCACCACGCTGATGCCGTTGGAGACATGCGGCACGGTGTCGCAGGTCACCACCCGCTGGGGCCCTGCCGCAAGAAGTGCGTGGTACGCGTCGGCGGCGAACAGGGCGTGCACCCCGATGCACACCGGTGGCGGCAATCCCACGCTGCGCACACTGGCGATTGCCTGGATCATCGTGCGCGCGCTGGACACGATGTCATCGATGAGCACGGGCTGGCGGTCTGCCAGGGCCGCGGTGTCGGGAAGGCTGACCTCCACGTCCTTGTCGCCCCGGCGGATCTTCTGCAACACCGTGAACGGCGCGCCAGCCAAGCGCGCGACTTCCTGGACCCATTGCTCGCTTTCCGCATCGGGTCCGATCAACACGGGACGGTCCACATGGGCTGCGACCCAGGCCGCGATGGCGGGCGCGGACAGGACCACACGGGTCGGCACCCGGTAGACCTCGCCGAGCGAGCGGTAGCGGTGCAGATGGGGATCGACGGTGACGATACCGTCGAACACCGTCGACACCAGCGCAGCGAACGTGCGGGACGTGATGGCTTCGCCCGTGTTGAAGCGCCGGTCCTGACGCAGGTACGCCAGGTACGGGGCAGCCAGCAACACGCGGGTGGCGCCGAGGTCGCGCGCTGCGTCCGCGGCGAACAACAAGGGCAGCGCCTTGGCGTCCGGCTGTGCCAGGCTGGCCACGATCACGACGGTGCGGCCGGTCACGTCGGCGTCCAGCCGCACCAGCGACTCGCCGTCCGGGAACCGGTGCAGTTGCAGGGCAGCCCGCTGCGCGCCCAACGCCCGGATCAGTCCATCGGCGAAGTCTTCGTCGCCCGGCAGGTGAAAAACGAGAGGTTTCATAGGTTCTCCAAAATCTGGAAGATCGGTGGGCGCGAGCGGACGAACTGCAGCGCATAGGCCAGCTCGCCCGGCGCCTGGGCGTGCAGCGTGAAGAGCGGCTGTCCCGCTTCGACCTGGTCGCCCAGGCGCGCATGCACGTCGATGCCGGCGGCAGCGGCGGTCGGTGCTCCGGCGAGCTTGGCCGCCCGCGCGAGCAGCCGGTTGTCGATTCGGGAGACCCGTCCCGTGGACGGCGATGCGACGGTGTGCCGATGCGTTGCCACCGGGATGCTGCGCAGGCCGCCCTGCTCAGCGCAGATCGCCTGGAACGTGGCCCAGGCGCGGCCGTCGGCCAGCACCTGCGTGGCGAGCGTCAGGCCGCCGCCGGCGGGCGCTGCACCGCCCATTTCGAGGATGTCCGCCGCCAGCCGCAACGCTCGCTCCCGCAGGTCGGCCGGGGCCTCGGGCGTCCCTTGCAGGACGGCCAGCACGTCGCGGGCCTCCAGTGCCGGGCCGATCCCGCGGCCGACCGGCTGCTCACCATCGGTGACGCGCAAGGCCACGTGCAGGCCGATGGCGCTGCCCACCTCCTGCAGGCGCCGACCGAGCGCCGCCGCGGCCTGCGCGCTGCGCACTTTGGCGGTGGCACCCACGGGCAGGTCGATCAGCACATGGGTCGAGCCCGCGGCGGCCTTCTTGGACAGGACCGAGGCGACGAGCTGGCCCTCGCTGTCCAGGTCCAGCGGCCGCTCGACGCGGATGAGGATGTCGTCGGCGGGGCTGAGCCGTACCGAGCCGCCCCAGACGATGCAGCCGCCCGTGCGTTCGACCACGCGCCGCATGCTCGGCACATCCAGGTTCACCGGCGCCAGCACCTCCATCGTGTCGGCCGTCCCGGCCGGCGAGGTGATGGCGCGCGAGGAGGTCTTGGGCATCGTGAGGCCGCAGGCGGCCACGATGGGCACCACGAGCAGGGTCGTGCGGTTGCCGGGCAGGCCGCCGACGCAATGCTTGTCCACCACCAGCGGGCGCCCCCAATCGATGCGGTCACCGACGCCAATCATGGCGTTCGTGAGCGAGACGGTCTCCGCGAGGTCCAGGCGATCGCCGGCGCAGGCGGTGATGAAGGTGGCCAGATGCAGGTCCGAGTAATGGCCCGCCGCGACGTCGGAGATGATGGCGCTGAACTCGGCATCGCCCAGGGCATTGCCGTAGACCTTGGCCCGGACATGGCTGAGCGAATCCAGCGGCGGTGCATGGGTCACCGTGACCAGCTGGCCCGGCTGCGCCCCCAGCGACGCCCATGCCGATTCGGACAGGCCAGCGAAGTTCTCGGCCAGCCAATCCCCATCGACGACGCTGAGCGTCGCCACGATGCTGCGGCGGCCGGCCGTCAGCTGCACGCGCGCCTGGGTCGTGAAACCCTCCGACCGGCAGACAGGGCAGTCGCGCCGCATGTAGACCACCGGCTCCTGATGGGTGTCGATGCCGGTGCGCCACGCCTGCAGCGTGTTCACGCCATCCTCTCCGGTGCCGGTCTCGTGCAGGTGCGCCGTCATACCAGATCCACCGTCTGCAGGTACTCGGGCACGGCAACCGACCAGCCCAGTTCATGGTCGATCCGCGCGCGCAGCGCATCGGCCGCCTCCGGCTCGCCGTGGGTCACGAAGGTTCGGCGCGGTGTTTGCGTGAAGCCGCGCATCCACGCGAGGATCTCGTCGGCATCGGCGTGGGCGGAAAGGTTGTCGAGCGAGGCCACCTCGGCGCCGATCGGCACGTCCTGGCCATGGATGCGGACGGTGGACGCGCCGTGCACGATCGCGGCGCCACGGGTGCCGCCCGCCTGGTAGCCGGCGAACAGGATGGTGTTGCGATGGTCGGGCGCGAATGACTTGAGGTGGTGCACCACGCGGCCTCCCGTGGCCATGCCACTGGCGGAGATGATGACCATCGGTCCACGACCGGCGCTGAGCGCCTTGGACTCCTCGACCTTGTTGACGATCTTCGCGGCATGGCACATGCCCTCGCATTCCTCGGGCGAGAGCCGGTGCTCGTCGCGATGGGCGTGGTACAGCCGTGTGGCATCGATGGCCATCGGGCTGTCCAGGTACACGGGCAGGTGCTGGTGGATGCGCCCTTGCTTCTTGAGTTGGTAGATGCCGTACATCAGGCTCTGCGCTCGGCCGACAGCGAACGCTGGGATCACCACGACCCCTCCACGGGCGGCCGTCTTGTTGATGACAGTCTCCAGCTGCGCCAGTGCGTCGGACGCTTCATGCTTGCGGTTGCCGTAGGTGGATTCCACCAGCAGGTAGTCGGCGCCGGGGACCTGCACCGGCGGGCGCAGCACCGGGTCGTTAGGCCGGCCGATGTCGCCGGAGAAGAGCACGGATCGCCGGCCATCGTTGAGGTGCACGAAGGCCGAGCCGAGCATGTGCCCGGAAGGCGTCAACCGCGCGGTGAGTCCGGGCAGCGCCTCGAAGTCCTGAGAGAACGGACGTGGCGCGAACAGCTTCAGGCAGCGCTCGGCGTCCTCACGGGTGTACAGCGGCAGCGCGGGCTGGTGTTTGGAGAAACCGTGCCGGTTGGCGAACTTCGCCTCTTCCTCCTGCAGATGGCCGCTGTCGGTGAGCAGGATCTTGCACAGCTCGTGCGTCGCGGACGTGCAGTAAACCCGGCCGCGAAAGCCTTGTCGCGCCAGCAGTGGCAGGTAGCCGCTATGGTCGATGTGGGCGTGGGTGAGCACGACCGCGTCGACGGTCTTGGGCGCGACCGGCAGCGGCTCCCAGTTGCGCAGGCGCAGCTGCTTGAATCCCTGGAACAGGCCGCAGTCCACCAGAATGGTCGCGTCGCCATGGCGCAGCAGGTATTTGGAACCGGTCACGGTGCCGGTGGCACCCAGAAATTGAAGTTGCATGGTAGGTCTCCAAGGATGTTGTCGTTCAAAGAAGGACCGGCCGATCCGGCAACTCGTTGCCGTGGTCCGCGCCCCGCGGAAAGTGCTGCACCAGCAGGTGGCTGACGGCCACGATGCCTTCCAGGGCTCCGGCCTCGAAGCGTCCCTGCGCAAACTGGGCTTCCATGCGCTGGCACACAGCCGACCACCTTTCGGCACCGCAACAGGCATGGATGCCGCGATCGGCCACGATCTCCACGGCCCGGTCGGCCAGCAGCACGTAGATCAGGACGCCGCTGTTGTGCGCCGTATCCCACACACCCAGGCGTGCGAACAGGTCCAGCGCCCGCTCACCCGGCGATTGATTGCGCCACAGTGGCGATCCGTCCAGCGCACCCTCGACCACGAAGCGCAGCTGGCCCCCATGCTGGAACTCTCCCGTGCGGATGGCCTGCTCGATCGCATCTAGCGCGCGCGGGGGGAAGGCGCGGCGGACTGCGCGATCCGTGGTCGCAAGGTGGCGAAGAAGTCGTTGCATGTTCATCTCACCACCGTCCTGACGCGCCGCCGCCACCGAAGCCGCCGCCGCCGCCGCGGAATCCACCGCCACCACCGCCCAATCCTCCGCCCGGCCAGCCGCCTCCCCGGTGGCGCCCGTGCATGCCGCCGTGGCCACCCATGCCGATGCTCAGCAGCGTGACGAGGAATCCCGCCAGTCCAGCCACCGCGGCCACCGCGAGGGTGCCCACCAACAGCCACGCAGCGGCACCCAGCACGCCAGCCGTGACCAGGGAGCCTGGAAGGCGGCCGAGGGCGTTGCGCAGCACTCCGCCCAGCATCAGGGCCGCGACGAACAGGAAGGGCCAGGCCCGCCCGATGTCGTTGGTCTGCCCCCGCCGCCGTGGGTCCGCCGCAGGCAGGGCCTCGCCATCGACCACCCGCATGATCTGTTCGGCGCCTGCGGCGATGCCGCCGTCGAAATCGCCCTGGCGAAAGCGCGGCGTGATCACCTCGTCGATGATGCGCCGCGACACCACGTCGCTCAGCGCACCCTCGATGCCGTATCCGACTTCGATGCGCACGGTGCGGTCGTCCTTGGCCACCAGGAGCAACGCGCCGTCGTCCACCTTGCGACGGCCGAGCTTCCATTGCTCTACCACCCGCAGGGCGTACTGCTCGACGGGTTCGGGCCGCGTCGAGCGGACCATCAGCACGGCGATCTGCACGCCCTTGCGTTGCTCGAAGGCCCGAAGCTGCGCATCCAGCGCGGCGACACGATCGGCGGCGAGCGTGCCCGTGAGATCGGTGACGCGCGCCTGCAGCGGGGGAACGGCGACCAACTCCTGCGCGGACGCGACCGAAAGGAACAGGCTCAGCAGCAGCCAGGCCAGAGCGTGGGCCAGCCGAAGAGGGGCCGCCGGAGAGAGCACCGCTGTTCTGGGCGTTCTCATGTCAGGGGCGCGCCGCCGGCGCCGAGGCGCCGAAATCGACCTGTGGCGGCGCCGCCATGGCCTTCTCGTCGGCGACCGAGAAATTGGGCTTGACGTCGTAGCTGAACAGCTTGGCCGTGATGTTGGTCGGGAAGCTGCGCGTGAGCACGTTGTAATCCTGCACCGCCTTCACGTAGCGCCCACGCGCCACGGTGATGCGGTTCTCCGTGCCCTCAAGTTGGGCACGCAGGTCTTGAAAAGCCTGGTTTGCCTTGAGTTGCGGGTAGTTCTCGCTCACCACCAGCAGCCGGCTCAGCGCGCCGGACAGTTCGCCCTGTGCCGCCTGGAACTTCTGGAAGGCCTCGGGGTTGTTGACGAGTTCCGGCGTGGCCTGGATCGAGGTCGCCTTCGCGCGGGCTTCGACCACCCGGGTCAGCGTCTCCTGCTCGAAGTTGGTCTCGCCCTTGACGGTCGCGACGATGTTCGGGATCAGGTCGGCGCGCCGCTGGTACTGGTTCAGCACCTCGGACCAGGCGGACTTGGTCTGCTCGTCTAGCCGCTGGAAGTCGTTGTAGCCGCATCCGCTCAGCGACAGGGCAAGCGCTGCGAGCAGGGACATCAGGATCAGTCTCATGGTTCGGTTTCCGTGGAAGTGAGAAAAGTGCGGGACGGTGAAGCGCTCACCAGGACGGGGTTGGCTGGCCACCAATGCCGCGGAATGAGCAGCAGCGCGAGTGTGGCGGCCAGTGGAATCGACAGCCACGCAAAGGTGCTCTGCATCACAGCGCCGAATAGCCATCCGGTGGCGGCCGATCCCAGTGTTTGTCCGAGGCCGGCTGCCGCGGCGAGCCCTCCCATCGCTATACCGAGCCGCCGCGCCGAGGTGCCGGCAGCGAGGTAGGCCAGGGTGGGGAGCACAAGACCCGTGCCCGCAGCCATGAAACTCACGCCGACGTACAGCCACATCTCGCTGCCATGGCGGGCCAGCATCAGGAGCCCGGCGATGCCCAGGACCATGCCGCAGGCCAGTACGCGGCGTGGGTCGGCGCGCTCCAGCAGGCCGGTGAAGAACAGCACCGCGTTGACGCCCAGCATCACCAGACTGCACTCGGCGAACATCAACGACACCTCTCGGGAGGAGAGATCGGGGTGGCGCTGGCCCTGCAGCACGATGCCGAGTTCAAAGCCGGCAAGCACGAACATGACCACACCGTTGAGAATCCAGAGCGCCAGGGAGCGGCTCCGGGGTGCTCCGTCGTGATCGGCTGCGTCCGCCTCTCCAAGGGAGGAAGGTGCGGGAAGCGTTGCGGCCAGGCCCAGCATCATCAGCGCGCCGAGCGCGGCCGAGAGTGCGATCACGAGCGTGGTCGATGAGCCCTGTACCAGCACGCTCAAGAAGCCCAGGCCGACAAGCCGTTCTGCAGCGGCGTTCAGGCCGGGGCCGAACAGGAACCCGAGCAGCGACATCGCACCCAGCCATGCAAAGCGCCTGGCGCGAATCGATTCTGGGGTGTACTGCGCGACGAGCGCCGGCACCACCGGCACGACCGCGGCCACAAAAAAGCCCGTCGCGCCGCGCAGCGCATAGATGCCGACCACGCCCAGGGACTCGGGGCGCAGCAGCGGGAGCAGGCTGGCCACGTAGCCGATCAGGCCCACCAGCAACACGCGGGCACGCCCCCGCCTGTCCGCCAGCATGCCCCACAGGGGCGCACCCAGCAGGATGCCCGCCGTGTAGATGCCGCTGAGGTAGCCGACATGGCGCGCAAGCGCCGCAGGATCCGCGTCGCCCATCAAGGGCCGCAGCCAGTCGGGGATCAAGGGCATCAGTGCCCCATATCCGGCCGAGACGACGAATACGGCCGCAGCGAGCCAACCCAGCTGCGCGACGCCGAGGTCTTGCTGGCGGGTGGGCCCGGATTCGCGCGGTGATCGCATGGCGCGGCTCTCTACCATGGTGGCCCGCCGCTCAGGCTGACGCGGCCGCTGGGACACTGGCACGCGACGTCACGCGCTTGATCCCCGGCAGGCGCGTGCGCTTGAGCATCAGCGCATTGATCGCGACGATCGCGGAACTGCCCGACATGGACAATGCGGCGACCTCGGGCGACAAGGTGAACGGATACAGCACCCCGGCCGCCAGCGGGAAGGCGATCACGTTGTAGGCCACGGCCCACCAGAGGTTCTGGTGCATCTTGCGCAGCGTCGCCCGGGACAGTTCGATGGCCCCGACCACGTCGTAGGGGTCACTCTTCATCAACACCACCTGGGCGCTTTCCATCGCAACGTCCGTCCCCGCGCCAATCGCAAAGCCCACGTCGGCCTGCGTCAGCGCCGGAGCGTCGTTGATGCCGTCGCCGACCATGCCGACCTTGTGACCCTGCTGCTGCAGTTCCTTGATCTTGGAGGCCTTCTGCCCGGGCAACACATCCGCAAGCACGATGTCGATACCCAGTTCCTTGCCGATGCGCTCGGCGGTCGCCTGGTTGTCCCCGGTCAGCATCGCGACCTTCACGCCGCGTGCCTGCAGCTTGGCGATCGTCTCGCGCGAGGTCGGCCGCACGGCATCGGCGATCGCGATGAGGCCGATCAGCCGGCCACCGCGCGCGACGTGGACCACAGTGCGCCCCCCGCCTTGCAGCCGCGCCGCCTCGCTGGCAAGGGGGGCCAGATCCACCTGTTCCGACTGCATCAGCAGCCGGTTGCCCAGGAGCACCGTCTCGCCCCCGATAGTGGCCCGTGCGCCTTGCCCATCGATGTTGGTGAAGTTCTCGGTGACCTCCGTCGGCATGTCTCCCGCACGCTTGAGCACTGCGAGCGCGAGGGGGTGCTCGGAGAACTTCTCCACCGCGGCGGCCGTCGCCAGAAGCCGCGTCTCCTCGACACCGGGCGCGGCCACCATCTCGACGACATCGGGCTGCCCCAGTGTCAAGGTGCCGGTCTTGTCGAACACCACGACCGTCAACTTGGTGGCGTTCTCCAATGCGGCCGCATTCTTGAAGAGAATGCCGTTCATTGCGCCCAGCCCGGTCCCGACCATGATGGCCATCGGGGTGGCCAGCCCCAGCGCGTCAGGGCAGGCGATCACGAACACGGTGATGGTCAAGGTGAGTGCGAACAGCAATGTCTGTCCCATCACCCAGTACCAGACGCTGAAGGTCAGCAGGCCAATCACGATCGCCGCCAGCACCAGCCACTGGGATGCCTGGTCGGCCAGCAGCTGGCCGGGGGCCTTCGAGTTCTGGGCCTCCTGGACCAGCTTGACGATCTGCGCCAAGGCCGTGTCCGCGCCGACCTTCGTGGCCTTGTAGCGAAAGCTTCCGCTCTTGTTGATGCTGGCGCCTACGACGGTGCTGCCCACGCCCTTCTTGACCGGCATGGACTCGCCCGTCAGCATCGACTCGTCCACTTGCGACGCGCCCTCGACGATCTCGCCGTCCACCGGGATCTTGTCGCCGGGCTTGATCACGACCAGTTCGCCGGCTGCAACCTCGGCGGTCGGTACCTTGGTCTCCACCCCGTTGCGCACGACCGTGGCCATGGGCGGGGCGAGATCCATCAACGCGCGAATCGCGTCGGATGCGCCCGCGCGGGCGCGCATCTCCAGCCAGTGCCCCAGCAGGATGAAGACCAGCAGCACCGATGCCGCTTCATAGAACACCTCACCCTCGTAGAAGAAGGTCGCGCCGATGCTGAACAGGTAGCCGGTGCCCACCGACAGCACGACCAACGTGGCCATGTTGGCGACGCCGTTGCGTAGCGCGCGCCACGCCGCCACGTAGAAAGGCCAACCTGGATAGATGATCGCGGCACTTGCGAGGAAGAAAAGAAAGAGCTTGTCGTCCAGCCCGAACGGCGTCTGGAAGTCGCCGAACATCTTCCCCATCGGGGAATAGAAGAACACGGGAATGGCGAAGACCAGGGCCACGAAGAAGCGATTGCGCATGTCCCGGGCCATGTCCTGCATCGAGCCCGACCCGTGGCCCATGTCGTGCATCATGTCGGCCATCGCAGGGTCGCCTGCGTGGGCCTGGTGCGCAGCATGGGCGGCGGGCGTCGTGGCCGCAGCCTTCGCGCGTGCGGCCGTGGCGGGGGCATGCGCGTGGTGCCCCTCATGCCCCATCTCTTGCGCCTGACGTGCGGGTGCGCCGTGATGGCCGTGCACCGCATGGCTGGGGTCGGCAGAGACGCCAGCGGCGGGCGCGCACACGTGCTTGGGCGTCTGCTCGCCACGGCAGTGATAGCCGCATTCGGCGATGCGCTGGCGCAGATCCTCGACACTGAGTTGTCCCTCATCGAGATGGACCGTTGCGCTTCCCGCAACATAGTTGACATCTGCATGATGGACGCCGGGAAGCTGCAGCAGCTTGCGGCGTACTCCCTCCGCGCTCAGGCTCGATACGAGCCCTCCGACTTCAACGTTGATCGACTTCATGGATGTTCTTCCTGTTCGCTGTGTACGTGGTCTCAACGAGCGAGTCGGCCCGAGTCCAGGCAGTCCTGCGAAAACTCGAAGACGATCTCCCGGTCGGGAGCGATGACCTTGTGCTTCTTGCCGGCGTAGTGCAGCCGGGAGAGGATGTCTCTGATCAGGTTGAGCCTCGCCAACCGTTTGTTGTCGCCGTGCACGACAGACCAGGGCGCTGCGGCCGTATGGGTGCGCATGAACATCTCGTCGCGCGCCCGTGTATAGCCGTCCCAGTGCTTCAGCGCGACGGCATCCACCGGGCTCGACTTCCACTGTTTGAGGGGATCACGGCGGCGTTCCCCGAGCCGGCGGCTCTGCTCCTTCTTGCCGATGTCGAGGTAATACTTCAGCAGCTTGATGCCGGAGTTGACCAGCATCTCCTCGAACTTGGGCACTGAGTTCATGAATTCCTCGTGCTCCTCGGCGGTACAGAAGCCCATCACCGGTTCCACGCCCGCACGGTTGTACCAACTGCGGTTGAACACCACGAGCTCTTCGCCAACCGGCAGGTGCGGGACGTAGCGCTGGAAGTACCAGCCCGTGCGATCCCGGTCGGAGGGCTTTCCTAGCGCGACGACCCGTGTTTCCCGAGGACTCAGGTGTTCGACCAGCCGCTTGATGCTGCCGTCCTTGCCTGCGCCGTCCCTTCCCTCCAAGAGGATCAGGATACGGTCGTTGCATTTGATGAAATGCCGCTGCAGTTTCACCAGTTCGATCTGCAGCATGTGCAACTGTGCTTCGTAGTCCTCGCGGCCGATCGAGCGTGTCGCTGTCTCGTCGCGCGCTGAGCCGTGGGCAGTGCCGGTGCCGTCCACATCGGCCTTGTGCTTGGCGCCTTTGGCACCCTTCTTGTTCTTTGCCATGGGTTCTCCGTTAGGTCTGGTCGCAGGCGATCAGCATTGCGTGTGTCGACGCCCGGCGGGGCGCGGCGCTCATGTCCGCATCCGAGCGGGAGCCGCAGCCATCGCCTTGTCCGTAGTCTGCAGCCAGGTACGGTCAATTGATGAGCTGACGCCAGCGGGTCTTCTTCATGTCAGCCTCGCTGGCGCGTGTCCGAGAGGGAGGGAAGGAAGCGCGGCGTGCGCGCGGCATAGGCGTCGAACTCGGCGCCGAACTGCTTGCGCATGTCCTTCTCCTCGTTGACTGCCAGCCGCGAATACATAACGACGAGGAAGGGGAACATAAGCAGCGTCAAGAGCGTCGGCCACTGCAGCAGGAAGCCAAGAAGGATGGCCACGAAGGCCACGTACTGCGGGTGCCGAATCCTGGCGTACGGGCCGCTTACGGCGAGTTGTCCGCGCCGTTGCGCGTGGTACAGCACCGTCCAGGCGCTCGACAGAAGCCAGAAGCCGCCGCCGATGAGGACGTAGCTTGCGATGTGCAGCGGGCTGAAGTGCGGATCGCCCTTGTCGCCCAGAAGAGTGGACCAGAGATGGCCGTTGTTGTGGGCCAGCAAGTCCAGACTCGGGTACCGCGTCTGCAGCCAGCCGGACAGCAGATAGAGCGTCAGCGGAAATCCGTACATCTCGACGAACAAGGCAACGATGAACGCTGCGAAAGTCCCGAAGGTTCGCCAGTCCCGCGAGGTCTGCGGCTTGAAGAAGCTGAAGGCGAACATGATGAAGACTGCCGAGTTCACGATGACGAGCAGCCAAAGCCCATAGGCGGGCGTATCGTGGTTCATTTGCGATCTCCCTGGGGCGAAGAATTCGGCTTGCGACCATCACCCGGTGCGGCATGGCGATGCATCAGGCCATGGGTGATGACGCACGTAGCAAAAAGGACCAGCGGCAGCGCGGCCAAGTAGTGCGCCCGGTGTTCCGTCAGCAGCAGGTACACGCTCACGCTCAGAAAGACCAGAAAGCCCAGGAACCATCGCGAGCGCCAAAACCTCGGCCCGGTGCGGTGAGAAGTTGTCATGGTCGTCCTCCTCACTTCGCCGGCTCAGGCGTCCGATCCATCATCATCTGCATCATGGATTGGCACATGTCCATGCGCATCTCCAGCATTCGCTGTCGCTCAGCCGGCGGCGCCGACCCGGCTCCATCCTTCATTGCGCCCATCATGGACATGCCAGCCCGCATGACCTGCATGTGTTCGGCCATGAGCGCCTTGCGCTCAGCAGGCGTCTTCGCCGACGCCATCCGCTCGTGCATGGCCTGCATCGACTTCAGTTGCGCATCCATGCCCTCGGTGCTCGGCGCCCGTGGCGTCTCGGCCGCGGATGGACTCGAACCTGCAGGGTGATGGGCCTGATGGTTGTCTTGCGCAAAAGCAGACAAGGTGACCAGTGCGGTGCCAACGATGGCCGCGATCGAATGCGTGAATTTCATTTCTCTCTCCTTTAGCCACGGGTGCCTGCAAGTGGGGCGAACCAGATGTCGCCGCAAGCGGACAAATCCCTATGAAAACTCCGTAGTCGGATACAGAGTCAAGGCATATGAGGCGCGCGCCGGGTGTGACCGACACGGCAACTCAAAGGAGGCGCTACAGCGCGAGACGCTCAAACAGCAGCCAGGAAGGCTGTTTTGGAGGAGGCCGCTCGTGGCCTCTCGATGGAATGGCTTGAAGAGCCAACGTCGGAGCCAGCAGTTGGTCTGCATAAGAGGGAGGCGCCAAACCGACGAGGTCGAACGCTAAGGCTGGCGCTTTCTGAATGGCGGACTGGTTGACCTCGCCGCACAGCTTCAGGCAGGGAGCCTTCGACGGGTCGTGGGTCCCTTCTTCGTGCTGACCATGGCCGCCCTCATGCTTTCCATGCACGGACGATGGGACATGCTCATATCCGGCAGCATGATAGTGTTGCTGCGGGGACTCCAGAAGGCAGGCATTGGCCACCCCGGCCCCGAACGCAAACAGCCATACCCCCAGCAGCATCCACGCGATGGCGCGAATCCTGCGGTGGTTGAGAAGTGTGCGCATGTGCGGCCTATTTGCCCATTGACACTGGTCATCCTAGGCCCAAATGAGCTGCGGGATATTGATTTGGATCAAATGGACGCAGGGGTCAACTACGCAGTGCTGCGTTATTCTTTGTTGGTCATGAATAAGACAGTGGATCCCTCAATGAAAGAAGGTCCTGGTGATTGGATGACGGTCGGCAGGCTGGCGAAGGTCGCTGGTGTCGGCGTAGAGACAATCCGCTACTACCAAGGACGCGGGCTCTTGCCGATCCCGAAGACCGCGGGCAGCTTCCGGCGCTACCCCGCTTCGATGATCCAGCGGATTGGTTTCATCAAGCGCGCTCAGAGTCTTGGGTTTTCGCTGGACGAGGTGAAATCCCTCTTGGACCTGGAGGATGGACGGAATCGCCGAGCCATTCAAACTGTGACGCGGCGGCGCCTTGACCAGATCGACGAGAAGGTCGGCGATCTTGAGCGCATGCGAGGCGCTCTGCGGGACATGCTGGTGAGGTGCGAAGAGACGGGAGAGGCGCTGCCTTGTCCCATCATCGCTGCGCTGATGACGCCTTTGACTCCGTCCGAATGAAGGTATGGCGTGGGAGTCAGTCCCGGCGAAGTTGAGAAGTTCATGTTGACCCTCGTCACCTTCCTGAAGTCTCGTCGCCGTGTTTGGTCTCACCCAACAGGGATAGATAGGGATTGCCCGGAGGCGTTTCCGGGAAAAGCAGGCTCGAATTTTCCAGAAGGTATCCGTGCAGGCGGCGGGACTTTCTTGGCCCGGTGACTTCGCACGTCCAAATGTTCAGGCCATTGGGATGCTTGACGTGTAGTTGGAGCTTTTCAAAGCGCTTCTGCACCCACTGCCAATCCTGTTGCTGCTCTTGCCTGGCCAGTGCGTCCACTTGCGGATGCTCCTGCGCATAGCGTTGGAACACGCCTGGGCTGACGAGATAGGCGGTGCCGCTCACGGTATGCACGAGCGCCTTCGCGTCGTTGATGATGAGCCGGCGGGAAGCGATGGCCTGTTTCAGCCACGCCATGAAGTGCTCTCCGGATGACTGCCTTGTCCTGGGCGTCGGCGCTGGGGACGAACGCTGAGGGGCGGTCAAGGGTGGCGCGTCGGTACGCGCGGCAGACACCAGCTCAGAAAGTGCTTCAGCATCCTGCCGGGTCGCGGGTGAATCCCCCATGCCCACCATCGAAAGCATGTCTTCCATCGCGTCGGGCAGTGGCTCACCTTCCGCTGGAGGAGAGGAGTTACCTTTCTCCCATGGCGGAACCCCTTGCCCCTCCGAAGCGAACTGCGCGTCTGCCGGCGGAATGGCGGCGGGCACATTGGCCTCTTTGGCTGTGGCCGCCGCGTCGACCGACACCGTGCCGGTAAACGGCGCCGGCCTCTCGGTTGGCTCCCAGATCAGCGCGGTCGCGAGGCGCAACAGGGTGAACGAGTGGGACCAGCCGGTGGAACTGGTCACGGTCGCGCGCCAGATCGCCTTGCCGTCGGGGGTGGGCTGCAGCATGCCGTGATCCTGCAGGACGTTGAACACCGCAGTGTTGTTCGCGGGGATGCCATCGACGCCTTGGGACAACAGGTGCGCACGCAATTTGTCCGATACCGTCTTGCTTACCAGCCACAGCGTGTCCTCGGTGAGCCACCCATCGGAGGCTTCGGGCTGGTTCAGCTTCAGCTCTTCCTTGAGCAGGTAGCGCAGTCCGTTGACCAGCTTGCGTTGCAGCGAGTGCTTAGGCGCGGCCATAGCGCGCGCGGGATCGCCGCCCAACTCCTGAGCCACGGAAGCGCGGTCGGCCTGTACGACCAGCTCGCCCAGCACCCCGGCGTGCTCGTACTGACCGGCCAGGACGAAGAGCAGCGGCGACCACAGGGACGGATAGTCGCTGAGCCAGTCCAGGAGATCGCGGTCGAGCAGTTGCTGATAGAGCAAGCCGGTCGCAGCGCTGTGAAGCCGATATTCGCGATCCTCGCGGTAGCGGAATCGGTATGGCTGGCGCAGCGGGCCGTGCCACGGGTGCCAGGTGCTGCCGTCGGCAAGCTCGACGTGCATATCGACCGCCACCTTTCCGATGTCATGGAGCAGCGCGGCATAGGCGATGGCGGCGGTCCAGGCTTCGGACTGCGCCGCCTGATCTTCGGGGCTGGCGCCGATGGGCAGCAGATGGGACTGCCGCAGTTTCAGGCTGTAGGCGACGATTTCCAGGCCGTGGTCCAGCATGCCGCCAGGGTAAGCGTGATGATGCGCCTCGGAAGCCGGGAAAGCCTGGACCAGCTCGGCGTAGCGTTCCAGTGGCGCCCGATACAAGGTGGCGAATTGCCTGCGTGAGAGCGACGTGCGCTGCCAGATGTGCTCCAGCAGCTTCTGCCGGCGCGGGGTGGCCAGCAGCGAAGCGGCCGACTCGGGCCGCATCAACCCTTTCGGGAGGTCGGATGCGGGAGGTGGCGTCGCAGCGGTAGCGACCGCGGGCCGTTTTCGCTGGAACAGAGAGAGCATGCGGGTGTCCTGTCGCGGGCCGAGCGGGAGGCCTTTTTGCCTTTTCGGGATAGAGCCTTTCCCTTTGCAACCCATTCCCTTGCCATTTCGGCCCTTTACAGCCTTTGGGTATAGAGCGACGGGTCCTGATCGTCCACCGCCAATGCGGGTTGCGGCAGGGCCGGATTGATGCAGGAAGGCTGGCTGTTCACGCCCTACGATGGGCCGATTCTTGGACTCGGGAGAACGCCGTGAAGCCTCATATTGACATGGTAAGGAAATTTCCTTACAATCCAGGTATTGCAATCAGGAGAGCCGCCATGCCTGCCATCCACGAAGTCGCCACGTTGACCTCCAAGGGCCAGATCACGCTGCCCAAGCCTATCCGGCAGGCGCTCGGCGTTGATGCCGGCGGCAAGCTCGCGTTCGATCTGCGGGGCAGCGAAGTCGTCGTCACCCGCGTCGATGCCGAGCACGAGGATCCCGCCATCGGCGCGTTCCTGAGCCTGCTGGCCCGAGACATCGAAGCGGGTCGGAACCTCCAGGGCCTGCCCGAGGATCTGGCTCGCGCCATGCTGGAGCATGCTGGCCACGGTGTGAACCTGGACGAGGAGATCGACGGGAAAGTGGAACTCTGATGCAACGGCATGGCTGGACGCTGCTCTTCCACGACTGCGTGATCGAGCAGTTGCAGAAACTGCATGCGGCCGCGAGGCGCGCGCAGGAGAACGATCCGGCGGGCTTCGAGTCCAACGCCAACGTCAAGCTCTTCCGGGCCTTGAGCCAGTTGATGTTGGATGTGGTGCCAGGCGATCCGGCACGCGACGAGTACCGCCAGGGCAATACCTTGGGACCTGCCCACCGCCACTGGCGAAGGGCCAAGATCGGACGGCGGTTCCGGCTGTTCTTCCGGTACGACTCGAAGGCGAAGGTCATTGTGTACGCCTGGGTCAACGATGAACAGACCCTGCGGTCTTCGGGTAGCAAATCGGACCCGTATGTCGTGTTCGAGAAGATGCTCGGACGCGGGAACCCACCAGACGACTGGCACGCGCTGATACAGGCAAGCAAGCAGGATTGGAGCAAACTGGAATAGGCATTCCTCAGTAGCAGGAGACGACCATGAACACCACGACACGCATCAGCACCGCAGAACGCCTTGGCCGCACCTTGGGTCGCGGATGGCGTGCCTACGTGCGCGGCGAACGCCGGGCATCGAGCTGGTTGGTGTCCAAGGGGGTGCCGGCTGCCGGCGCCACCGCGCTCGTGTGGGTGGTCAAGCTGGTTGCGCTCGGGGTGCTGCTGTACACCACTTTCTGGTTGGCCATGCTGCTGGTGTGCGTCATGATCGTTGCCTGGATGGCCCGCAACGCCGACCTAGGCGAAGAGTTGCCCGAGCCAGAGTGGCGAAACGGACCAGCAGGATTCGGCCTATACACCTACGACGGTTTTCGCATTGATCCTCATGTCGAGGACGACTAGCAGTGATCACTTCTTCGACACTGCATTGATTGCAATGCTTCCTCCCCTCCCGCCAGCGGCCTTAGCATCTCCGGTGGCACCAGCGAGGCCCTGCAGCACGTTACCCGCACGAACGCCCGCCCAAGCCAAGGCCATGATCCAGAATGTGGGCAGTACGATGAACATCGTGCCCGTGACGAACATCAGGAGCATGTCTCCGAAGGCGTTGTTCAGCCCCACCAATGGGTCGAAGTTGGTATGCGGCCGGTTCCAGCCGAACCCCCAGCCATAAAGTGCGTCAAGGATCGTCGAATCGATCCAGCGCGCAAGCTGAAACCAGAAGTCCGTGAAGAACAGCGCGAACTGCACGGCGCTGACCGTGACCACTGTCTTCAGGTCATAGGTGCCGACGACCAGCACGAGCGGGATACAGATGACCAGTGCCATCTTGAGCAATGCGAGCACCATGGGCAGCGCCTGTCTCACGACGTCCAAGGCTGGAAACGCGGCAATCGCGCCGACTGCCATCCCGACATCGCCCGTGGCCCGCGTCACGATGTTCGGCAGGGTCTTGTCGATCTGGCCGCCGTAGTCGGTATAGACGCTGCCCTGGTTCAATTTCTGCTGCCGCGGTGACGCGATCGTGCGGATCACCGAGTCGTCTACCTCGGCTCGGCTCAGGAACCCGGCCCAGCCCGCCAGGCGGTTGAGCAGGCTCGGGTCCACCTGTCCCAGCAGGCGTGCCCGCAGACCGTTGCTGCCATCGGCCCACCATTGCCTGCAGGTCGGGTAGCCACCGCCGCCGGACACCTGGGCCAGCCCGGCGTCGCGGGTGCTGTCATAAGGCCAGTCGGTGCGCGGTGTGCTGGAGCGATAGTTGTCGTAGTAGCCGGCCGTGTCCGTGAAGAAGCGGGACCCGATCCAGGTCACGTCGTGCATCTGCTGCTCATCAAGCTGAGGACGCTGCATGAACAATTTGGCCCGTGCAGGCCCATAGCAATCCCGCGAGAAATCCGCTACTTCCTGAGCCAGCACCGGGTCATCGATGCGCGTGGCGTCGATCTCCATGCGCATCTGCCGCAGATCGGTGCCGCAGGGAATTGCCGCCACCGAGGCGCCAGTGACGGCGCGCGAGAGCGCGTGCATGAACGCCCACCACACCGGCACCTTCGCCGACTGGCTGTTGATGGTGCTGAAGGACTGCGACCAGCCGGTATCCGCGGGCTGCGCCACGCTGACCTGGCACTGGGCCGAGCGCGAGCCGTCGTACTGGATGGTGTTCAGGTCCACGTCGATGAACGGAATGCCGGCGAACATCACCACCACGATGGCGACGAAGACCCGGTTCTCGATGCGGGCGGCGCTCAGCACGCCTTTATTGCCCTCGTCGGCGCCTTCCGCACGGGCCTTCAACCACTCCTGCACGATGATGGCGACGAAAGGCAGCGCGAATACCCCGCTGGATACGAGGACCGCCCAGATGCCGTTGTTGACGATCCAGGACACGAGGGTGAGGTAGTACTCCAGGTAGTCGGTCGTGAAAAGCGTCATGGCCTCGATCCCCTCAAGCGGCCTGCATCAACAGGCTGGCTTCCAGCGCCACGATGGCAACAATGCCGGCGACCTCAGCGCGAATCAGCCGGCGTCGGGCCAGCGTGCTGTCCTCGCGCGCCAGCAGCCGACGCCGCATCCAGACCCAGCCATAGGCCGTCGCCCCGTACAGGCACAACCGCCACACGAAGAAGTAGCCCGATGCGGCCGCGAGCCACCGCTCCCAGCCGGCCACGCTCCCGACCAGGTAGATGCCGACGATGTTGGCGCCCACGGCAGCGGCGACGAGCACCACCGCCCACAGCAGTGCTTTCGCCGCACGCCGGCTGAACAGCCAGCGCAAGGGGCGCCAGGTCATACGTGCCGCGCTCATGGCCGGCCTCCCGGATTGCCCTTCTGCAACTGGTCGAGGCGGTCGGGCACCGGATCGCCCTCATAGATGCCGCGCGAGCCTGCCGCGCGCGTGCCATGGCGCTGGATGATCGCCATCGGCGAGTTGTTCGCCAGCTCGCGCCGCAGCTCAAGCTCGGTCTTGAGGTTACGGATCTCCCGGTCGAGCGTGTCGCTCTCGTGGTTCACGGCCTCGACCGCCAACTCGTTGGCTGCCACGTTGGGCTCTTTCTTGCCGGTGAGCAGCGTGCGTTGGAGCAGCAGTGCCTTCTCCAGCACCGACGACAGCGCCACCTCGGACGCGAGGCGCCGCGCCAGCAAGTCCTGGTCCGGCTCGTCGCGCAGCGCCTCGATGACGCCGCGCGTGATCGGTAGCGACGTGCTACCAGCCTCACGCAAGTTCTCGAAGGTGGTATTGCGCGTGCCGGAAACCAGCTCCTGCAGGACCTCCAGCTTGGTTTCGTACTCCTCCTGGATCAGCGGCGTCAGCCCGACGCCGGGAACGGTCTCGGTCTTGGTGCATGAGTCGCACGTGCGCTGCACCTGTTCACCAAGGACCCGCGTGGCCCATTCGGTCGCCTGCTGCGGCGACGTCCAGGTCTGGCAGGACAGGCTCGCGCAACTGGCGGGTGAGATGGAGGACGTGTCGGTCACGCCGCGACCATTGACGAGGTTGTATCCCGCGCGGGTGACGTCGCCGACCACCCGGATGGCGGACTGGCCTGCGCCACCGGCATTGCTGCCGCCCACCCAGGGAACGCCGTCGTTGCCGCGGCGCGTCTCGGCCTGCTCGACGGCCGACACGGCATCGTTGCTGCCAACCGCGTCACGCAAGGCCATACCTTCGGCCATCTGGCTCCAGCCAAGCTGGCCACCCGCCGTCTCGGCCATCTTTTCCGCCATGGCGCGGCACGTCAGCTTGGAGCGGTCGAAGTCCAGCCGCGCCTGCAGCACGCCGTTGGTCAGTAGGTTGTACAGGCCCGGATCGGCGCGCTGAATGATCAGCGCCGGCAGCGATGCCACCGCGCTGGTCGCGCTCTGGATCACGTTGCTCATGATCTGCTGAAAGCCATTGGTGATGCCGTTCAGTTGATTGCGCAGCGTGGTCTGGATGCTCATGTCGCCGCAGATCAGGTTGCTGTTCCACCCCACGCCGACCCCGATGGAGCGCATGCCGGCCGCGCGGCCCATGGACACCGCGCTGCCGCCACCGATCGAGTACATGACGTCATCGCCGAGGACGGGGCCGCTGTTCTGGTATCCGACCTGCGCCCACGCCAGGCCGCAGACCAGAGCGAGCGTGCCGGCCAGCGCCGTCGGGCGCAGCAGGTGGCACACCTTGGCGGAAAGGTTCATCGGTTCAGGACGCTTCATCGTGGCACCTCAGAGGAAATCGACGCTGCCAAGGAACACCTGCCCGCGGCGTTCGCAGCACGCATAGGGACGCCATAACGCCCAGGCGTAGTCGCCTTGCTGGGCCTGGGTCAGCGTGCCGCTATGGGGGAACACCACGCAGGTGTTGGACAGGCGCGGCGTCAGCTCCTGCCACTTGCCGGTCGTGGCATCACCTTCCATCAGCGCGCCGGCCGGCCAGTAGCCGTCGCGGGCGTTGGCAAGCAGCGGCTGGTACACGTGAATCTGCCCGCGACGCGTGACGACATCGCCAGCACGCTGGGCCACGACGGCCCCGGATTTGTGGTCGTCGGTCTGATGCAGGAAGCCACCGCGCGGATAGACATTGCCCCACAGGTTCATCGTGGTGCGCGCACCGACCTCGCGCATGCCCGGAATCAACGCCTCTGGGTAGGCCATCTCGGGCACGTTGTAGCGCCAGGCCAGCGTGTCCAGGGTGCTGAGCAGATACGGCATGAAGGCCGTGCCCGCGCCTTGGCAGAAGTAGCCAGAGGACGAGGCGAACTGGTTGAACACCTCGCCGCCGGGGTGTCCGATGACGTCACTGTTTTTGAATTTGGCGAGGTTGTTTTCGTGGTCTTCGTTAGTGGTGCCGTCGCCGCCCGCCTGGGCCGAGGCGTTCGGCATGCTCATCGCCCGCACTTCGACCCAGGGGTTCTCTCCGGTGTTCGAGTAGGACGAAACCACCGCATCGGGGATGTAGTGCCTGACCTTGACGGACGTGCGCACCGTGCAGCCGGTCCAGGTGCAGTAGAGCCAGTAGCAGATGCCCACCACTCGGTATTCCAGGCAATCGGGCGAAGCCACTGAACCCACGATGGTTGCCGTGTTCAGGGCGTAGCTGCCCGTGGCGCTAAGCAGCAGCACGGACGCGACAGCAGCTCGCATGCGGCGCAGAAGGTCGAATGGGTGGATCACGGTTCGGTCCTCCGATGCTGTTCGATCCGCGCGATGGCGCGGGCCACGTCCGACTCGCCATAGACCACATAGCGTTGATCCACCACGACAGCTGGGATGGTGGTGATGCCCAGGCTCCATGCGTCGGTCACGCCCTGGTAGGCCGTTGCGATGCGCCGCTGAAGGTCGGTGCCTCCCTGGGTCAGCCGACGCTTGACCAGGGCTGTCGCCTGATCGGGGTTGGTGGGCAGATTCGCAGAAAGCTCGGCCTCGATGCGCGGCGCTTCGTCCAGCTCGATCAGCCGTTCGCCGCCCATGGTCTTGACCGGGTGGCGGCTGTCGGTGACGACCACCACGTCGGCGGCGAAGGTGGCCGGGCTGAACACCGCCAGAGACGCCGGCAGCGCCACGGCCAGACCAAGGGTTCGCCAGCCTGGTGCGAACCGGGTAAAAGCTGCTGGCATGTCATGCGCCCCGGAAGTTGATCAGGGCCATAGTCAAACGCCGAACCCCATGCGGCCCCAACAAACAATGCGCATCGTGGCCACCCCGCATACCTGCTTGCGTAGCCGCGAAGAAAAAGCGGAGGCCGAAGCCTCCGCGCTGATCAACGAAGCAGTGCAACCTTTACAGCAGGCCGGACTCCGCAAAGGAGAACGGGGCACCCTGGCCGACGATGATGTGATCCAGTACCCGCACATCGATGAGCGCCAGCGCGGCCTGCAATTGCTGGGTCAGCATGCGATCCGCGCTCGACGGCTCGGAAATACCCGAGGGGTGCTGGTGCGCGAAGACCACCGCGGCGGCATTCAACTCCAGCACACGCTGTACGACGACACGCGGATACACCGAAGTCGCGTTGATCGTGCCCCTGAACAACGGCTTGTAGGCCAGCACCTGGTGCATGCTGTCCAGGAACACAGCGGCGAATATCTCGTTGGGCTCGGCGACCAGTTTCAGGCGCAGGTAGTCCCGCACAGCGGCCGGTTGGCTGAGGCACGGTCCAGCTTTGAAGACCCGTCTGTCCAGCAGCACGATGGCTTGCTGGATGATCCAGTCCTCGTGCTGGGCAGCGATGGCGGAAAGCGACTCCAGGCAGGAGATTGACGACGAAAGACATGGCGAACCTCCAGACGGTGAGATCGGAGGGCGCGCGCCCTGGGAGGGCAAGCCCTCCTGGGAATGAACAAGGTGCATCCATCACCGCGGCAGCGGTGATCGTTCGCGGCCAGGATGCGAGGCGAACGGGTCGCGGTCAGCGCAGTGGACTGCGCCGTAGCCTTGAAGACCGGGGCTACCTGGGCATGTCGCCAACGACGTCGGCAGGCATTTCCGATGTAGGTGTGGCGGCGGGATCGCCGGCCGCGAGCATGTCCATGGCCGACAGCAAGGCATCGCCCTCGATCGGACCCTGCAGCAGGACCGCCTTGCCGGTTTCGCGATCGTGCAGCCGCAGCGACGGCGTGGCGGTCACGCCGCTGTGCGTGGCTTCCGCAGTTTGGGTGCGAATCGCCGCGTCGGGCCGCTCGCTCGCGATGCACTGCTCGATGGCTGGCGTAAGGTCGGGGTAGCGCAGGCCCTCGGGCAAGCCCTGGCCGTCGCTGCGCGTGTGGGCATAGACCCACTCGACGGCCTGCCAAAAGGCGGCATGGCCGCCGGCTTCGCCCGCGCATTCCGCCAGGCGCGCTTCCGCGGACGCGGCCGGCTCATGCGCGGCCAACGGCAGGTGATGCCATTGCAAGGCCACGTCGGCATTGCCGGCCACCCAACGCTTGAGCACTGGGAAATAGGACCGGCAGAACGGGCATTCGAGGTCCGCGTAGAGCGTCAGCGTGAAGCGTCCTTCCGGATTGCCCATCTGCCACGGAGGCCCAGCCACCTGCGTCTCGCTGACTGGCGCTGAAGTCTGAGGCGTGAACTGCCCGGGCCAACGGGACACGAGCCAGATCAGCAGCAGTGCAACCAGCGCTGCGGCCACTGTCCAAGGCCAGCTGGGCCGCCAGTGCCGACGGCGGAACGCCTGCACCTGCATCGGAATGGAAGGACGTTTCTGTTCCATGGCGTTCTCCGGTGTACGGCAGATTCAGGGCAGGTCCAGGGTCGGCGACTCGATGCCACGTGCCCGGTCGATCTTCTCAGCCACCTTGAAGGCGGCATCCAGCTCGCTGACGCCGTGCTGCTGCATGAGCTGGTAGCGTTCTGCCTTCTCCTCGGGCTCGGTTTGCGCGAGCGCGAGGTAGAGACTTGGCGGCACGGCGCGGAACAGCACTTCCATGCTCTTGGAGAGGATGACGCCCTCGGTGAACTTGCCCGCTTCCTTGCGTGCCGAGAGCATCAGCGCCTTCTGCGCCGGCGAGAGTTCGCGGAAGCGCGCGATCTTCTCCACCTCGTC
>NZ_KV819873.1:192133-214174 GCF_001815235.1 Pseudomonas sp. HMSC065H01 | reverse complement strand
CGCGCGATCTTCTCCACCTCGTCCGGCGGCATCGACAGGCACACCCACCACTCGATCATGTTGAGCATCGGCTCCGCTGCACGTGGCAGGTCGTCGATGTTCTGCGTCGCCAGCCAGAACCAGGCGCCCAACTTGCGCCACATTTTTGTAATTTTCACGACATAGGGCGCGAGCAGCGGGTTCTTGGTGATGATGTGACCTTCGTCGGTCACGTTGACGATCGGCCGTCCCAGGTACTGGTCGCGCTCGGCGATGTTGTTCACCGTGCTGATCAGGCTGATGTAGGCGATGGAGAGCTGCGCGTTGTAGCCCTCGCGGGCATAGGTCGCCAGATCGACCAGCGTGATGTCGGCCTCGGGCCACGGCGTGCCGTCGCGGTCGAACATCTCGCCGTCCGTGCCTTGGCAGAACATGTCCATCGCGTCCGCCATCTCCAGCAGCCGCGCACGGCGCATCTCGGGCAACGTCGGGTCCTGGCCACGGGTGCGCAGTGCATTGCGCACATCGCGCGTGAGCACGGTGCGCTTCTCCGCCACGCATTGTTCGGCGGCGTCGAGGATGCACTGGCGGATCAGCGAGCGGTCGGCCCGCGTCATCCGCGCTTCTTCCTTGTCTTCGCCGCCCGTGATCATCAGCCGTGCCGTGATCTCCAGTTCGCCGAGCACGTCGCGCTGCTCATCCGCCTCCATGGCCGAGGCATCCGGTGGCAGGTCTTCGTCCAGGGCATCGGCATCGAGCGTCTGCACGTCGCTGGGCGTTTCGATCAGCCGGCGTGCGTCGGCGAACGGCGCCAGGCTGATGCCCGATCCGGGGGCCAGCTTGACCCGGTTCACGGTCAGGCCCAGGCGCCGCGCGAAGTCGCTGAACAGGCCGAAGCTGTTGCCGGCTTCCACGATGAAAAGCCGCGGCCGGTAGATGGCCGTCACCTGGTTCAGCAGGTTGTTGAGCGTGGCGGACTTGCCCGAGCCCGTAGGGCCAAACAGAAACAGATGGGCATTCATCTGCCGATCCAACCTGTTCAAGGGGTCGAACGTAATCGCTCCGCCTCCGCGATTGAACATCGTGATGCCGGGGTGCCCCGTGCCCTGGGCGCGGCCCCACACCGGCGACAGGTTCGCCGCGTGCTGGGCGAACATCAGCTGCGTGTACCAGCGGCGCCGATCCTTGCCGGGGTTGTAGCAGCACGGCAGCCAGCGCAGGTAGCTGTTGAGCGGCGCCACCTCGTCGTCCTCGCGCACCGGCTGCAGGCCGGCGTTGAGCATGACGTTCGCCAGGTCCAGGCCGTGCCGATCCAGTTCCGCCTCGTCGCGCCCGCGCAGGTAGAACGCCAGCGTGCCCCGGTAGAGCTTGTGCGCGCTGCCGATCAGGGAGCGGGCCTCGTGCACGTCCTTGAGGGTCTGCTCCGACGCCAGCGTCTCGCCCACGGCCTTCTTCGCCAGGTGGTTCAGATCCGATTCCAGGACATCCTGCGGCGTGGCGACCATCGTGAGACACATCAAGGTGTCCTCGGGCATCTGGTCGAACAGCGTGTTGATCGCGTCCCCCTTGCGGGTCTCGCCGGTCAGGTGCCCGGTGCCGGGCGGCATGCGCAGCCGGTCGGTGATCAGCACGCGGTGCGGCATGCCGTCGAAATACCAGGCCCCTTGCGCCACGTCCGAGCGCGGCTGCCCGAAGAACAACCGCTGGCTGAAATCCCGCCCGCTCGCCAGTTCGATCTCGCCGGCCTCGGTCTCGTCCGGGTAGCGCGCCAACTCGTAGAAGCGCTCCCGATCCCCAGCGCCAGACCCGAGTAGCGTGGGACGCGGGTTGAACCACCGCAGCAGCCAGTCGTGGACGTCGGCTGCGACCATGCGCCGTGCCTGGATGCCGGCGTTCGCCAGCCCGCCACACAGGCGGTCGCAGACGATGTTCAGCATCTGCTCGGGCGTCTGGCCGCGGCGGCTTGCCTGCCCGGTGGCACGGCGATAGACCACCATGCGCACGCGCCGTGTCTGCCCCCGCCAGCGCAGACGGGTAACCACCGTGTCCTCGAACAGGCCGCCCGGCTTGGCTACTGCGCGCAGGTGGTGACCGAAGAAGCGAAGGTAGAACTCGGTGAAGGCCGTATCGCGGGCGCGCGGTTGCACATACTCGCCCAGGGTCTGCATGTATTGGTCGAAGCTCGGCTCGTCCTGGGCATAGAGCTGGAGCACCCAGGGGTTCTCGTCCAGCTCATCGAAGCTGTCCTGAAGTGCGTTCTCCAAGGCGTCACGGGCATGCGCGAGCCAGCCGGGTTCCCGGCCTTCGGTTCCCAGCGGCACCAGCTCGTAGAACGCCGCCACCGATTGGCCGTCCTCCAGGAGCATCGATTTCGACTCGGGCAAGAACTCCACCCAGGGCAGCAGTTCCACGAAGGATGGTGCGACGTCGTACAGCGCCTGCTCGTCGGCCTCCGTCGCCGGCTTGCGGCCCCGGACTGCCGAGCCGGGTTCGGGGATGCCGGCCTGGCGCAAGGCCTCAATGTGGCACTGCCAGCGGTTCGGCTGCTCATCGCCGGCCGTGCCGCTGGTGCCGGCGCCCGCCAGCTTCGGCCAGGGAAGTTTCCACCGCATCAGTAGTCCTCCACGCGCTCGCCCGGCATCGCGTACTGAATGCGCTGGTACAGCGGGAAGACGGTCGTGTAGCCGGGCACCGGCACGGGATCGGTGCCGGCCAGATGCGGGTACACGTACATCACGAGATCGGGATTGGGCAGGCGCTGGAACTGGCGATGGACTTCGTTGCGGGCGGTGCGCGTGTAGCGCATCTGCTCGGCAGGTGCGGCCTGCATATCGGCGTCGGTCAGCGGCCGACGCAGGCTCTGGCGCGCATCGAGCAGTTGGCGGCCGGCGTTCCGTCCGGCTGCGCCACCGCCGTCGCCGGCCTCCTGCTGCCAGATGTCCATCATCGTGCGGTCACCGTGGGTCAACAGCTTTTCCTTGCTGGTGGCGCAGCCGGCGAGCACCGCGACGGCGAGGGCCAGTGCTAGGCCACGGGCCAGGTTAGTCAAGTTCAAGGGCATGGCTTTCTCCTGCGCGGTGATCGACCTTGCGGCCTTCGGGATCGAAGTCGATGGCGAGCGGCTTTTCGAGGTGGACGGCAACCTTGGCGCCGGGTTGGACATAGACGGCGGCGAAGGCTTGGCCGTAGAGCTTGTTGACCCAGGCCGACATGTCCCGGACACCGCCCGCGAGAATCTGGCCGACCGCTTCTTGGCCGGTGATGCCCACGGTGCCGATGGAGCCGTCCGAGCCGACATAGGACATGCGACCGCTGTCACTCTCGATGAGCGAGGCCACACCGGCACCGGCCGCGGTGATTAGGGCCTGCGAGCCGAGGTATTGCTGGGCGTTGCTGCGCCGCTCGCCGCTGACGCAAGGAATGCCGTGGGGATCGCTGATCCAGCCCAAGCCGTCGCGCTGTTGGTTGTTCTGCTGGTTGCCCTCGCGGTCTTCGGGGATCGTGCGAATCGTGCCGTCGTTGAAGACGAACGTGATGCTGCGCACCTGACCGCGCACGCACGAGAGCGTCCAGTCGCCCGAGGCGGTGCCGCTGAACACGGCGCCGGCCACGTCGGGAATGTCGATGCCATTGGCGGTCAGATTGTCCGGCCCGACCAGAACTTTGAACGGATAGGGATCGTTGACCGTGCCGTCGATCGGCACGCGGCCGATCAGGGCCGTCATCGCCACCGATCCCATTAGCGTCGAGTTGGTCGGCACGGTATAGACCGGCTTGGCACTCTTGACTCCGGCGGCGCGGGCGCCCGCGTTGGCCACGGTTTCAGCGGTGGTTTCGAGCGTGCTCTGCGCCGGGCCGAAGCTAGTGGGGAAGCTCATGCCGCCGCTCGCGCCACGCCCCCCGTTGCGCCCCTCGGCGGGCTTTGCGTCGTCCGGCTCGACCCACCGCACGCCGCCCTCCATGCCGGCCTCGTCGCCGCCCTGCAGCCCCAGGCCCACGGGCAGGTCCGCATGGCCGCCGCCGCGCCCGCCGATGCTGTCCAGGCGCCGTTGCAGGTCGGCGAGCAGCCCTTCGGTCTGCTGGCGCGCGCTGGCCGCCTGCTCTTGGTCGCGGCGCAGGTTGGACCGCTCGGATTCGAGCGCCGAGTTGATGCGCTGGTCGATGGAGTTCTCGCGCTGGCGCAGCCGCTGGTTCTCTTCACGCTGCGACTTGTTGTCCGAGAGCGCGGTCTGAAGCTCGGTGCGCAACTGCTTCACTTGGGCAACGAGCGTCGCCACGGTGTCGCGCGGGGTGTCGCCTTCGATGCCCAACGCCTTCATTTCCTCGGGCGTGAGCTGGGCGCCGTTGTCCGCCGCGGGTGGCGCCGTGCTGCCTCCACCCGAGAACAGCCGGATACCGACGAACAGCACCAGGATGGCGACAGGGATCATCAGCCACTTGAGCAGGCCGTTACTGCGCATGGCGGGCCTCCTTGGCGTTCTCGTCGCCGTCCGGCTGCGGCAGATGCACGGCAGGGTCGAAGCGGCGAATCGCCGGCAGCAGCGACTGCGCGAGGCCGCGGCCGCGCGTGACCAGGTACAGGACGGTCGTGTCCTCGGGTGTGCCGCGCGGGCCCAGCGCCTCGTGCTGGAAGGTGGCGGTGAGGAAATCGCCTTGCAGCACGCGCGGGTCGAGCGCGACCCAGTCGGCGCCGGTGTTGGTGAGGCGCATGGCAGTCACCCATTGGTCTTCCAGGCGCCACGACGCGAGCGCGACCGCGCGCACCGGCAGCGTTGGCATCAGTGTGTCCAGGTCGAGGTCGCGGGGCAGGTTGACCCGCATGACGCCCGGAAGCGGCTCGACGGTGCGCAGCGGTGCGTAGAGGTTCTGCGCGGCGAAGCGCGTCAGCACGACAGGGACCGGGGTTTCGCGCCGCGCGGTCCGCGCACCTGCCTGGCCCTGGGCGCGTGCCGGCGCCTCGGCACTGTCGGCCTGCTCGCCATAGCGTCCCGGTGCGCTGTCGCCCTCGACGATGCGCACCGGCTCCAGCTCGGCTTCCCCGTCCTTGGGCGGTTCGGCTGCGATGTCCAGCAGGATCAGCGCGCCCGTGTCGGCATCCTGCAGTTGCAACCGCGTGGGCTCGATCGGCTCGCTGGCGCGCAGGTACACCGCGCCGCCCGCACTCTGCACGCGCAGGCGTTCGCCCACGCCCGCGGGCACGCCCACGCGCACGTTCCGGTCGATGAACACGATGCGTTCCTGACCGACCTTCAGCGGCACTGCCAGTGGCATGCGTTCCCAGCGCAGGATCTCCACGGCATGGGCGACGGGTGCCGCGGCCACGGCCAGTAGCCCCAGCAGCGCGAATACAGGATGCTTCATGGGGTATTTCCTCCTTGAGGCGCTTGCGGAGACAGGCCACTCGGCGCCGGGCGCGTCGGCTCCGGTGCACTGATGCGCTGGGGCGCGCCGTCGTAGCAGTCCAGCGCCAGGCCGAACGGGTTGCGGGCGGGATCGACGTCCACCCGCGTGACCTTGATCGGATAGCGCACCAGGGCGCGCTTGACCTGCTCGGCGCCGTAGTACTCGTCCGCCGTGATGTCCAGCGTCACCACCCAGTCGCGATCGGACACGGTTCGCACGCGCGCCGTGGGGTCGTCGCCATAGCCGCGGCCGGGAATCTCGTAGATGCCGCGCACGCGCTGACGCAGCTCGCCCGTGGAGCGGCGGTAGTCATAGTCCGCCCGCAGGAAGGCCTGGCAGGACGGGGTGAGGTACGGCGAGAGCGTGTGGAGGTTGCGCGAGTAGTCTTCTTCGCCATTGGTCGGCCAGCGGTTCAGCGTCTGGAACACGTAGAACGTGAACGCATAGACCGATTCGGGCGGCACTTCCCACCACTTGCGGGTACTGCCAGAGCGCAGGTCGGGCGGGACGTGGATGGTCAGGTCGCGCGGCGCGCTCCACCAGCCGCCGCCCATGACCAGGGCGACAATGACCAGCGCGCCCGCGCCCAGGCGCAAGGTCTTGATGTGCGCCTGCAGGTGGGTAATCTCGTTTTTGAAGCGGCTCATCGCATGCTCCTGCGGGTGGACCAGAAGCCCGAGCGCGAGATCAGCACGTGGCCGCCCACCCAGCCGGCCATCAGCGGATGGCGCGTGGCGATGCGCCACTGCAACTGCCGATACAGCCAGGTGTCGGGGCGCCCGCGCTTGAGGCGGCGCAGGATGCCGCCGCCGATGAAGACGCCGAGCGCCACGCCCAGGACGACGAACGTCGGTGCGATGGCGATCGTGCGGAACACCCACGAAAGCGGCGCGCCGACCAGCAGGCCGGCAGCGCCGGACAGGCCGCAGCAGATCCACAGCTCGTCGGCAGTGAGGCCGCGCACGACAACGGGGTGGCGGTTGAGCCGATGCGGAAGGAACGTCACGGTCCCGTCCGCACGGACGTGCTGCTGCTCGGACATACCGGCCTCGCCTTACAGGATGCCGGTGGCTTCGGTGAGCAGCCAGATGCCGATCACGAGCAGCACGGCGCCGATGGCGACCGTGAGGCCGAACTGGCCCCAGGTCTTGCGGCCGGTGTGGATTTCCGCGTAGGTGCCGTAGGCGTGGTAGCACACGCCGATGAACATCGACGCCACCACCAGCAGGGCCACGAGCATGATGATGTCGTAGCCGTAGTTGCGGATGGTCTCCATGATGCCGTTGCCGGTGCCGCGCGTCGGGTTCTCCAACTGCGGCAGGCCTTGTGCGAACGACAGCGCCGGCAGCGCGGCGGCGCCCAGGGCCACGGCGGCGCGCTGGGCAAAGCGGGAAGTGAGGATGCGGTTGTGCATGGTCGGGCCTTTCAGGTCAGGACAGGAGGAAGAAACTCAGGACGAGGTACATCGCGACGAAGCGGATGCAGACGCCGAGGAACTGGCGCTGGTTGAGGCGGCTTTCGGACCACCCCACGTAGGCCGTTCGGATGGCCCAGACGCCCCAGACGAGCAGGACCGCGAACACGACGCCGACCAGGACGGTCGCCATCGCGGAAGGCGCGATACCGCTGTTGGCTTGAAATGCCGAGACCTGGGCGCCGTTCATTGCTTGCCCTCCGCAGTCGTCGCCGGCAGCGGCTCGGTCGCCCGCTCGGTGCGGTAGTCGCCGGCCAGTTCGGAGGGGTCGCGCGGTTGAGCGCGCGATGGCGTCAGGTGAAACTGGATGCCGGCGCGAACGCGCGCCAGGTCAGCCAGCAGCCGCGGGTAGTCGAAGTGGTAGCGCTCGCCCGGCTGGATGGGGGCATGCGCGGCGCTGTCCGCGACGGTGCGCTCCAGCGCGTCGAGCTGGCGCAGTGCGGCGACCAGCTCCTGGCGCTGCGCAGGGGACTCGGCCAAGGCCATCGGGGACTGACCCAGCAGGAGGGCCGTCACGAGAAGAGTGGGTACGCCGCGATGCGCGGCGCGTAGCCAGATCGAAGCCACCATCGCGCCATTCCTGTGTGATCAGCAATGGGGTGATCGTGGAGATCAGGGCTGTTTTAGGCCGCAAACAATAGGAACTGGCGGACGACCGGATTGGGCATGCCGCGAGCGAACCTACAAAAGCCCGGGTCGCGTTTCGATTATTGCGTTTTTCGAGTGTTTCGAATATGATCGGCTCTGCAACCGTTTTCGCTTAGGAGCTACCCATGACCACCGCCACTGCCCAATCCAAGATGACCCTTCCCGCCGCGGGAGAGGTTAAGGCAGCCGTCCAGGGTCAACGTGCCTTGGCGGCTTACCTCGCAACCCAGTTCGAGACGCAGCACATCCAGATCTTTGATGACCACAAACAGGCTCATCAGGTGGAACTGCCTACCTCGGCGTTGCGCCTGCTGGTCGACATCCTGGCCGAGTTGGCCGATGGCAATGCAGTAAAGGTGGTGCCCGTCCATGCAGAGCTGACGACCCAAGAGGCGGCGGACTTGCTCAACGTGTCCCGTCCCCATTTCGTCAAGCTGCTAGAAGATGGGGTGTTGGCATTTCATCGCACCGGCAAGCACCGCAGGGTGAGGTTCGCCGATCTGATGCAGTACAAGGAAGCGCGCGAGCGCGCCAGTGAGCAGGCGATGGCCGAACTCGCTCAGCAGTCGCAAGAGTTGGGAATGGGATACGAATGAGGCATTCCCCATTCACCGCCGTCTACGACGCGTGCGTTCTATATCCCGCGCCACTGCGGGATTTCCTGATGTGGCTCGGCCTGTCTGGCCGCTTCCGGGCGCGGTGGAGCCAAGCCATTCATGAGGAGTGGAAACGCAACCTGTTGATCAACCGCCCCGATCTCACCCGGGTTCAGGTCGACAGGACGTCGGATCTCATGGACAGGGCCATTCCGGACGGCTTGGTGGAGGGCTACGAAGCGCTCGTGGCAGGCCTGACATTGCCCGATCCGGACGATCGGCACGTCCTGGCTGCGGCGATTCGCTGCGGTGCGAGCGTGATTGTGACGTTCAACGAACGGGATTTCCCGAACGATCTGCTGGCTCCGTACGGCATCGAATCGCAGCACCCCGATGAGTTTGTGGACAACCTGCTGGATCTGGATGCGGCCGCCGTAGTGTCGGCTGCGCAGCGCCAGCGTGCCCAACTCAAGCATCCGCCGATCGATGTGGACCGCTATCTCGAAATCCTGCTGCGCCAAGGCCTTGTGCAAACGACCAAGGTGCTGGCGACCTATCGCACCATTCTCTGACCCGCCGAGAGCCACGGATGACCAAGAATCCTTCATCAGACGCCACTTTGCCGAAAGGCATCCATCGAAGCTGGAAGCTGCCGGACAAGTCGCTGGGTGACTTGTGGGATTCGATCGTGATGGACGAAGCCATCAAAAAACAGTTGCTGTCACAAGCGATCGTCAACTTCACGGTGCGCCCCAAGGTGGAGCGCACGGTACTCCCCCTGCACGGCGTGATCTTGTTGGTCGGCCCACCGGGGACTGGGAAGACCTCCTTGGCACGGGGCTTGGCGCATCGTGTGGCCGAATCTTTTTCTTCTGCGAAGTTTCGATTGCTGGAAGTGGAGCCTCACACGCTGACGAGCTCTGCAATGGGAAAGACTCAACGCGCCGTGGCAGACCTGTTCTCGCAATCGATCGCAGAATCCGCAGCGGCGGGCCCGACGATCGTCCTTCTGGACGAGGTCGAAACGCTTGCGGCTGATCGAGCCAAGCTCAGCCTGGAAGCCAACCCGGTTGATGTGCACCGGGCCACCGATGCGGTGTTGGTGCAGTTGGACATGATGGCCGAACGCAACCCGCATCTGCTGTTCGTGGCCACCAGCAACTTCCCACAGGCCGTCGACAGTGCCTTCCTATCTCGTTGCGACATGGTGATGGAGGTGCCACTGCCCGGCAAGGATGCCTGCAAGCAGATCCTGGTGGACTGCCTGAATGGCCTGGCAAAGACATTTCCGGGGATTGGCAAGCTTTCCTCGGCTCACCAGTTCGACGCGTGTGCTGGCGAGTGCGTCGGATTGGATGGTCGGGCCATTCGCAAGGTCGTAGCCAACGCCCTCGCGGCCGACCCGCAAGTGGCTATCGATCCGAACAAGCTTTCCGTAGAGCACCTGCGCAGTGCGATACGACAGGCAAAGCAAATGCGCCTTCAAGGAGGGACGCAAAAATGACCACCGTTGTCAGCCGGACGTTTCGCAGCTCGCCGCACCGCGATGCGTTGCAGACGTGGGATGCCATTGTCGAACTGCTCACTCAGGGCAAGGACGGCACGGCTCGCTCTGAACTCAGGGCCGTGGCGGGCGTGGCCGCCAGCTTGATCGCCGACCAGGCACCCAAGAGCGCGCCCATCGTTGCGACATGCGATGGACCACGGACCAGGATCTACTGCCTCTTCGACGAAGACGCGATCGATGGTGATGATGCCAACGAAGAAGTCTTGGGGTTCGAGCCGTTGAAGGGAGACTGGGGAGTCTCGCTGCCGTGTCCGAAGGAGCAGCTCGGCTGGGTGCAAACCGCGCTCAAAAAGCACAGTTCTCGCATCATTGCACGGGACTTGAGCCAAGGAATTGCCACGCAGGCGCAGGACGATGCTGGGCAAGCGCTGTCGCTCGACCTCGGAGGTTTCCTCAAGTCATGAGCACCGTCGCCACCTACTCGTACACGCACTCGGTTACCTATGTGACCGACAACATCCTCAAGAGCTTGAAAGACATCATCCTGCTCAGTGGGCTGGACCCCGAGCACTTTGCGGATCGCTGGGAGAGCAATACCCGAGCCATCAAGACGTGGCTCGGGACCGGTGATCTGCGCAAGGTGATTCTGGAGATCTACAACCCGGCAACCGACAAGCTTGTGACCCGATGGGATATCGACATCGTGTATGGGTGGTCCGATGGCGACGGCAGCTTCTGGACAGATACCGAGCAGTTGAAATACGCGATCAAGAAGGCTGGGCTGTTGCCATCGCAGGCTAAGTACAAAGTCATGCTTGATACAAAGCCCGGGCGGCCTGACGTGGATGGGTGGAGCAAAGGAAGCTATCGCTCGACGGATGGGATGGTCAAGCAGAGCCTGGGCTCGACTGTGGAACACAGCGGCCTGGCGGGTCAGGCTGGATATTGGAGGCAACGCTGATGCTGTCGATCGATGAAGCTTTTCGCAAGTTCAAGTCGCGCCTGGAACTCAACGAGCGCGAGCAGAAGAATGCCTCGCAGCGCCAGAACGAAGTGCGGGACTACCTGCAGACGAAATTCGGTATTGCGCGCAGCTTCCTGACCGGCTCCTATGCTCGATACACGAAGACGAAGCCGCTCAAGGATATCGACATCTTCTTCGTGCTGAAGGACTCGGAGAAGCATTACCACGGCAAGGCCGCATCGGCAGTGCTGGATGATTTCCACTCTGCATTGGTGGAGAAATACGGTTCGGCAGCCGTGCGCAAACAGGCGCGCTCGATCAACGTGGATTTCGGTGTTCACATCGACGCGGAGGACAACACGGACTACCGGGTGGTCAGCGTGGATGCGGTGCCCGCATTCGACACCGGCGACCAGTATGAGATCCCCGATTCGGCGTCCGGAAAGTGGATCAAGACGGACCCGGAGATCCATAAGGACAAGGCGACCGCAGCGCACCAAGCCTATGGCAATGAGTGGAAAGGTCTCGTGCGCATGGTGAAGTACTGGAACAACAATCCCAAGCACGGCGATCAGAAGCCGGTGAAGCCCTCATTCCTTATCGAGGTGATGGCACTGGAATGTCTCTACGGCGGCTGGGGTGGATCGTTCGATCGCGAGATCCAGTCATTCTTTGCCACGCTCGCTGATCGTGTCCATGACGAGTGGCCTGACCCGGCCGGCCTCGGGCCGGCGATCAGCAACGACATGGACGCTGCGCGCAAGCAGCGCGCGCAGCAACTGCTGTCGCAAGCGAGCCAGGACGCAAGTGTCGCCATCGACCACGCGCGTCGCGGTCGCAATCTCGAAGCGCTTCGAGCCTGGCGTGCGCTGTTTGGCCCCAAGTTCCCGCTTTCCTGACCCCGTCGGCTGCCATACGTCCAATCGAGGTACAACATGTCCCAGTGGTCGCTTTCCCAACTCTTGTCGTCCTTGCACGAGGACATCCAGCAGCGCCTGTCCGTAGTACGCAAGACCTTCGGTCACCCGGGCACGAAGGGGGATGCGAGCGAGAACGTCTGGATCGACATGCTGGATACCTATCTGCCCAAACGGTACCAGGCGGCCAAGGCGCATGTGGTGGACAGCCTGGGGAACTTCAGCCAGCAGATCGATGTGGTGGTGTTTGATCGGCAATATTCGCCTTTTATCTTCACCTACGAGAACGAGACGATCATCCCAGCCGAAAGCGTGTACGCCGTGTTCGAGGCCAAGCAGACGGCTGACGCGGGGCTTGTGGCCTATGCCCAGGAGAAGGTCGCCAGTGTGCGCAGGCTGCACCGCACGAGCCTGCCGATCCCGCACGCTGGCGGGACCTACCCAGCGAAGCCGTTGATTCCGATTCTGGGTGGCTTGCTCACCTTCGAGAGCGAATGGAGTCCAGCATTGGGCCCATCCATGGACAAGGCGCTGAACGCAAACCTCACCGAGGGGCGTCTGGACATCGGATGCGTTGCCGCCCACGGGCACTTTTTCTATGACCAAGCCAGCGGCGCGTACGGCTACACCAACGAAAACAAGCCGGCGACCGCGTTTCTTTTCAAGCTGATCGCGCAGCTGCAGTTCAGTGGAACGGTCCCCATGATCGATGTGGAGGCTTACGGTCAGTGGTTGACCAAGTGAGGGGTCGCTGTGGCAAGCATACGTTCGGAGTACCACCGGTTCCTAGCGCACTTGGCGCAGCGGCACGTGCACGACGACGTGCGCCGGCTGGCGCACCTGGTGCTCGATCACCTGCAGCCACTGGCCGAGGTCGGTGCTGCACGCCGGGGGCGCTCCACGCGCTTGGCGCCGCTGGCCATCGCGCATCTGGCGCAGATGCCTGTCGCCTACAACGGGGACGCGCGCGGCCCCGAAAACGGGCCGGCGCTCGGGCGACTGCACCAGCTCGAAGTCGGGCCGTTTCGAGGATTCATGCGGCAGGAGACGTTCGACCTCAGCCATGACATCACCTTGGTCTACGGTGCCAACGGCACCGGCAAGAGCAGCTTCTGCGAAGCCTTGGAAGTGGCGATGCTCGGTTCGATCAGCGAAGCGCAGGCCAAGCGGGTCGACCAGCGGACGTACTGCAACAACGCTCGCCTGCGCCGTCATGTCGCGCCTGTCCTATCGTCCCGGGCGGAAGACCAGCCCCAGGCCGTCCAGCCAGATGAAGCCGAATACCGCTTCTGCTTCATCGAGAAGAACCGCCTTGACGACTTCGCCCGCATCGCCGCGCGGACGCCGGGCGACCAGCGGCAACTGATCGCAACCCTGTTCGGCGTGGACCAGTTCAGCGAATTCGTGCGGGGCTTCAACCCTTTGCTTGATCAGGACCTGATGCTCACCGGTGTCCAAGCTGCGCAGCTGGCACAACGCCGCGTACAGTTGGCGAACTCCGAGCAGACGATCGCCGCCTATCCGCAGAAGATTGCTGCGGTCGAGGCCCTAGAGCAGGCCTTGGCGCAGCGCATGTGGCCTGGCGCGACCTACCAGGCCTGCGTCGACTGGCTGCTCGGCACACCGCAGCAACAAGGGCGGCTGCCGTACGTCCAGGCACAACTGGACGCCAACCCGCCTGCCATTTATGAAGTGACGCAGGCCCGTCTGCAGGCGTTGTTGGCAGAGGCTTATCGGATCCAGGGACTGTGGCGGGCGTCTTCCGGGCAGCTTGCCGCCCGCGCCGGCGAGGTGTCATACGCGAAGCTCTACGAGGCCGTGTTGGCGCTGGCGGACGGGGCGACGGCTTGCCCCGCCTGTGGAACTGCACTGGCCGCTGTGGCGCAGGATCCGTTCGCGAAGGCACGCGCGGGCCTGGAGCAGCTTGCTCAACTGGCTGCCCTCCAACAGCAGGAGACCGGACATCGCACGCAGTTGAGCGAGGCGGTCCGAGTTCTGTGGGAGGAGATGCGCCGCGTGGTAACGGCGGGTGCCGTTGCCTGTCCGGCCGAATCACAGGGTGCTGGCCTGCCGCTGCTGCCTCCCACTGCGGCCGGCAATTGGCTTGGTGCCTGGGTCGATGGAGATCGACGTGCCTGGAACGCTCTGCTGCGGATCGCCGAGATCATTGAAGGGGTCGACGCGCAGGCGCGGGAAGTGCATGCCCAGCGCGGCGCATTGGCACAGGAGCGAGATGGCCTACAGCAGCACCAGTTGGAGGTCCAACGACTGCGCACCTTGCGGGGGGCGGCCGATCAGGATCTGGCCACTGCCCGCCAGACCGTCGCCCAGTTCGACGAGGCGAACCGCGAACTGATCGAGGTCGTTGCTGCGGAAGTGGCGGTGGTGGCGCACCATCAGCGGGTCAAGGTTGCCTACGACGGCTTTTTGCCCGAGATTCAGGCCTACCTTGCCGCACTTCCAGGTGTGCTGCTCCAAGGGCTGGGAGAACAAGCGCGCCAGCTCTACAACGCATTCAACCGGGCCGATCCGCCCGGCGATCTGCTGCACGCGCTGTGGCTGCCAGTGGCCGAGAACGGCAAGATCGAGGTGGAGTTCGCTGGGGAGCCGGGTGTCCGTTACGACGCGCTAATCGTGTTCAGCGAGGGGCACATCAAGTGCCTCGGCCTGGCGATACTGCTCGCCAAAAATATCGCGCAGGGTTGTCCCGTCGTCATCTTTGATGACGTCGTCAATGCGATCGACGATGACCACCGCGACGGCATCTGGCGCACCTTCTTCGAGGATGGCCTGCTCGACGGTAAGCAGGTCATCCTCACCTCGCACGCCGAGGAATTCCTGCATCGCATCCAGCAGGAGCTGGGCGCCCGGCGCGCTGGCGCCATCAAGCGCTACAAGTTTCTCCCGCATCAGGGAGAGCACGAACTGCGGGTCGACAGCGACCCGCCAGCGAAGAACTATGTTCTTCTGGCCCAGCAGGCGTTGGCGGCTGACGAGAAACGCGAGGCACTGCGTCAGGCCCGGCCGGCGCTGGAGAGTCTGACGGACCGCCTGTGGACGTGGCTGGGTCGGCGGACGGACGGCCGGATCGACATCAAGCTGAGCGGGCCCCGCGCGCCTTGGGAGCTGAACAATAAATGCACCAAGTTGCGGTCGGCCGTCGAGCGTATCGCGGCGCAACATGCGGGTGCGCCGGATGCCGTGGGGGCGTTGGTCAGGCTGCTCAATGTCAGCGGTACGAGTATTGAATGGGGTTACCTCAATAGCGGTGTGCACGACGCTCAGCGCGATCATGAGTTCGATCGGGCGACGGTAAGAACGGTCGTCGAGGCTGTTACGGCATTGGATGCTGCTCTTGATACCCTGCAGAACCGATGAACGGCACACGGCTTTGCAGAGCAGTGCCGCCCGTGTCACCTCATAAGTACTTCTTGAAGCTGCCTGCGGTCAGGCTGACTGCCATCCCCAGCAACGCCGCGCTGGGCAGCAGGATGACCAGAGGATGCACCGATATGGGCAGAGCGAGATAGGTGACCCAAGGCAGCACGGCCAACGGCATCAGGCTGGCCTTCGCGCGGTGGTAGATGAAGCCGGATTCGCGGCCCGCGCCGAACCGGCGCACATCCCGTCGCACCAGGCCGTCAATCAGGCCGACGAATGCCGCCGTGAGGATCAGCGGCAGCGTGAGCACCAAGACCAGCAGGCGCACCAGGAAGGTGAGCGTCGTGAAGGCCGCAGCGATCAGGTAGCTTTCGGCCCAGACATAGACTTGGCTGATGTAGTAGCGGAAGTTGCTGCTCTGCCCGTGGCTGGGCGCGCGGACGCGCTCGGCGGTCTGGCTCATGCGCTCCAGCAACCCCGAGCGCACGAACACCCACTCGTACCCGGTATCCACCAACTCGTGCGCCGTGCGCCCGGGCTCCTGCACCACCACGCTGCGCGTGAAGTGGTTGGACAGGTGCCCGAGTTCGTACTGCAGCATCTGCTGGGAGTGGCGCCAGCCCTGGTCATTCCAGAACAGGTGCATGCCGACGCACTCCACCACGATCGAGAACAGCAGCGAGCCAATGAGCACCCCGAGCAGCCGGAACGGTAAGGTGATGGTGCCGACGATCAAGCCTTGGCGTTGGTTCTGCTCCCGCTGCGCGGTCGAGGCGGCATCCTTCATGGCACGGCCTCGTTGCCCGCGCCATCGTCGGCGCCGGTGGCCACCGCGCCGGGCTCGGCCGCAGCGGCATCGTCCAGCAGGTCGTCGGGCAAGGCTGCATCCTGCAAAGCCGACGAGCTGGTGAACTCCCACCACTGCGTGGCTTCGCTGTAGCTCTGGCGCATGTACCCGGCCAGTTGCTGCAGGTCCGCCGGCATCACTTCATCCGGGTCCGGCGCCGGCAGCGGCATGCGTACCTTCCAAAGCTGGCCGCCCTGCAGCAGCGCGAAGCACTGGCCCTTGGGCAGGCCGACGACGTGCGACGGCTCGATCATCGGCACGCTGGACATGCTGATGCGGTCCTGGGTGTTCGACGTGAAATCCGTCGTGCCGCGGATGTCTGAGCTGTCCGTCGCGCCCGAGACGATGGTGGTCGTATAGACCTCGACCTTCGGCAACTGCCTCGTCAGCAGTTCCGCGGTGGCTGTCTCGCGCACGCGCAGCATGAACAAATTGTTGAAATTCCCTATCACCTGGCCGGCCTTCGCACGGTTGCCGATGCGGGCCTCGATGTCCGACAGCGTTTGCGTGTATGCGGTGACTTGCAGGCCCGCGCCACCGCCCTTGTTGATGAGTGGAATGAACTCGTCACCCATCAATTCATTGAACTCGTCGGCGTGCACGTTGACCGGCACGCGCGCACCGGCCGATGCGCCCGGCAGGCCATCGTCGATCCCGTGCTTGTAGATGTGACCGGCGACAGACACCAGGTCGGAGAACATCGAATTGCCGACCGCCGCGGCGACCTCGGCATCGGACAGCGCGTCCAGACCCACATAGACGATGGCGCGCTTTCGGATGACCTGCATCCAATCGAAGATCGGACGTGGGTCGGCCAGGTCGGAGTAGTTCGGTGCCAGAAGCTGGGCGATCTTGCCGCTCGTGAGCTTCTCCAGCAGTGGCAGCAGCGATGCGACGATCTTGTCGAAATAGGTCTTGTCGTAGCGGACTGCACTGCGCAAGCCGTCCAGCACCGGGTCGTAGTTGCGCGCCTGGGAGAGGTACTGCTCCAGCGCCACGACGCGCTTCTCGCGCCCGATCATGTTCCTGGGGATGTTCTTCTCGTTGAGCTTGGCCTCGATCTGGACGATCACCTCCCAGGCCTTGGGCTCCGTCTTGGCGAAGTAGTGCTGGGCGTACTCGATGAATAGCGCGTCGATGTTGATGACGTGCCGCTGGATCAGCATGTAGTCCGGGCGCTGCCCCAGTTCCACCAGGGCGCGAGCGATGATGTTCACGAAGCGCCATGCGAACTCGCGGAACGCCGCGCTGTTGCCTTCGCCGGAGAGCTGCCCCGCCACCCGGGTCGCCACTTCGCTGATGCGGCCGAAGCGGCCCACCGCGTTGTAGCGTGCCGAAATGTCCGGCCAGCCCAAGTGGAAGACGTAGAACTCGCCTTCACGGCCCGCGCGCTGGGCCTCGACGTACATCCGCTTGAGCAGGTCCGCGTCCCCCTTGGGGTCGATGACGATCACGACCTCGTGCTCGCCGGCGGCGTTCCTGCGCCGGATGTCCTGCGTGACGAACAACTCGGCCAGCCGCGTCTTGCCCACCCGCGTGGTGCCCAGCACCAGCGAATGCCCGACGCGCTCGCCCAGCGGCAGGCTGACGTCCACCTCGTCGGGTTCGATGCCGTGCAGGCGCGGCAGGCCGCCGACAGGCGGCAACGGGCGCACGGGGTTGAAAGGCACGTCCCAGCCCGTGAGCGAGGGCAGCCGGGACAGCGGGAACGGCGCGAACTCCATCCGTTCCTCCAGGCGCCTGGCCAGCCGGTAGGCCGGCGTCGGCTCGACGTAGCGGCGGAATTCCGGCCGGTACGTCTGCATCAGTCTATGGGTGTGCTTCTGCTCCCACAGAAAGCCGCGGCCCACGAACAACCGCTGCTGGCTGACCGGCACGTCCTTGCTGGTCATCACGTAGCGCGGCAGACGGCGGATGTTGCGCCGGTAGCGCAGGATGACGCGGGCATCGCGGTAGCGGATCGCGCCGTAGGCACCGAATGCCAAGGCGCTGCCGACGCCCATCGAAGGGCTCAGCGCGAGCGACCATGGGGCCACCAGGCACAGAAACGCGGCGCCTGCACACGCCGCGACGGTGTATAGCTCCACCGCTGGGCGTAGCAGAACCTCGACCGGCTGTTTGCCCGACATGGCTTCATTGCTCGATGCCGGTGGCCGTGATCAGCGCCGGGTAGTGCCGCAGGCCCAGGCGATCGGCCAGGTCGTCGCCGGCCACGGGCGCGAGCGGCACGCCCGGCACCAGGGCGCGCAGCCGCGCCAGACCCTGCGCGGTCTCGACGTTGACCACCAGGCCGACCGCGCCACGTTCGCGCAAAGCGGCGACGCGGCGCTGCAACCAGGCCCGGGAAGCCTCGTCGTCGCCGATGACCACGAACGGCCGCAGGCCGGGCGCTTCAATCACACGCCGCGCGACGGTGCCAGGCGTGAGCTTGGCGCTGCGCACCGGCAGCATCGCGGCTTCGTCCGCCGGTGTGGCAGGAACCTGGGGCGTCGGGATGGACGGCCGCGCCGGTGCGTTGGCGCGCGGCTGGAGATTCAGGGCTTCGTAGTACGGCAATGCCGACGTGCCGCCACGGTCCTCGACAACGATCAGTGGCTCGCCGGCACGCGAGGCCAGCGGCAGGCCTGACAGCAGCATGAGTAGGCCCGTGAACGCGAGATGGGCGGGATGGGGTTTCGTCATGGGGAGGTCTCCTGGCGCGCCGCGAGGACCGCGGCGGCTGGTCGCGTGCCCTGCACGCGGGCAAGGTGGCGCGACACGCTGCGCCGATAGCGGGCGGCGGGCTCGCCGCCTGCGGGGCGGTGGTAGCGGCCGATCGCCAGCAGCCAGTCCTCGCCGGGGGTGTGCTGCTCCTTCAGGATCTCGGCGGCAACGGCCAGGTTGCGATACGGATCCAGCAGGTCGCACGCGCCGGTAAAGCGGTGCTTGTGGTAGCCGAGGTTGATCTGGCCCAGGCCCGCATCAATGCGCGTGTGCGGCGTGGCGCGCATCGCCTGCTGCAGGCCAGCGCAGGCGTCGGCGCGCGTGGCGAAGCGGCGCGACTGGCCGGCGACGTTGAGGGACCACGGCCACGGCACCAGGCGCCCGTTGCGCCGGATGCCGCTCTCCTGCAAGGCCACGGCGTAGAGCACGGTCGAGGGGATGCCTGCGCGCTGGGCGGCAAGCTGGTAAGCCGGTGGCGGAACCTCCTGGGCCAGGGCGGCAACGGCATACAGGCCGGCAGTGAGCACCAGTGCGCGCAGGGGCATGGCTACGGCTGGCGCTGCCATTGGCCGTTCACTTCGCGCACGGCGGCGGGCAGATCGCCGGGCAGGCCCAGCGACAGCCAGCGGCCGCCGTCGTGGTTGAGCGTGATGCTGCCGGCGCGCACGCGCGCCGGGTCGATCTGCGCGCGCTTGGCCCAGTCGCGGATGCGCGCGTCATCCTGGCGGCTGCCCACCATGTACAGGTCGAACTTCGCGCCCGAGGATTGCAGGCGCTGCACGAGCTGTCCGCAGGCTGCGCAGCCGTCCTTGACGAACACCGCCATGCGGCCGCTGCCGCGCAAGGGACTGCTGGATGTGCCGGCGCCCGGCTTGTCGTCGGGCAGGTTCACGCGCTGCATCCCCGGATTCAGGCGCTGCCAGGCCTCGTCGTAGGCGCGCTGGTAGGCGAGCAGCTTCTCGACGCGGCGCGCTTCCACCTGCACCTGCAGTTCCGCATAGCGGCGCCGTTCTTCGTCCGTGCGAGCTTCGATGCCCAGGGCGGACAGCGGGTCCAGGTTGGGCGAGTAGATACCCAGCGGCCCATCCATCAGCTCGCGGTAGCGTGCCCATTCTTGTGGCTGCAAGCCCCATTCGGTTGCCACCAGGTCGTCCAGCACGCGGGCGGCCAGCGGGCGCTCCTGGCTCTGTGCGTTGCGCGCCGGGGTCGTTGCGGGCTGCTGCGCCCAGGCGGGCCATTGCGACGACGCCACCAGGACCGCGAAAAGGAGGATCGACGGCTTCATGGGGTGCTCCGGTCAGGGAATCGCCACGCGGCGGGTCTGGTTGCCGGCCTGGAACACTGCGGTGTTGCCCTCGATCGCCTGCAGGCGCCACGGGCCGACCGCATCCCCGGGCAGCAGCACCTGAAGTTGGGCGGGCGTGAAGTCCCCGGTGCTCGGCGCGACGGACACGCTGCGCTGGCCGGCGCGCAGTTCGGCGCCGACGACGCGGAATGACAGCGGCGGCAGCTCGGTCTTGGAGGCGGCGGACGTCCGCGATGCGCGCCGCTGGGCGGGTGCGGTGGCACGTGCGGCGGCTTGGCGCGCCTTGATCTGCTCGACCTCCGCGCGCAGCGCCTGGAGGTCGTCGGCCGCTGCGTAGCCACTGAGAGATTTCTCGACCTGGGCCGCGCGTGCTTCCAGAATCTGGCGGGTGTCTTTGAGGTCAGCGTCCGTCGCGACGGCCGGGCGCTGCTGGATGGCCTCGATCGTCTCGGCCAAGCCAGTTGCCTGCGCTTCCAGGCGTTGCAGGCGGGAATCCAGCCGCTCCAGGTCGGCCTGGTCGCTGAGGGCCTGGTAGCCCTGGGCCACCAAGACGCTGAGGAAGATCAACCAGAGCCACATCAGGCTCTGCACCACCACGGCGGCGGTCGATCGCTGGGCAGGTTGCGGGGCGTTCATGGTTGGCCTCCCGAAACCATGGGTGCCAGCGGGAACGTCTGCACCGCCTCGGTGGCGGGTGGCTCGGATGGGGACTCGGCGACCGCGCGATCGCCGGGCCGCTCGAAGCAGATTTGCCGTGCGCGGTCATCCGCGTGCAGTTCCCAGGCCGGGCCAGCCAGCGTGAGCAGCGCATCGCGCAAGGTCATGGGGCCGAGGTGCAGGTGTGCCGCCGGCAACGGCAGCGCGTACAGCTCGATCACGGCATGCGCGGTCTGGCACAGGCCATAGCCGCTGCGTTTGAGCACGTGCCGAAGCCCATCCCCGACCGTGGCGCGGGCATCCTCGGGCATGGACACGTCGATGGTCTGCAACAACAGGTCGCGCTGCGCCGCCATGGGTGCCAGTTCGACCAGTGTGTAGCGGGCGTAGCGCACGACCGGGATGTACTCGGAAGCCTCGGGTTCAGGCGCGGCCAAGACTTCCGCGCTGGTGTCGGGCGCGACCGGCGCAGTCGTCGTCGCGCAGCCACCGGCCAGCACCGACCACAGCAGGCCGAGAAATCCCGCCAGAAGGCGGCGTTCGGGATAGTGAAACCACGGTGGAGAGGGGCACATAGCTCGGCGTCCTGAAACATCGAGCCCTCACCATCGCCGCTCAGGCCGCGAGCGGCAGCAAACAATGCGAACCAGGCAGCGTCCGATTTACCGGGAGCGGCAAAAAAAACGGCCCCGAAGGGCCGTAAGTGGAACGTGTCATGCGGCGACAAGCTGCCGGGCCAGTGCGACCTCGACGGAATCACCGTCCTGGTTCAGGACATCGAGCCCGGATTCGGGCACGTCGCCCGAGGTGGACTGCGAGACCATGATCTTCTTGGCCATCAGCTCCAGGCAGGTCATCTGCGAGGAACCGGCGTAGCCGAGGTAGATCACACGCACGGGCTGCTTCTGCCCGATGCGCCAGGAGCGGCGTGCCGCCTGCTGGAGCGAGTACACGTTGTAGCCCGACTGCATGAACACGATCGTCGGGAACTCCAACAGGTCCAGCCCCGTCTTGACCAACTCGGGGTTGGTGATGAGCACGTCGATGCCACGGTCCAGTTGCTCGGCGATCCAGTCTTCGCGGCGGCTGGCATCTACGCTCGCGCGCAGCACCGGCACCTTGAAGCCTTCCTGCTCCAGCAACACCTTCAGGCGCGACGTGGTGTCGCGCGTGCCGGTATAGACCGTGTAGGCCAGGACCTTGCGGCCCTGCGCCTTCTCCTCTTTGCAGATGTCGATCAGCTCACGCTCCTTGGGGCTGATCTCGAACTCGTTGAACTGAGCCGGGACAAACGCCAAGGTGTTGCGCGTGCGCGGATGCACCACGGTCTCCGACCGGAAGCAGCAATCCGGCCAGGCCAGCAGCACGTTGAGGACCACACCCAGCAAGGTCGTATCGCGTCGCGCCAGAGCCTGTTTCAGCTCGGCGGTCAGCCGACCCGCCAGATCGCGGTAGGCCGCGGCTTGCGCCGTGTCCATCGCGACTTCACGGAACTCCTCGTCATACGGCGGCAGGACGTTGCCGCCGATGTCCTTGAGCTTGAGGAAGATCGTGAACGGCAGGATGCAGCGCAAGACGCCCTTGGGGCCGAAGCCCGGGGCCTTGACCGTGCGCACCGATACCTTGGTGCCCTTGGCCGTCTTGTGCGCCGTGCCGGTG
>NZ_KV819873.1:133884-192033 GCF_001815235.1 Pseudomonas sp. HMSC065H01 | reverse complement strand
GCCGTCTTGTGCGCCGTGCCGGTGCTCTCGGAGTAGATGTCCTTCAACACCCCGTGATCGCGCATGAACGCCATCGCAGCCGAGGTCATGCTGCCGCTCGTGGTCGGGCGGTAGCCGTCTTCGATCATCCGCCCCGGAAGGGCTCGGAACAGCAGGTGAAAAAGATCATCACCGTAGCCGCCCATCAGCGTGCCAGTCAGCAGCAAGGTCTTGCGAGCCTTCGCCGCCAGCACGCCCATGGCCTGGCCCTGGGCACTGCCCCCGTTCTTGTACTCATGCGCTTCATCAGCGATGAGCAGGTCGAACGTACCTTGCGGCAAGTACCTCTTGATGAACTCCGAGGGTTGATAACCGCCCTCGCCAAAGCCGAACTCCATGTTGGCCATCGCACGTTCCATGCGCGTGGCTTGACGGTCGGAAAACACCAGCTCGCCGTTGCCATCCATGAGGTTGATGAACTCGTGGATGTTGTCGCCGAGCATCGAGGCCAGGAAACCGTCGCCGAACTTCTGCATCAGCTTCTGCGCGGTGACTTCCCCGATCGTCGGGATGCGCTTCAAGGCTTTGAGCACGGCCGAGGACTGGTCGCTGCCGGACAGGCTGCGCGGGCGGATCAGCGTCCACAGGGGCGCGGCGCAATGGCTGCACTTCCTGCGGGACTCCTCGGCTTCAAGCGCGACCGGGTTGACCGGCTCGCCGTCGAGGTCGGTGATGACCGTGCCGCAGTCCGGGCACGCTGCCACGTCGCCGTGGCGGGTGCGCCGCTGGGTGAAGACGGGCTTCCAGTGGAAGCCCATCCGCATCCTCACGCGGCCCAGGACGAAGAACTCCTGACCCGTGGGCTGGACACCCAACTGTTCACGCAGCTTGATGAGCTTGACGAGCGTATCCGGCCCGTTGAGCACCCAAACTTTGGCGCCCGCTACCGTCTCCTGGATCTCGCGCCGCCACTTGTAAACAAGGTGCGGTGGCGAAAGCACCAGGGTGCGGCGGTAGCCTTCGGCGTTGAGCACGGCGGCCGTGGCGATGCCGACGGTCGTCTTGCCGCAACCCATTTCGCCATTGACGATCGCGGCGCGTTCGCCACGGTCGATCAGCAGCTCGGCGGCGGCGTGGACGACTTCGGCCTGGGCCGGGAACAGCTTGCGCTTGAGGCTGGCGACGACGAGTTGCCGCTGCGCCTGCGGTTGGCCGGTATAGACCGGCGGGTTGGCGCTGTTGAGGGCGTCGAGCAGTTCGTCGCCGAACTCGCCGACGAAATCCTGAAGGCTCAGGGTCAGAGGGGATGATTCCGCGTCGAGCAGTTCGCCCTGTACGGGCGCGGCGTCAGCGGCAGTGGTTTCGAGATCGAGGGACATGGTGATGCTCCAATGAAAAATGGGGCATGCACCACCCCAGCGGGGCAATGGCATGCCCCGTGGTGGGAAGTAAATCGGCGCGCGGCCGAAGGTGGTTGAAGATGCTGGCCTGAGTGGCCTGCGGGTGAACCGTGCTCAGTCTTCGGACGGCAGCACGATGGCGGTGACGCTGCGCCCCGCATCGGTGATGATGCGAATGGCGAGTCCCGGGTGGATCACATAGTGCGATTCCAGCGGCGCGCCTGATTGAAGCGCGGAGCTGTTGGCCTCCCATTGCTGGGCGGTCACGTCGCCCCAGTCGCCACGGGTGTGCCGTCTGAAGTACGGAATCGGGTCCAGGCGACCCGCAGTGACTAGGCGGTTGATGCCACTGCTAAAGATGAGCGCGCCGATGGGGAATGCCAGCCGCTGGCAGTAGGTTTCGATCCGATGCGATGCCATGGGCTCCTCCTTGAAGGGTCATTGAGCCACGACACCCCTGGCGGAGTGAAGTGGCTCCGTCAGGTGGATGAAGATGACGATGTGGGACCTCAGATCAGGTCCCGCTCTTCGGGAAGCTGGACCACCGTGGTCTGGTGGTCCTCGCTGGTCTTGACGATCAGCGCCAGGTCCGGCGTGATCCTGAACTGCGAGATCATCAGGTTGTCCTGTTGGATTGCGACGTCGTTGGCTTGGCGGGTGGCCTCATCGATCTCGCCCCAGTCCCCGCGCACATGGCGCTGGACATAGGCTAAGGGGTCGATCAGGCCTCGCCGAGCCAGCCAATGCACCTTCTCGCTCAACTTCAACGTACTCGGTGCGAACAAGGGTTGCTTGCGCGGCGCAGGCCGCTTGAATGGATTGGGGAACATGGTGTTTCTCCTTCGAGGTGGTACAGCAGGACGGCAGCGCGTCCGGTGGATCAGCGGATGGTCAACACCTCGCCCCGTGTCGGGGAGCCAGGCGTCATGTCCCACGCGCGGATGACAGGCACGAACTTGTCGGTGAGGATGCGTGTCTCGGCGATGGAGCCGTCTTCGCGTTCGGTGAATTCCCGCTGGAGCGTCTTGTCCTTGTGGGTGTCACCTTTGACGACGAGCACGCGCCCCGTCTGGGAGCGCACGACGCCGGAGATCGCGCCCGCGGCCAGAGCCAGGGCGAGATGCCAGTGGGACAAGGCCCGCGCCGGTGGACGCAGCGACTGTTGCGCGGTCCCCAAGTGCGTGTCCAGCGACGGCCAAAGGCCTTGCAGCCGGCCAACCTCGTCGGCGAACTGTTCGGGCTCCATCGTCACGCGGAAGAAATGCTCCGGCTCGGCCGGACTGGCGGGGACGATGTACGGCAGGAACGGCCATTCGCTCGGCAGTTCCTCGGCTTCGACTTCGCCAAGCCCAACCTGCAGCAGCAGATTGCGCACGGCCTTGACGCCATCGGGTGCCAGCTCCCGCTGACGGACCCGGCGGCCGAAGATCACCACCTGCTTGAACTGCGTTTCCACCGCTCGGTAGATACGCAGATCGGTGTAGTGGCGCGTCAACCAGCCGACCAGCTCCGCGTCGAGCACGTAGCCGGGGACGATGAAGACCAGCACGCCGCCGTATTGCAACAGCGACAGCGAACGCTGATAGAACAGCTTTTCGAGGCGGGCACGGCCCTGGCCCTGATAGCCGATGTTGCCGTTGACGTCCTTGGACAGGTCGCCATACGGTGGATTCAGCCACAGTAGTCCGAAGGACTGCTTGGAGATCATCGTGTCCATCAGGTCCGCGTGCAGGCAGTGATCGACCAGGCCGCGGGCATGGCGCGCCCGCTCGGCGTCGAATTCGACGGCGAACGCCTTGGCCTGTTCGCGCCCGAGGGCATGAGAGGCTTCGGCGATTGCCACGCCTTCACCGGCGCAGGGATCGAGGATGCACATCGGCCCGTCGCTGGGCATCAGTGCGTTGAGGGCTCTTTCGAGCGTGGGTTCGTCGGTCGGGTAGTACCCATTTTTGGCGAAATTGCGGGCGAGCCGCGGGAACATGAGAGCCATGGAAGTCTCCTGGTTGGCGGGGATGAACGACGGAAGCACGCCAAGGCGTGCCTCCGAGGGTGGGTCAAGCCGCTACCGCTTCCGGCGTCCAAATCTTGGCCGGATAGGGATAGGCGGTGAGCGCGTCACTGCGGATCAGGGAGCCCAGCGCCAAGCTCAGCGCCGGCACGTCGATGGCGAGCCAATGGCCTTCCAGCGGCCCGAGGGCGAACGGAAGGCGGGCCAGCATCTCGCGGCTTTGCAGCAGTTCCAGCACGGTCTCGCGCCAGTGGTCGAGCAGCGGCAACGGGCAGGTGTCCCGCACCAGCATCCACAGGCGGTCAAGCCGGTGGGCGCTGTCACGTGGCAGCAGTGCCAATGCGCTGGCGTTGGCCTTGTCGGGCTTGACGCAGCGCCGGTCGAACAGCCACACGTTGGACAGCGAACCGAACAGCGTTCGCCGGTAGGCGCGCGTGATGCGCTTTTCCAGGCGATCGACGTTGCCGATGAATACCGGGACGCTGCCGCCCTGGTCGGTGATGACGTGGAACTGGTCCAGTCCCTGCTCGTCGCGCCCGAGGGTCAGGCGTGCAAGGAACTGCTGGACGGCGGTGTCCCGCGCCCAGATGGACAGGAAGATCAGGTTGCCCTGGTCATCGCCGACGCAGGCGTCGGCCATCACGTCCGGGCATTCGTCGATGCGGTACAGCGTGGAAGAAGTGTTCGCGGGCATGGTGGTGTCCTCGGATGAACGGGAACAGCACCGCCCGCTGGGGCAAGTACTGCCCCAGGGGGTGGAAGAAAACCGCTCAGTCCGGCTCGAACTGTTGGGTGTGCGGATTGAAGTGAAGCGCCTCGTCCACCGCGGTGATCGGCGTGAAGCCGTCCAGGTAGATGTTGTTGAGGTACTGGTCGCGGTAGGTCAGCGCCTGCCGTGCCTGCTCCTCGGTGAGGCCGTTGTCGATGAAGTACCCCAGCATTTCCTCGTCGGAGGAAACTTCGTCGTTGGACAAACTGCCTTCAACGAGCTTCAACAGCGAGAGCGGGAGTGCAGCCAGGATCGGGTCCATGTCGGTTCCTCCTGGCTCAGGCCAACAGCGCCGCGGCGGGTGCCGTGACAGCCGTGGGTGTGCGCCGCCGTGCGTGGTAGGCGCGAACGCCTGCACGCCAGTCGGCGGACTGCTCCGGTGCGAGGTCCAGATAGGACAGCGGGCACGAGTAATAGTACGGATGCATGGACTCTTCCAGCGGCTTGTAGCCCCACTGGTTGCCGCTTCGTTCCAGCAGATCGCAGCGGATGTAGCGCAGGGACTGGCCCGGCGCGAGATCACGATGCACACCTTCGACCTTGGCGGTCAGTTCGACCACGGACCACAGCACGTTGCTGCGCAATGCGTGAGCGATAACCTTCGCGCTGACGCGCTCGGTCTGCTGTGGTGCGATCAGTTCCGCGATCAGTTCAGACCGCGATTGGGGAGAGAAATACCAGCCCATGAGAGGCCTCCTCGAAAAGTTGAGCTGGAGGCCTCCCCGTGGGGAAGAACCCCCAGTGGGTGATGGAATGCCGCAGGTGCAGCGAAGGAAAACCTATGCCTTGCCCTTAGTCCCAGTCGTCATCGTCGCGATCACAACCAGCCGGGCAGCTGCCGAACTCGATCCCATGCGAGCAATAGCCGTGCTCCGCATTCCAGTCCTGGGTTTCCTGCCGTTCGGCCGGTGTTGCGTAGTCTCATTCCTGTGCGATCTTCAGCGCCTGTGCGCGCTGTTCTTCGGGCAATCGACCGAGTTGCGCGTCGATCGCCGAACTGAAGCGTTCGACGTAGTAGTCGTGAGACAGTCCGCAACCCTTGGTGGCTTGTGCGGCTGCCGTCTCGCAGAGAGCCCGCCACGCGGGTTCATCCAGCGCGGAGCGGGGGATATCGCAAGCGATGGTGGACATGATGAAGACCTCCAGAAGATGGCCAGGGCCTCCCCCGCATGGGGAAGGAACCCCGGCGGGTGGATGAAGAACACCGCGCATGCGGCGTCTGCGATCACGCAGGTTGCAGTTCGGCCTGGCGGCTCCACTCCTGCGTCTTGAAGTCCAGCGCGTAGCCCAGCTCGCCCAGGCGGACGATCTGTGCACGCAAAGCGCGGCGGTCGATGGTCGAATCCAGTTTCACGGACTCGCCCAGCGGCCACAGCAGGCCGAAGAGCGCGGGGTCACCGTCTTGGGTGCTGCCGGGGGCAGCAGCCTCAGCAGGTGGCGGCGCATCCACGCCAAAGGGCGTGGTATCGACCATCGGGTCCGCGGACGCCTGCACGGGTGCGGGCTTGGCGGGCCTGGACGCTTTGGTGGGCTTGGCCGGCGTTGCCGCAGGCTGCGCCCCTTGCTCTTCATCGAGCGGATCGACGTCCTGGGTGGCGAAGCTGCGGGCTTCGTCGCGGCTGAGTTTGTCGATGCCGTTGAGCGTCATGCCGTCGAGGCTGGCACGGATCTCGAACCGCATGCCGCCGCCGACCGGATAGGACTTCGGGAAGATGTACCTGATGATGAATTCCCCGTCGTACTTGCCTTCGGGGTACTGCTCCAGCTCCGGGTCTTTGACCTCGAACGTACCGAGGTGCGTGGCGAGGCGGCCAACCGTGAACGGGCCGTTCTTGCCGCGGATGGTACGCAGCGTGAGCTGGCCGGGGACGACGATGGGCGCAACCGATTTCTCGGGTGCCAATGGGGTTGCCATGATGGTTCTCCTGATGATGAATGACGGGCCGCCGACGGCACCCGGTGGATGAGAGGAAATGGCTTCGCCCGAGGTGGGCGAGGTCCGCGTGGCATCACGCCTTGAGCTGGCGCATGCCTTCGGCCAGCAGCCACAACGCCCGGTTCAGGCGCAGGTTCTGGTCGATGCCTTGCACCGGACGGGTGCGCTGATTGCGGCCGTTGGCCGTGCGTCCGTTCAGGCCCCCTTTGACGAGGTTCTCCTGGACGCGGTTGAAGACGGCCCACAGGTCGTTCTTGCGGTCGTCCCATCGCCGGGGTGCCAGCAGTTGGCACTCCGTGACAGGCGTGGACTTGGCTGGATCGTCGTACTTGAGTGCGAGCGCGGAGTTTGCAAAGACCTCCGCTTCGCCCTCATCGAGGGTGATGGTGCGCATCGCATCGCGCGCGTTCTGCACGCGCTCGAAGCCGTCGAGGACTCCGTAGGCACCTTCGATCACCTGGCTGACCACGTCGCCCTTGTGGGGAACGCGGATGTCGGCGGTGGTGTCACCGCAAACCAGGCCGTTGTGGCAGACGAACCGGAACATGCCGGCGAGCATCTGATAGCTGCTCGTGCCGTCATGGCTGTTGAGCAGGATGATCTCGTTCGCCTCGTCGCCGTTGATCTGGCTTGCATGGCGAAGTCGGATGAGGTGCTTCGTGTACTCGCGCCGGTCTTCGTTGCGCACGCGCGTCTGACACACCATGAAGGGCTCGAAGCCCTCCTGGCGCAGCTTGGTCAGCACGGTCGAGGTCGGTATGTAGGCATACCGATCGGACCGGCTCCCATGTGGAGCGTCGGCGAAGATCGACGGAACGACGGCACGAATGCGGTCGTCCGAGAGTGGGCGATCAGAGCGCAGGATCGGGGATTGCGGAGCAAAGCGGGATACCAGAGACATGGCTGATCTCCTTTGAGAAATTCGACAACCGCGTGGCCGTGAGACCACGCGGAACTCGGGGGATGAAATGCGCAAGCACGCGTCCTGGGGACGCGGCGTACGTGGGGAGGAAAAGCGACAAGGCCCCGTGAGAGGCCGTGCCGGATCAGAACGAAGCAGCCAATGCCGGCTCCTGCTCCTGGACTTGCGCCTCGGGCTCGCGCTCGGCGGGCTCGGTGGCCGTGTCGATGGCATCGTCGGCTTCGGACGCGGATGCGTCTTCGGCCGGCGGCGCCTCGGCTTGCGCCTGGCTCGTCGGATAGACCTGGGTGCCGTCGATCTTGATGAGACCGATGTGGACCAGCGTCGATTCCAGGCTGGCGGCCGGTTCCCCGGCGTGCTCACCCTTGGTGCGGATGTACGGATCGATCTTCATGTCGTTCAGACGGAAGGCGATCAGCACCTTGCGGTCACCCTCGATGGCCTGAACGCACCGGCGAACCAGGTGCTCGGCTTCCGGGGTGGCGACGATGGTGTCGAAGTACCGATACTCCGGTTCATCGACAGGCCCGGCCAGTGCCGCGACGGTGCAAGAGAGGAACGAGTCGCCAGCTTTTGGGGTGACGTCCTTCACACGATTGAGATAGCCGATGCCGCGGGTGATCAACTCGTGCTGCTCGATCGAAGCCAGTTCGGCCCGGTCGATCAGTTCGGCCTTGAGCAGTCGCGCCTTGAGGGACGCGGCGGCCTGACCCTTCTGCTCACCCTTGTCGCGGATGTACACATCGCCCCACAGGTCACCGAGGCGAAAGCGCACCAGCGGGCGCTGCTTGGGATCGTCAACGCCGATGTAGCGCTGAACGAGCTTCTTGGCCTCGGCACCCGAGACCTTGACGTCGAAGTAGCGGTAGCTGGGGTCCCGGGCGGGGCCGACCAGCGCGGCGATGGTGCATGCCAGGAAAGGCTGCGCACGGCGGCCGCCCCGGACGGGCACTTCACGGACACGCTGGATGTAGCCGATGCCCGAGGTGTGGAGGTCGAAATACGATTTCTCGTTGGACGTGGTGTTCATGGTGAATCTCCATTGGGATGAAGCGGAGACACACCGGCCCACGCATGCGGGGAAGGTGCGTGACCCCGCGGTGGGTTGATAAGGCGAAAGCATCCGCCACCAGAGGCTGGTGGCCGCTCGCGGAAGGATGCGGTGCGAGCTGGCTCGGTCACGCAGTGGGAACTGCGCCGCAACCTCGAAGACCGATGGTTGCCTGGCATGTCGCTGACGACGTCAGCAGGCATGGGGCCAGCATGGCGGGGCCTCGCGCGCGCGGCAGCAATCAATCGGCACCCGGGCGCTTCCCTTTGTCCGCGCCACCCGGCGCCTGTCACAGGCACTTGGCGCCGCGCAGGTGCTCGGGGGTATCGGCGCGCGGACGGCCGGGACGGCTCCAGGCGCCGCCACCGCGCGCGCCGATCAGCCGCCAGCCGGCGGCGCGCAGGCTGGCGCCACCTTCGTCGGGCATGGTGTAGGTGAGCAGGCGTATGTAGCCCAGCGCCCTTGCCGCCTGCCAGGCCGCGCCGTAGAGCTTGCTGCAGGCGCTGGGTGTGCCGTCGGTGCACAGCCGCGTGACTTCCAGCGTCCAGGTGCCGCGCGACCGGGCGGCCGACAATGGCCACGCCGTGGATCAGGTCGCTGTCGCTCAGCGTGACGGCCAGGGCGAACTTCGCGCCCTGGACCGGGCGGTGGTGGCGATGGTGCGACAGAACGAATGCATTGGCCGTGCGCAGCGACACCGGTAGGAGGTGCAGCCTCGGCGAGGTCGATGGCGTGTTCATGCGGTTGTCTCCGGTGGCATGCCGGCGTTGTGGCCGGCGGGGCGTGCCTCGGCGGCTGGAGACAAACGCGCACGCGCGGCGATGGCGGCGGTGCGAACAAAAGAAGGCCCCCGATGCGGGGGCTGCGAGGCGGTTGCCGCGTCAGGCGGGAGGCACCACTGCTAAGGACAGGTGCGTGGCGGTGGCGGAAAGCACGAGATCGTCCGCCGAGTGCTGGAGGCGCGTGAACAGGCCGTCCTTCGGGTCGAAATACTCCGCGAAGTCATCGCCGCCCAGCTCGCGGCCGGCGAGGTGCCACCAGTCATCGAACGGGTCGGTGTCCGGGTTGCATCCGACGGCGTAGGCGAGCAGTGCCTGGCGCCCATCCGGGCGACGCTCCCCACGCTCGGCGAGGAAGTACACGCCCTGATCCTTGACCAGGACAATGCGGCACTGATTGGGGACGTCTCAGAAAACGGAAAAAATCGTACGCTAAGCCGGTTGCAGCGGTCGTAGCGGCCTGAACTTGCCCGCGCCGATCTTGGCGCTGCTGCGCCAGAGGTAATCGCCGGTCAGGTTGATGTGCTCCCAGCCCAGCGGCGACAGGTACTGCAACAGGGCGTCATCGACAGTCTGGCCGTGACCGCGTAAGGCGTTTGAGGCCCGTTCCAGATAGACCGTGTTCCACAACACTATGGCCGCCGTCACCAGGTTGAGGCCGCTGGCCCGGTAGCGCTGCTGCTCGAAACTGCGGTCGCGGATTTCGCCCAGCCGGTTGAAGAACACGGCGCGGGCTAGCGCGTTGCGGGCTTCGCCCTTGTTCAGTCCGGCATGCACGCGGCGGCGCAGCTCGACGCTTTGCAGCCAGTCCGGGATGAACAGCGTTCGCTCGATGCGGCCCAGCTCGCGCAGCGCCACGGCCAGGCCGTTCTGGCGCGGGTAGCTGCCGAGTTTCCTGAGCATCAGCGAGGCCGTCACCGTGCCCTGCTTGATCGAGGTGGCCAGCCGCACCTTGGCGTTGATCGCCTTGCCGGACGCCTGGAACTGCTGCTGATGCTTGTGCTTGGCAGCGTTGAACAGCTTGCCCAGGATGCGGTCGTGCAGGTCGATGATTTCGTCGGTGACGGTGGCCATGCCCTCGATGGCGAGCGCACCAGGGTCGCGTAGCGGCGCTGTGCCTCGAACTTGGCCAGATCGGCGGGCGTCATCTGGCCGCCTTCGCGGGCGATCTTGAGCAGGCGGTTCTGGTGCACCGACCGCTCGATGCCGGAAGGCAGGTCGAGCGCCTGCCAGGCTTTGAGGCGCTCGATGTGTTCGAGTATGTGGCGCGAGTTCGGCTTGACGGGCGACTGGCGCAGCCAGGCCAGCCAGGTCGTCTTGCCGTTGTCGTGGCGCTTGAGCAGATCGTCGAGGCGGTGCCGGTGGGTGGCCGACAGGGGATCGGACAAGGCCGCGTAGATGCGGCGGTTGGCGCGGCTGTAGGCGTTCATCGAACACCTCCCTTTTCCTCATCCGGCGCAACAGGACAGTTGCTTCACGTCCTTGTTGAAGGTCTGCGCCGCGAGCTTCAGTCCCTCGACCATGGTCAGGTAGGGGAACAACTGGTCGGCCAGCTCCTGCACGGTCATCCGGTGGCGGATCGCCAGCGCGGCCGTCTGGATCAGTTCGCCCGCTTCCGGCGCGACCGCCTGTACGCCGATCAGCCGCCCTGAGCCAGCTTCCGCCACCAGCTTGATGAAGCCGCGCGTGTCGAAGTTGGCGAGCGCCCTCGGCACGTTGTCGAGCGTCAGCAGCCGGCTGTCGGTCTCGATGCCGTCGTGGTGCGCTTCCGCCTCGCTGTAGCCCACGGTCGCCACCTGCGGATCGGTGAACACCACCGCCGGCATCGCCGTCAGGTCCAGCGCCGCGTCGCCGCCGGTCATGTTGATCGCGGCGCGCGTGCCGGCCGCCGCCGCCACATAGACGAACTGCGGCTGGTCGGTGCAGTCGCCGGCAGCAAAGATGTGCGGTGCGCTCGTGCGCATGGCGCGGTCGATGACGATGGCTCCCTGCGCATTGACTTCGACGCCTGCCGCTTCAAGGTTCAGGCTGCGCGTGTTCGGCGCGCGACCGGTGGCGACCAGCAGCTTGTCGGCGCGCACTTCCCCCTGCCCGGTGGTGAGCACGAATTCCCCGCCCGCATAGGCAACGTGGCTCGCCTGGGTGTGGTCCAGCACCTCGATGCCCTCGGCGCGGAAGGCGTCTGTTACGGCTTCCCCGATGGCCGGGTCTTCTCGGAAGAACAGCGTGCTGCGCGCCAGGATCGTGACCTGGCTGCCCAGCCGGGCGAAGGCTTGCGCCAACTCGACCGCCACCACGGAGGAACCAATCACGGCCAGCCGCTCGGGGAGCGAGCTGCTTTCCAGCGCCTCGGTGGAGGTCCAGTGGGGTGTGTCCGCAAGGCCCGGGATTGGCGGAAGCGCCGGGCTCGCGCCGGTGGCAATCAGGCAGCGGTCGAAGTTCACCTCGTGCGTGCCGCCGTCAGCGGTCGCCACGGTCAGCGTGCGCGTGTCCCTGAACCGGGCCTCGCCGCGCAGCACGGTGATGGCCGGAGTGCTTGCCAGGATGCCTTCGTACTTGGCATGGCGCAGCTCCTCGACGCGGCCTTGTTGCTGGGCCAGCAGCCGCTCGCGCAGTACAGCGGGCGCTGCGGCCGGCAGGCCAGCATCGAACGGGCTTTCGCGGCGCAGGTGGACGATGTGCGCGGCGCGGATCATGATCTTGGACGGCACGCAGCCGACATTGACGCAGGTGCCGCCGATGGTGCCGCGCTCGATCAGCGTGACGCGGGCGCCTTGCTCCACGGCCTTCAAGGCAGCCGCCATCGCCGCGCCGCCGCTGCCTATCACAGCCACGTGCAGCGCTTGTTCACCGCCAACATGCTTCGTTTCGCCACCGAGCCAGCCCAGCGCCTTGTCTAGCAGGCCGGCAGGCTTGTTCGGCGTGTCGGTAAGCCGTGCGCGATAGCCGAGCGTGGCCACTGCGGCAACCAGCGGGGCCACGCTCACGCCTGCATCCGCCTCGATTTCGGCCTGCCGCTGCGGATAGGACACCGAGGCCGCGCGCACGCCGGGCACGTTCGTCAAAGCCTGCTGGACGTGCTCGGCGCACGACGTGCAGGTCATGCCTTCGATGTGGAGGGTGATCGCCTCGGCCATGATTACGCCCTCACTGCTTGACGCTGGACGGGTAACCCGCGTTTGCGGTGGCCTTGGTCAAGGCGTCGGCATTGGTCTTGGCCTCGTCGAAGGTGACGACGGCCTCCCGCTTCTCGAAGCTGACTTCGGCCTTCTCGACGCCGGCGACCTTGGACAGAGCCGTCTTGACCGTGATCGGGCACGCGGCGCAGGTCATGCCGGGCACCGACAGGGTGACGGTCTTGGTGGCAGCCCAGGCGGGCGCGCTTAGAGCGGCGGCCAGGGCGATGAGGGTGGTGAGGGTGGTGAGTTTCTTCATGGTGATCTCCTTTCAGTAGAACAGCGGCAGGACGTAGGGAAACGCGAGGGCAACCAGAACCAGGGCGGCCACGATCCAGAAGATCACCTTGTAGGCAGTCCGCACTTGGGGCACGGCGCAAACGTCGCCGGGCTTGCAGGCATGGGCTGGTCGGAAGATGCTGCGCCAGGCGAAGAACAGCGCGATGAGCGCTGCGCCGATGAAGATCGGCCGATACGGCTCCAGCACGGTCAGGTTGCCGATCCACGCGCCAGAGAAGCCGAGCGCGACCAGGACAAGGGGGCCGAGGCAGCAGGCCGAGGCGAGGACGGCCGCGACGCCGCCGGTCGCCAGTGCGCCGCGGCCGTTCTTGGGTTCCGACATAAGGTTCTCCTTCCGGGACTTCGCTTGATGCTGTAACGTTACTTCCGTAGTCAACTACGGAGTCAAGCGCCATGGAGAACGCTCAAGAGAATCTGACCATCGGGGCCTTCGCCAAGGCAGCCCGGGTCAACGTGGAGACGATCCGCTTCTATCAGCTCAAGGGCTTGCTACCCCAGCCGGAGCGGCCCTACGGTCGCATCCGCCGCTACGGGCAGGCGGACGTGGCGCGGGTGAAGTTCGTGAAGTCAGCCCAGCGCCTGGGATTCAGCCTGGATGAAGTCGGCCAGCTCCTGAAACTGGAGGACGGCACCCATTGCAGCGAGGCGGCCGAACTGGCTGCTCACCGGCTGGCCGATGTGCGCGCACGCATGGCGGACCTCACGCGGATGGAAGAGGCCCTGTCGACGCTAGTGAGAGAGTGCAACGCGCACCATGGCAATGTTTCCTGCCCGTTGATCGCAGCTTTGCATTGCTGCTAAAGGGCCCACTTCGGCTCTTAGCGTACGATTTTTTTCCGTTTTCTGAGACGACCCCTGATTGGCGATGGCTTCGGTCAGCACGGGGCGCAGGTCAGCGCCTTTGAATCGCAGTGACATGGATGAAATCTCCTGTGTGGAAGAATGAGAAAGGCCTCCATCCGATGGGATGAAGGGCCTGTAGTGCACGCGGCCGGAACGGCTGGAACGCCGTGGCGGATGCCTCGGGTCAGCCGCAGGACCGCCCGGTTTCGCTGCGGGGCGTCATGCCGGGACGGCCTGGCGCTTGCGGGCCGCTTTCGCGTCGAGGATGCTCACGTCGATCTGGCGCCAGCGCCCGTCGTCGATGAGCCTCTCCAGCACTTCGCCGAGCATGTCGAAATACACCTCGTCGTGCCGATCGACCAGTTCGACCGATTCACCGTTCTGACGGTGCAGTTCCACCACGTAGGTGTCTCCGCCGCGGTCGTAGAGGATCGTCACCCGGCCCTCGAACTTCGCGGTCGAGACCGTGAAGCTGATCGCCGGCGGGGTCTCGATGATCTTGGAGGGCGTGGGATCGACCCAGGTGAAGTCGCGGGCACCGGCATCCACCAGCATGTGGGTGATGCGCCGGAAGCGATCGGGGGCCGGCATCTCCTCCAACTGCTCGATGAGCTGGCCCAACTCCATGCACTGCGGCGTGGGAATGGGCAGCTTGGCCGGCGCCGAGCCGAGGATGTGCCTCGTGATGGTGTACGGCGTGCCGTCCGAAGTCTCCTCGGTGATGACCTCCGGCGTGTCCGCGCGCAGTCCGTCGAAGCGACGACGGGCATAGGGTTGGACATGCACCTTGGCGCCTTCGGCAGGAACCGTGGTCACCAGGCTGGGATCGAGCACCGCGAACTCGGAAGGCTTGAGCTTGACGACGATGGCATCGTCGGTCGCGGCGACCACCTTGCCGTCGAAGGGTTGGGGGTCGATGGCGAAGCCCAGCGTTGAGGACAGCGGCTGATCATCGAACACGCGGTACTTGAACGACCGCACGTTGCGGGGCACATGGCCTGCGACCAGCGAAGGCATCATGGATTTGATGAGGGAACGATCCATGGGGAAACTCCTTGAGGAAAAACAAGGGATTCCCCGCCCGCAAGGGAGAGGTCCCTTGTGGGTGGCGTGGATGGACGCGGTAGGTCCGTAGGAAGAAACGACCAGCACGGTTTCCCGCGCTTGCAGCCTCGAAGGTCTCGACTGCCTGGGCATGTGCCGGCAACGCCGACGAACATGGGGCAAGCATGGCCCTGGGGCGGTCTGCCTGCCCGCAGGAAACGGCACCGCACCACAACCGTTTTCCTGTGCTGCGGGCAAGAAAAAGCCCCTCGAAAGGGGCTGGAGGAATCAGGCTTGGTACACGAAGTAGTGCTCGCGCTGACGCGGAAAGAACACGTGTTTCCACGTGTCGCCGCTTGTGTTGCCACCGTCGAAGACGACCATTTCGTAGTCGTCCACGTCGGTGTCCACCAGGTCGGCGCTGGCGATATGGCGCATGTGCAGCGTGCCGCTCATGCGCTCGAATACCAGGATCTGGCCGATGGCATCTTCCTGGCTCATGGCGTTGACGCAGGCTCCGAGTTGGTGCTCGAAGTCGGATGCGGGTGTGATGAGGTCGGGGAACATGGGATCGCTCCTGTGAAAGTGCGCCGGCCCGGCTCTCTGGCGGGAGACCGGGCCGGCATGCGGTGAGGACAAGGAAGGCCGGGGATGTGTGTGGCAGCTATTCGCCGGCCAGCGATAGGCCCGGCAACACGGGTGCGTCGGCATCGAGGATGAGGATGCGCACGTCGGCCTGGCCGGCCAGTTCAAGGATCTGTGCCAGCTCGTCCGGCATGCCCTTGCTGCGGTGCTCCTGCCGAAGCTGCTCGGCGGCGATCCCCTCGACGTCCTGCAGGTGCTGGTCCGTCCAGGGCGTGGAGATCAGCTTGACGCCGATCGCCGGGCTGTAGGGAATCCGGAACGCGATGAACAAAAAGGCCTCCGGCGTCGCGAGGTCAGCCAGGTTGGCCAGGTACTGGCCGGTTTCGCGGCTGATGTGCGCGCTGCTGATTTCCCAGCACCGGCTGTAGTAGCCGATCTCGAAGCTCAACCGCTGCACGACTTCCCGTGCGGCCTCGGCCGAATAGGTGTCGCCAATGTGGACGGGGCGGCCGTCGAAGTCGTCGCCGTGGATCGCGTACACCACGGCACCCACCATGCCTTCGCCGCTGCCCCCTTCAGCCGCGTCGCATTCGGCGATCAGTGCGGCGCCGACAGGTTCGGTGCCAGTCCTGACCACCGCGAAGTCGCTGGTGATGATGCAAGGAGAAGAAACCAGCGCCGCGTCGCAGAGGTGCTGCTGGCTCGGGTGGATGTTTCGCCAGACATGCGGGCTTCCGTCCTCGTAGCTGATGGACAGCGTGTGGACGATTTTCAGATTCCAGTAGCCGCGTAGAAAGGGATTGGGATTCTGGGACATGGGATTTCTCCAACAGAATAATGATGGAGCAAATCCCCGCCACCGGGAATTGACCCCGGTGGGTGGAAAGAAAGGAAACAGCGTCAGGTGACGCTGATCGTTGGCGTTTGGGCCAATCGCTCGGCGACGCGCCGGCGCAAATTCATGCGGAATGGCTCGTCGCTGACGCCCGCCAGCAGATTGATGGTCTCCAGCGCGATCAGGGCCGAAGCCTCTTCGATGTCGGCGGCCACAATGGTCTTGCGCAATTGGTCGCCGAGCTGGAGGGCCTGGGAGGAGGAGCTGATGAAGCGGACCTCGCGGCTCAGGTAGCAGCCGTTGCCGCCGAACTCGAACAGCCGCGGCTTGCTGCAGTACCAGCAGCCCTCGAACTGGATGGCGGTCAGGTGGTGCCCGTCATCGAACCGGGTGGCGATCAGAAACAATGCGTCGAGATCGGCGGTGTCCTCGAACGAATGACGGTCGATCAAGTTCCCCAGCTCTTCGTCCTCATCGGCACGGAAGTGCACGGCGAGCAGTTCGAGCAGCGGCGGGATCGACAGCCCTTCGTCGTCCGGCATCGGAATACCGAGTTGCGTGGCCAGGTCTTCCAGGCCATCGAGCACGTCCGGCCATTGCGGATTGGTGGTCTCGGCGATCTGGGCGATGTAGGCCTGCCCGTTGCCGGGGTGGCTCTCGTCCAGCGCGAAGGCGCCGAACAGCGCCTGGATGACGGGCGTCACACGGTCGAGCACGAGAACGCCGGTGGCTTCGTAGTAGTTGTTGGCCATGAAGGCTCCTTTCGATGAATGAACGGAGCCAGCCCTTGCGGACGATGGCATCCGCAGGGGAAACCGCCTGATGCCGGATGGCGCTGGGCGGGGAGAAAACGCGAGGGACATGGCCTCGAACGAGGCGCATGTCCCTCATGGGGTCCCGTGAACGCAGTGATGAAGGTGTGCCAGGGACCGGCTCACCAACCGCTGTAGTTCAGCAGCAGGTCGGCGATCACCTGGCGACGTGGCAGATCGAGGCCGTCGAAGTCCGACAACCCGTTGAAGTGGCAGCGCTTGAGCATGGCACCGCCCTCGCGCGCGTTGTAGAAGCTGACCATCGCGGACAGGAACATGCGTTCCCCGCTGCTCAGGACGCCGAGGGCGTCGTTGAGCCGCAGCATGTCGGGACGCAGATCCCACTTGCTCTTGGCCTGGTTCAGACCTTCACGGGTGCCATCGCCAAACCATTGCGGGCCGGCGATTTCGACACCACGCTTCCAGGCCTCAAAAAAGGCTTGGGGCGCAGCGCTGAAATGCCGTTCTTCCCGAACGATCTGATCGACGACTTCCTGCGGCAGTAGCTGGTTCATGACGTGATTCCTCCAGTTGGATCAGGGAATGGCGAGCTGGGACCAGCCGCCTCTTTCGAGGGCACGTTGAGCCGCAGCATGGCTGCGGAAGTACTCACGAGATTCCCGCGAAACGGGACCTTCGGTATCGCGCGTGCCGATGTAGTGGCCGGCGGCGCTGTGCAGGACTTCGAGCGGCAGGAACTTGCCGCAGTAGGTCAAGGCCAATTGACCGAATCGGCCGAAAGAGGCTTGCTGGGACATGGATGGGCTCCTTGGAAAAGCGGGGCCCTGTCCCTCACGGGATGGCAGCTCCCGCACGCGGTTGAAAAAAAAGCATCAGCGTCTTGGGAACGCGCGTCCGCGCAATGGATGCGATGCGGACTGGTGGGTTGCGCGGAGAGAATCCCGCGGCAGCCTGAAACCCTGGCTGCTGGCATGTGCTGACGAATCAGCGAACATGCGGACAGCTTCGTGAGGGTGCCGCGCCACGTCAGTTGGAAATCGGCATCTGGTCCAGCCCCGATTGATGTGCGCAGGACAAAGAAAAGCCCCGCAACGAGTGCGGGGCGGTCATGACGGTGCGGTGAGGCTGGATCAGCGGGGCTTGTCACCCAGGACATGCTGCTTCCAGATGGCGAATGCCTCGTCCGCTGGCAGCTCGGCCAGGATGACGATGGGCTGGTCCTGTCGGCTGCGCAGCTTTGCGAAATACGCCGCGCGGTCGGCAATGGCCTTGAGCTTGATGCCCTTGAGGAACAGCAGCCGGCCGTCCTTGATGAACAGCACCTTGTTGCCGATGTCGCGGTTGAACGCGGTGCGCAGCTTGCGCTCCGCATGCATGGCATCGGCCAACTGGTCCACGAGGAAGTCGAGCGTCATGTCGATGAGAAGCGGCTCGTCGTCCTCGCGTTCGACGTCGAGCGATGCCGGCGGCAGGCTCTTGGCGAATTCCTCGGCCTGGGCCAGCAGCGCGGCCTGGCCTTGCAGCGGGCGCACGAACGTCGAGCCGCCGTGTCCGTCATTGCGGGCTTCGGCGATGGGCCTGCCGTCGAACATGACGGTGGCGGTGAAGCACAGCGTTTCCTCGCTCGCGAAATCCGCGACCTTGAGGTTCTTGAGCGTGATGCGGTCTTGTCGGGTGATGGTGTCCATAGGAAGTCCTGTTATCGACCGGGTTGACGACACGCCCCTGACGGGACGCGGCATACATCCCGTGGGTTGGAGGAAGGTGGCATCGATGCCCGGTGGGCAGCGTTCGCCGGAGAGATGCCGGGGCGAACTGGCGGGTGGCGTGGGAGGAACCCACGGCAGCCTTGACACCCTGGCTGCTGGCTGTTGCCGATGCGTCGGCAATGCAGGAGGGAGGATCACGCGGCCCGCCGGCCGCGTCGTGCATCAATCCGAAGCGCTCGATCCCGTCTTGTGCGGGCACTGCAACAGCCGCTGGCCCAGCCACGCGACACACGGCACGGCCATGGAGTTGCCGATCGCCTTGTAGCGGGGCGCGTCGGCGGCGGGCTTGCCGCGGTACGGCACCAGCGTGTAGTCGTCGGGCATGCCTTGCAGCCGCTCGCACTCCACAGGCATCAGCCGACGTACCCGCCACTGCGACCAGTCGCCCGGGCCGGGGTCGTTCCAGTCGTAGCGGAAATGTGCCTCAAGTCCGGTGCCAGCACATGGGGCTTGTCGGCACCGCCGCTGCTGGTGCGCAGCGCGGTCGAGACGCCATCGCCCAGTTCAGCGGCCAGGCCTTCGGTGCGACCGCGCAGCGCCACGCCGATCACCATCGGCCGGCCCTGGCCCGGCTTGCCGCCACCCGTGGAGAGCGTCCCGGCAAGCTGGCCGTGGCCGGATTCCAGCCGCAGCTCGCCGCGCGAGTTCTGCGCGAACGCGATGGCCGGCACGACGCCGGCATTCGCGTGGCTGAGGCGATGCCCGCCCGCGCGCAGCGTCGGTGCCCAGGCCATCGTTGCATCGGCTCCGCAGCCCTGGGCGGTGAAGGCGATGATCGGCACACCCTTGCCGGTGCCGTCCTCGCTGCAGCCCTTGCCGCCGTTGGCGGTGCTGAGCGTGTGGCTGATGCTGCCCGCGATGGACTGCGCCACGAAGGTCTCGACCTCGAAGTCGTTCTTCGGGCCAGGTGCCGCGGTCAGGCAGGCCGCGACGTCAATGGGGCCTGCGGTGTTGCCCCCGCCGAATCCGAACGTCACCGTGGCCTTGCCGTAGGGCTGCTTCAGTCCTGCATATCCCGAGTACCCGCCTGCTGCCGCAGCGCCCGATCCAGCAGCGCCGGCAGCGTCTTGCCACGGCACGAAGCCCGGCGAAGAATCCCCGCGCACGCCGTCGCGCTCAAAAAGTACCTCGGCGGGATCGACGCCACCTCCACCACTTGCCACAAGAAACACGCGACGGCGCCGTTGGGCGACGCCGAAATATTGAGCATCGAGCACGCGCCAGGCGATGCGGCGCCGGGGTCCAGACACACAACCTGCGTGCGCCCATTTTTGCCCTGGCGGTTCGAGCGCACGGCTTTCTCCAGCCAGTGCTCCCAGGAAGTGCCCGAAGGCGTTGCTGCGGTCGCTGAGGACGCCGGGGACGTTTTCCCAGACGAGCGTTGCCGCCGGGCGGCGGTCTTGGTGGCGGGTTTGGTCGATGGCATTTGCAAGCTCCACATAGGCAAGGGTCAAGGCACCACGTGGGTCGTTCAGCCCCTGGCGCGCGCCGGCCACGCTGAACGACTGGCACGGCGTGCCGCCGACCAGGATGTCGGGCGCTGGCACGGTGCCGGCGCGGACCTGGCGGGCGATCGCGGTCATGTCGCCCAGGTTAGGCACGCGGGGGTAACGGTGGGCGAGCACGGCGCTCGGGAACGGCTCGATCTCGGCGAACCACGCGGCTTCGAGGCCGAGGGGTTGCCAGGCGAGGCTCACGGCCTCGATGCCGCTGCAGACGCTGCCGTAGAGCAGCGGCGTGTTGCGCGGCGGTGCGCAAAGATTCGGGTGCATGTCGGTCTCCTGTTCGTATGGCGCAGGGCCATCGCCCTGGCCGGGGCGTTGAAAGGCAGGAGAAAGGCGCCGAAGGCCCCAGGGGCCTTCGGCTCGGGAGGAAAGAAGAACCACCCGTGGGCTGATTGGCAGGCCCGGTCGTCGCTAGAACCGTCTGCTCATCAAGCAATCACACCCGGCCCATGTCGTGGCTGGGGCCGGCATCGTCTGGCGCACATCCGCGCACAAAGGGAGCCCGTTTTTGCGCCGGCGGGCACCGGCACCGAATACCGCTGACCGCGAAGGGTCTCCGGATGGCTCGCACAGGCAAGCCATCGGGGGACCCTTCGCAGCGGCGGAAGGAATGCAGACGAGGAGAACGCGCGGGGTGCGGTTCGCGGAGAAGCCACCTTCAGGTCCCGCGGCCGGGGACGGCCGGACGGGACGCGCACACGGAGCAAGAAGGCGTTGCGCGCTGGGGCGTCCCGCAGGGCATGCGGGACACGGGCCACGCCGCCGATGGCGGGCATGGCTCACGGGGAACGGGGGCGGTCAGGCGCCTTTGCAGCCACCGCCACTGGTACGGCGTGGACGCGAGGCACCACGCCTGGACGTGCCGGTTGCCACCGGCAGCGTGCCTTTGCAGGCGGGGTAGCGACTGCACGACCAGAACGGGCCGCTCTTGCCGGTGCGCTGGCGCGTGGGTGCGCCGCACTGCGGACAAGCCGGTCCTTGGGGAACCTTGATGGACAGGGACGTGCTGCCGTACTGCGCGATCAACTGCGAAATCCATGCAGCCTGCTTGCCGATGAACACATCCAGGGTGAGTTGTCCGGCCTCGATCATGTCCAGCGTCTGTTCCCAGACGGCGGTGGTGCCGGGGTCGGCAATCGCCGCGGGCACGGCGTCTATCAGCGTGAGCGCCGCATCCGATGCGCGGATGGAGCGTCCCTTCTTCACGATGTAGCCGCGGGCGATCAGCCCGCTGATGATGTTGGCCCGCGTCGCCTCGGTGCCGATGCCCGTCGTGTCCTTGAGCTTCTGCTTCAGGCGCGGGTCGGTCACGAAACGCGCAACGCCCTTCATCGCCTTGACCAGTTCGCCCTGGGTATAGGGCTTGGGCGGCATCGTCTTGAGGGCCTTGATGTCGGCCCCGGCGACCTGACATGCCATCCCGTCGCGCAATGCGGGCAGCACCTGGCTGCGCGGGGCATCGCCGTCCTCGTCGGCGCTGCCTTCACGTTCTGGCTCGGCCAGCACCAGGCGCCAGCCCTTGACGACGACCTGCTTGCCCGTGGCCACCAGCTTCTGCTGGCCGCAGGAGAGGTCCGCCACGGTGCGGTCGAACTCGTGGTGCGGGAGGAACTGGGCCAGGTAATGCGCCCGGATCAGCCGGTACACCGCCTGCTCCTTCTCGCTCATGGCGGAGAGGTTCGCGGGTTCGAGCGTCGGGATGATGCCGTGGTGCGCCGTCACCTTGCTGTCGTTCCAGGCGCGCGAGCGCTGGGTGCGGTCGAGCTGGCCCATGATCGGGGCCAGCGTGGGATCGGTCTTTAGCAGGCTGTCCAGGACCGTGGGCACCTCGGCGAACATGCTTTCGGGGAGGTGGCCCGAATCCGAGCGCGGGTACGTCGTGGCCTTGTGCGTCTCGTACAGGGCCTGGGCAATTTCCAGTGTCTCCTGCACGTCCAGCCCAAGCTGCTTGGAACAGACTTCCTGCAAGGTGCCCAGGTCGAACAGCAGCGGCGGGCCTTCGCGCACGCGCTCGGTTTCGACCGACACCACCTGGGCACTGCCCGCGGCGCGGATCTGCTGCGCGGCCTGCTGTGCGATGGGCTGCTGCAGGCAGCGGCCGGCGTCGTCGGCGCTGGCATCGGGTGCCACCCACTGCGCGGTGAACGTCTGACCGCCTGCGGACAAGGACACGTCGATGGCCCAGTACGGCACGGACACGAAGGCCGCGATCTCTCGGTCACGGTCCACCACGAGTTTGAGCGTCGGGGTCTGTACACGCCCGACCGACAGCACGCCGTCGTAGCCGGCTTGCCGCCCGAGCACGGTGAACAGCCGGCTGAGGTTCATGCCCACAAGCCAGTCGGCGCGCGAGCGCGCCAGCGCCGAGTAATACATCGGCAGTGTCTCGGCCGAGGGCCGCAGCTTGGCGAGCGCGGTGCGGATGGACGCATCGTTGAGCGCCGACAGCCACAGGCGTTCGATGGGACCGCGGTAGCCGCACAGGTCGATGATCTCGCGGGCGATCAGCTCGCCCTCGCGGTCGGCGTCGGTGGCAATGACAAGGTGGGTCGCCTTCGCCAGAAGCGCCTTGACGACCTTGAACTGCGTGGCGGTCTTCGGCTTGACCTCGACCCGCCACTGCTGGGGAATGATGGGCAACTGCTCCAGCGACCAGCGCTTGAGCGCCGCGTCATAGACCTCGGGTGCTGCTGCTTCGACGAGATGGCCGATGCACCAGGTGACCGTGACGCCGGAGCCATTGAGGCAGCCTTCACCGCGCTGGGTGGCGCCGAGAATCCGGCCGATGTCTTTGCCCTGGGAGGGCTTCTCGCACAGAAACAGCCGCATGTCCGTCCATCCGCTTCCCGTTGTTCATGGAGTTGCCGGGATCGAGGATGCCGAGCGCCTGCGGAAGCAGCAGCAAACAAGCCGCATGCGGTGGCGACCGCTTTCACGAGATGGGATGGCTGCGGCGGGGATGGCGTGCAGCCGGTGGTGTGCTGGCCGGGAGCCGCGATGTTCGGGAGCGCGTGGAAGCCGGTGGACGTCGGTGGAGCTATCCCCAGGGGATAGCTCGCGAGGACATGGGGGGCGGCGAAGAGCCGCGGCCGCCCCCATGCTGGGTCACTTCCTGCTCTTGGTCTCCTTCGGCGCAGCCGGTTCCTGGGCGGGCTGGGGCTTGGGCTGCGCGTCCTGCGCGGTCTCCTGCGGTTTGGGGCTGAGGACGACGGACTCGATGCGGAACGGCAGGATGCCGACGCTGCGCGCGTTGATCTGCCAGGTCTCGCGCGGCTGCTCCTCGTTGTCGGTCCAGGGTTCGCGCTCCATGCGGCCGACGACCAGCACGCGCATGCCCTTCTGGTAGAGGTCCTTCCAATGCGCGGCGTCGCGGTGCCAGATTTCCACCGGCGCCCAGAAGCCGCCGCGATCCTCATAGTCGCCGCCCTTGGTGGGAACGGGGTTGTCGAAATAGACGTTCAGCCGCAGCAAGCGCCGCGGTTCGTCGTTGCCGTTGGGGAACTCCCGGTACTCGGGGGGCGAGCCGATGTTGCCTTCGCCGGAAAAATGCGTGCTCATGGTGTGATCTCCGTGGTGGTTGAAATACCCGCGCCTCACTGCCGCCGGGCGCGTGCTGGGGTGCCCGACGCGATCACCGATCGCGCACTGCGGGGGGTATGGACGCGAGCCGGCGCAGGTAGGCGTCTTCCGCCTCGGCGGCCTTGCTGGCGCACTCCTGGGCCTGCCTGCCCAGGGTGTGCAACAGGCTGATCTGCATGTTCAGCGTGATGCGCTGCAGCTCGATCGCGTGCAGGTCGGCCAGCAGGTTGACCGGCGTGCTGGTGCTCGCCATCAGCTCCTGCCACAGGGCCACGCCCATGGCCGAGCGGTCGTGCCTGCGCCAGCGCAGGAACGTCGTTCCCGCGCCAGTGGTCTGCTGGGCCAGTTCCACGGGCAGCAGGTGGAAGGGATGCCCACTGGCCTGTTGCAGCACTTGTCGCTGCGCCAGGCCGATCAACTCGTCGCGCATGGCGAAGCACTGGCTGGCCCAGGCCTCCAAGTCCCCTTTACCTTTAAAAGGCTTTAAAAGGCCTTTTAGAGAGGCCGCGTGCTCCAGGCGCATGAAGGCTCCCTGTTGCAGGCCCCGGAAGTAGCGGGTCGGCTGGTACAGATCGCTCATGCGGATTCGTCCTCGCCGGCAGTGGCTGCGCCTTCGGACGGGTCGGCAGCAGCGGCCGCATCACCATCGGCGCTGGTAGCGGCTGCGGCAGGACTCTCACCGCGCTGTTGTAGACCACGGCGCACGATGGGTGGCGCAAACTTCGAGCGGTGCGTGCCTTCGAGGACGTCCTGCGGCAACTCGCCGAACTTCTCCAGCGCGGCCCGCGCTGCGGCATTCTTCGCCGCGAAGTCGTCGCGCGTGCAGCCCGAGTAGCGGTACTGCTGGGCCAGCGAGAACAGGCTGCGCAGCGCGTGCGCGCCCTCGTTGAGCCAGCGCTCCAAAGTGCTGCGGTCGATCAGCGCGGTGTGGTGGGCGAGGATCAGCTTGCGCGCGATGTCGTCGTAGTCGGCCAGGAGATAGACGGCGGCAAAGCCCAACTGCGCATTGACGAACAGCGGCAGCTTGACGGGCTGCACGTTGAGATTCTCGCCCAGGGTCAACGCGGCGGGCACGCCGGCCAGGGCCTGGTCCACCTGTTCGCGCAGCGTCTGCAGCGTGGTCTTGGTCTGGTCGAGCTTGTCTTCAATGCGCAGCATCCACCAGTCGCTGTACGGGTCGTCCTGCTCCGAGCCGCGCTTCATCTTGTTCATGACGGCGATGTAGCCGTTCAGGCCGACGATGCCAGGTCGCCCCTCAGCGGCGGCGCGGCCATGCCAGATGCGCGAGGCGTGGTGGGTGTGCAGCGTCAGCGACATTGCGCTGCGCAGGGAGCCGAGGTTGAGTTGCAATGGTTCGTTGCTGGTTGCCATGGTGATCGCTCGCTGGTGGACAGGGAGCCGCCAGCATCCGCATGCGGCGGAAGGCAGTCAGTCAACAAACCGAAATGAGCCGGCCCCGGTTCTGTGCGCGCTGGCGGTGCAGCGCGCAACGGTCCCCTGGGGACCGCTCCGCAGATAGGCACTCACGTCGGCGTTCCCGTCCTCGGTTGTTGACGGTATGCGTGCTGCACCGCACGTCGCGCTGCCGTTCGACACGATCCTTCGCCGCGCAGCCGTCCCCAGGGGACCGTTCCGTTGAGCGCCATGGAGGTCTGCTTCATGGCCTTGCCAAGGCGCTTTGCCCAGGTTTCGCGCAGCGGGTCGCGCCGTCGCCCGGCGCTTCACCGCACAGCCGTCCCCTGGGGACCGTTCTGTTGACCGCCATAGACGTCTACTTCACGGCTTTGCCAAGCCCTGCGCTCAGGTCTTGCGCAGCAGGTCGCGCAGGCGCTCGATGTGCTGCCGGGCCACCTCGGGCGGCACGACGTTGCGCGGCGGCTCGGATGGTGGCGCTCGCGTCGCCGATGGTGTTGGCGGTGCCGGGCCGGTCTGCTTGGCCCAGGCATTGAACTCGCCGCGCATGGCGCGCTGGATGATGCCGAACAGATATCCGGCGGGGTTGCGGATGCCATGCTTGCCGCACCGTGCGGCCCATTCGTCCAGCACGGCCTGCCGCAGGGCAGCGTCCACTTGCTGCAACGCCATCCTGACGCCGGCCTGCTGTTCCGCTTTCAGATCCGTGAAGCGTTTGGGCCATTGCAGGTCGCCCAGCGCGCGCGCCTGCGCGGTAGTACGTACTTCATCAATACGACTACTACGTACTGTACGGTCCTGCTTCGGATTCCGAAGAGCGCCGTCTGGCGCGGGTTTCGGCCCTGCTTCGGATTCCGAAGAGGGGCGTTCGCCATTCCGAAGAAGGCTTGTGAGCCCTTCTTCGGAATCGTGGATCGCATCCTCCTGTGGATAACTTTCGGAGGCGGTGATGCCCTGGTCGGCCAGGCGCTCGGCGAGCACTTGCAGCCGCGACGGCAAGGTGCGTCCGGACAACATCGGGTCGTCCGCGATCTCCTGGAGGGTATTGAGTCCCACCACCTGAACGGCCTTGGCCGAATGCCCCAGCGACTGGCTGACCAGGGCCAGGTAGTCGGCGTCGAGTTGCATGGCCTCGAACGGTGTCAGGGGTTCGTCGTGCAGGACGTAGAGGTTGCCGAGGATGCGGCCGGTCTTGGGGTCGCGCCGTCGCCGCACGAGGCTCAGCCAGCGCGTCAGGCGCAGCAGCGTCAGCGCCCGCGCGACGGTCTCGTGGGAGGCTTGTCCCGCGCAGGGCATGGACGCCAGCCAGGGGCGCAACTGCTCATAGGTCGGGAACGCCGTGACGCCGTCGTCGTTGAGCATCAGCCGGAACACCTGCCAGGCGTTGCGCTCCAGCGGTGTCAGGCGGCGGTCGAGGAACAGCCGCCGCGGCACGCTCTCATGCCGATTGCCACTGAACAGGAAGGCGTCGCCGGACGCCGCAGGCGTGGGCACTGCCATGGGCGCTGGCGCGCTGGGATTTGGCTTGGGCGTGAGGTCCTTCAGCGCAGCGTCGAACAGGTCGGCGAGGGCGATGGGGCCAGGGCGCTGGGCTCGTGGGGCGGTGTCGTCCACGGCCATGGCCTAGCCCAATCCCTGATCGACCCAGTTCCTGATCGCGGCCCAGACCACCGAGAGCGGCAGTGACATGCCCTCGGCCAGGTCCATGGCCGCATCGAGAACTGAGGTCTCGTCCTCCAGATCGACGTTCCTGCTGCTGGTCATGGCTTTCCATTGCCGCCACAGTTCGGTGTCCTGAGTCTCGTCCAGGACGGGGTGGCGCCCCTTGCGCTTGGGCAGGCCGAGGATCTCCCGCCTCAAGGCGACTTCCTGATGGGTCAGGCCATAGAAGCGGCTGACCATCTCCGTGCTGCCCCCCAACCGCAGCATGCGATCGACCGTGGCGATTTCCTTCTCCACGTCCTGTGCCTGGTTGAGCAGGCGCTGCAGCACTTCGCGGTTGACCGTGACCGAGCACCACGAGACGCTGGCGTTGGCCAGCACGCTGATCAGCGCGGGATGCTTGAGCGCATCCAGCTCGGCCTCGCCGAAGCCCATGGCCTTGCAGCGGCGCAGCTGGCCGTTGCGAAGGTCATACAGCGCCTGGGCAATCACGGCCTGGTTGAGCGGATGCGATGTGGACATGCGGCCTCCCTCGCTCACGTCCCGGGCGCCGAGGAGCCGGCTTCCAGGTCCAGCAGACGCCGCGCCAGACGGAGCAGCCGAAATAGCTTGACCAAAGCCGTGTCGCTCAAGCGGCTTGCGCCGCTGCCATGGCCTTGGCTCTGGCCATGCAACAGGGTCGGCAGGTCGGTGGCAAGCTGCGCGCCGTCCACGCCCGCTTCGGCGACGGGCTGACCCGTCAGGGAAGCGAGCAGCGTCAGCACCGCGCGGCCGAGCGGCGACGGGGCTTGGCCGTGGGCGCGGCACGCAAACCCGATGCCGTCGGCGCGGTCCTCGATGCACTCGTCCAGGCCAGCCTCCCCGGCGATCTCGCGCGCGAACTGCGCGATGTGGATGCGCAGCCGATCGGGCGTGTCCAGGCCGGCGTCGATGTACCAGACGTCGGAGATCGGATAGAGTCCGCCGGCTTGCACCGGGATGGACTGCAGCACGCTCGCCGAGAAGTCGGGCGGCAGCGCATCGCCCAACTGGTCGGCGACCATGCGCTGGATCGACTGCAGCCGTTCGGTCGTCGGTGCCGGCGAGACGATGTGCTCGCGAAGCAGATCGCTCGGTGCAGCCGCCGGGCTTCCCGTGGCCGCTTCGCCAGCCGCCGTGTCGTCGTGGCGCAAGGTGGGCTCGGACGCCGGAGGGCTGGCGGGTGGAGGACCGGCCGCCGCTGCAGGCGTGGCGATGGACGATGCTGCGCCCGGTCGAGTCGGCGTGCTGGCGGTGGGCGAAGGCAACGCCGGCGGCGCCGCAGGTGGCGTCGGGTCGCTGACCAGCGCCCGGTGGCGGCTTTCCGATTCGGTCAGGTCCAGCGCCAACACGTCGTAGCCGACGCCCAGCAGCTCGGACATCTGGCCGATCAGCTCGTCCTGCACGCGCTGCGGCGCGAACTCGTCGCCCTGCGTGTCGAACTGCGCCAGCACCTCCTGAAAGAAGCTGTCAAATTCCAGCGGCAGCGTGCGGTCCTTGGCATAGTGCTCCCAGGTGCGTTTGCAGGCCGTGCGCATGACCGACAGCCGCTCGACCTGGTGGCGCCCCAGGCCGCCATAGAGCACAGTGGGAATGGCGGGCAGCAGGTAGCGCACCGCGTCGGCCATGCGGGTGATGTGTGACCGCTGGACGGGGAAGCCATCGGCCGCCAGGCGACGGGCCAGTTCCGACTGGCTCAGGGCGGCGCTGCTCTCCTGCTCGTAGAACTCGCGTGCCTTCTCGACGCCGAGCGCGCGCTCGATGAATGTGAGGCCGCCGCGCAGTTCGTTCTCCGCAAGATGCCCGGTTAGCGCGACGATTTCACCGCGCTGGGGCCATGGCCGGAACAGGCACGATATGCGGAAGAAGCGTTCTTCCTTGGTCTCCGACCAGAGTTCGCGCAGGATCGCCAGTCGCGTGTTGCCGCCGTTGCGGATGATGTAGTGGTCCTCGCCGGGCCGGCGCGTGATGGCCGGCGCCGCGTCCAGGCCGCGCTCGCGGATGGACGCCTTGATTTCCTCGTAAGCCGGGTTGCGCTTCATGCGCGGGTCATGGTCGTAGGGCCGCAACTGGTCCAGCGTCACGACCATGGGCGTGTCCGCGATCGGGTCGCTCAAGGCCGTAGCCGCTGGGCCGCTGCGCTCGAAGCCGGCCGCGAGCAGCTTGCCGGCCATGTCCTGCGAGGTCATGTCAGCCATGGCCGCACCCCTCGCAGTCCCCACGACCGCCGGCCGGCGCCATGCGGGCCTCTCGCTCGGCGCGGTGGATCTGCGCACGGGCGTTCAATTCGGCCCGGTGGTCACTCGCTGTCGAACTCGTGTAGATCGCCGCGCAGCCGGCCTTGGTGAACTTGAGGTGCCCGCCCGGCGTGCGCTTGACGTGCCAACCCTCACCGACCGCGAACTCGATCAGGGCGCGCAGCCGCTTGTGGCCGCGGGCCAGCTCATGTGCGTTCGCCATGGGGCCTCCCAGGATCAAGAGGTCGCTGCGGGCGGCCGGATACTTGAGCCAGTCGGTCCTGCCATTGCGGGAACAACTCGCTGGCGAGCGCGCGCATCGTGTCGAGCGCGGCAGGGGCGACTCTGCCGGGCGGCTGGCGGTGCTCGACCCGATGCACTGGCAGGCCGCGCGTTGCGGCGCGTGGATACGCTTCAATGGCCGGCACGTCGGTGGCGAGCACGCGGATGCCGGCGCTGTCCTGGAACAGGTCGCGCAGGGCCTGCTGGATCAGCCGTGCGTTGGCGGACACCGGGTGGACGCGGTTGATGAGCAAGTGCAGCGGCGGCGGTTCGATACCCAGGTGCCGGTACGGCGCAATGTCTTCGAGCAACTGCATGGTGCCGCGCCGCAGCTCGCGTGCCGCGAGGATTTCCGGCGTGACGGGCGACAGCGCGAGATCGGAGGCGAGCACCGCCATCTCCAGCAGCACGGAACGCGCGCCCTGGGTGTCGATCAGCACCAGGTCGTAGAGGGGAGCAAGTGCTGGCAGCAGATGCCGCAACCGCAGGCGGCCATCCGGCGCATGCAGCAACAACGTGTTCAGCTCGCCCCGGTGGTCGTTGGACAGCACCAGGTCCAGGCCCGCGATGATCGTGCGGGACACGAGCTGGCCAAGGTCGCGCTCGTTGAAGGCCAACAGCTCATAGATGCCGCCCGGCGCGCGCTGGGTCAGTTCGTAGTAGGAGGACAAGGTGGGCTGCACGTCGAGATCGAGCAGCAGCACGCGCAGGCCCGCGTCCGCGGCGAGCCCGCCCAGGTTGGCGGCCGTCGTGGTCTTGCCGACGCCGCCCTTCGTTGAAATGATGGACACGACCTGCATGGCGCTCTCCGGCTGGGAATGGGAAGTCCGCGGGAGGGCGGGTCAGGTCCGGTGGTTGAGGCGCTCGGCGATCCACTGGTCGATTTCGATCGAATCCCAGCCGACAGCGCGCACGCCCAGGCGCAGCGCCTGAGGGAACTGGCGCTTCTTCATCAGGTTGTAGATGTGGGCGCGTTTGAAGCCGGACTTCGCTTCGACTTCATCGAGCCGCAGGATGCGGCGCTCGTTCGGCGGGAGTACAGGGGTCTGCGACATGGCGGTCACTCCTGAACGCTCGGTGGCGTTTGTTGGCGTGACCTCTATTCAATAGACCTGGCTGCGGAAAGACATTGCAAATGCAATCTCCGCGATTGCACATACAAGCTGGATAACCTCATGCGCTTGCGCTACGGACGTACCTCTTAGCGTTGGCGAACTTTCCGTTTAAGGTGCGCTCAGTGATGCCCATGGTGCCGCCGTAGTGGGCGACCAATGCAGAGACAAGGGCCTCCTGCGTTTTGAAGCTGGAATAGGGCACGCCTGAAGGCGACTGGCTCAGCATCAGCGTCAACATCCCTCCAATGATGTTGAGATAGGTCGTTTCCGCCCGTTCGCTGATCTCGCATTGCTTGGATGCCAACAGCACCGAGGATTGCTTGAGTAGCGTGTCGTGCTGCTCCTGCAGTTCTCGCATCTCACGTCGGGCTTGTTCAAGCGCGGCCTGAAGGGCCAGCCGCTCCACGAGGATCGCCTGTCCTGTTTCCATGGTGATGAAAGGATGCGCCATGCGTTCGCCACGGCTGAACAGAAATCCTGGCCTGTGCTCGGGATAGTGGGTGCGCATCCAGCGTTTTAGATCGACATGGCGAACAGTCAGATCCAGAGAATTGAGCAGCTTCGGATCATTGAGCGTGATCCCGTTCTTGCCGTAGGGCAGCTCTCCGTTGAGGATGCCGTCATAGATACGTTCCGAGTGCAGCCGGCACTCATTCCATCGAGGGCAGTTTAGCGACCGAGGCAGGACACGCGGTGACGCGATCGTGGCCAGGATCATCGGGAGATACCGCAGCAACCCAGCCCATCGGATGGCCGCCTCGATGGGACGATAGAACACCTTTGATGTTGAAATGTCCTTGTGCATGTCTTCGTCTCCTTTCGGGTGCGCTACATCACCGGCTCCTTTCTTGCCCAAGGGCTGTTGTGTCGTTATGGCCTGCGACGGACGCTTGAGGCGATGCCATAAGCGAAGGCTGAGGAGGCCATTGGCGTCCGCCGCAGGTGGCCTTGTCTTGCTTGATATGCAAGAATCGATCAGTTGCCGGCCCATCGAGCGATGAGGACGCAAGCTCGATATTGGCGCTCACGGTACCAGCGTCATAGGTGGCGCAAAGCCCATCAAGACCGATTTGGTATGGTCTGATATCCAGACGGTTCAAGACCCGCGAGTTGAAGCGTTCGACGCCCCCAACGTCCAGTTGGGGACTGGAAATCAGCGGTTAGTGATGCATCGCTCCACAAGCTGATATATCGACAAAGTATCTGCCGCAGTACCAGTGACCCTGCCAAGTTGCCCCAGCACATAGGAGACGGAGATGGCTGAACATTCCCATGAACATCAACATCACACATCCGGTCAGATGGGTAAGCACGGCCGACCATACGCCAAGTTCTGGGTGAACATGGTGTTGGGCCTCGTCGTCATGTACTTCGTAATGTTCAGCATGATCGACGGCGCCAGGGACTTCAGAAACAATCTCAACATGCTCTACATGGCGGTCACTATGTGGGCGCCAATGGGTATCTTCATGCTAGCGACAATGCCCGGCATGTTTCCAAACCGGCGGCTCAATCTCGTGCTGTACGGCTTGTTTGCCGTTCTCACACTCGGTTCTTTTGCCGCTACCCGTGCTCAAACCGGAATCGGCGATCGACAGTTCATCGCGTCTATGGTCCCGCACCATTCGGGAGCGATCCTCATGTGCCGCGAGGCGCAGCTCTCAGATCCGGAACTCGTCAACCTATGCCAAGCGATTTCCGATGGCCAGCGCGCGGAGATCGAGCAGATGAACCGGATTGCTGCACGCCTTCGTTGAGGCTGGCTGCCACTACACTGGCGCCGCGTTGCGCTCCGGCGAAGTTAGCCGCAGCGATGTAAAGATGAGTACTTGCGGTGTTCCGATGCCGGCGGTCGTGTCCTACAGCCGTCCAGGTGCCAGGCAGTCCACGCGACACCACCCCGCGCTGCCTGCGGAGCGAGCGCAAGTCATGATCGTCGCAAGTTGGAGTTCGATAGCGAACCCGCTCAGCAGCTGGACGCATCAGGCGTAACGACGGGTGGATGGATCATCCTTGGACGCTGGTGGAAGTGGTTGGATGAACTTTGTTGCCGAGGGCGAAAAACAAGGCTATAATTGAGTTCTTCACTGATCACCACAGTGAAGAAAGTGATTGGGAAACAGAGACTTAGCGCTCTAGTGCATGACTCGTTTCCCGCTCCAAATATAGATCTATAGAGTTCCAATGAAGTCTGTAGATCATTGAGAAAGGGCCTTCGGGCCCTTTTTTCGTTCCGCCTCCAAGTCCCGTACCCGTTCGTGGAGCGTCCGCGCCGAGGGGCGGTTCTCCTTGCCGCTTTCCCGGCGACCGGGGCCGTACGTTTCGCGAAGCCCTTCGTCTCGCCAGCGAGGCGGCTTGCCGCAAGATGCTGCCTCGGCACATCAGAAGTGTGGCTGTCGCACTCCAGGGGGGCTCGATTCATTGCACCTTGGACCGCCTTCGTGCGCCTGTTGCTTTGGCTGCCACGTTCGACCGAGCCGTCCCAAGGCCAGCGCTTCGGTATCGCAGCGCTTCGACGACCACTGAGAAGGTCGGCGAAGGTTGCCTCTGACTTGGGTGATGGAGGTAATAGCCCGGGAATGGATCGCACCAACCTTCCAGCACGCTACCAGTTGCCCTCGGCGATGTGCGGCTCGAACTGGGCTTTCGAGTGCAGGCATGCCACGGCCAGTGCGCACGTCATCGCAAGCGGCTTCATCGATCTAGCCGGCGACGCGAAAGAGTCGAGGGTTTTCGCGAGCCGGGCATAAGGCGGCTGCCAGAGCGAGTGTCGACAGGCGTGGGTTCCTGGGAAAAGTATCCATCTACCTGCTAACATGGCGGCATCGTTGCCGATGTATCCGCAGGCTCCGGGTCGCGGATGCGCTGCTTTCTGTCCGGCCGGAGAACTTTGCCATCGTAGACTCGACATGCTGACAAGGTCGTTGCTGTCCGCGGTCTTTTGCCTGTTGCTGATCGCTCTGCAGCCGCTGCCCGTCGAAGCCGAATCCATCCTGCCGGATGGGCGTACGACGACAACGATGCGTCCCTGGCTCGATAAACGAGCCAGGCAGTGGCTGGATGCACGGGAGCCGCTGACGGTAGGCGTGGTTTCCCCCGACTATCCGCCGTTGTCCATCTTCTACGCAGGCTCCTACAAGGGCTTCACGGCCGATTACCTGGCCCTGGTGTTCGAGCGGCCGTTGCGCGTCAGGGACTTTCCGTCGCGGCAGGCGGCAATCGACGCGTTGTCGCAAGGGGAGATCGACCTGCTTGGCGTCGGTAGCGAGGTCGAGGCCCGACAACACGGCTTGCTGGCATCCGCTGCGTATCTTTCCGACCGGCCGGTACTGGTGTCTTCCAGCGGTGCCCCGTTCGATTCGCAGGCGGAGTCCTGGCTGGCCACGGTCAAGGGCTATCTTCCCGCCGAACGTATCAAGGCTGCCTATCCGCACAGCAGGATCATCTGGTTCGACTCGCCGCAGCTTGCCCTGGAAGCGCTGAGCATGGGGGATGTCGATGGCGTGCTGGGGGACGCAGTTTCCACGCACTACCTCATCCAGACCCATTACCTGCTGAACTTGCGCATCGAGAACTTCGCACCCATCGACAGCCAGGGTTTCCGTTTCCTGCTCCGGCCAGGTGACGAACCTCTGCTCGCGCTCATCGATCGCGCCCTGCCGCATATTAGCGGGCGCTACGGCGACGAACTGTTGCGCAGCTGGAGCGCCGGGCGGCGCCTGCGCTTCGACGAGCCCCGGGTGACGCTGTCGCCGGCGGAGCAGCGTTGGCTCTCCGCGCACCCGGTCGTGCCGGTGGTGATCAACCATTCCCTTGGCGCGCTCGGGCAACTGGATAACGAGGGGAGGCTGAGTGGTATCGGGCGTGACTATCTGGACCTGATCGGCAAGCGCAGTGGCCTGCGGTTTTCCTTCACTGGAGCACGCAACTTCGTCGAGACGAAAAGCCGACTGGATGCGGGGGAGGCATTGGTTACGCCGACCATGCCTTCGTCGGAGCGCTTCGATTCCGGCCTCGAAGTGCTGACGCCCTATCTACGCAGCACCACGGTGCTGATGGGCGCCCGCCAGGGTGGGCGGGATGAAAGGGTGGGGCGTGTCCATGGCCTCGCGGACCTGGCGGGCAAGCGATTGGCGACGACGATTGGCTACTTTCTCAACGACTTCATTCGACGCGAGCACCCGGAGATCAAGCTCCAGGTCTATCCGACCTTCCTCGCCGCCATGCGCAGCGTAGACGCCGGCCAGAGCGAGGCCGCCATCAGCAGCGACTATACCGGTCGCTATCTGTCCGCCCAGCATTTCGACAACCGGATCCAGGTCGTCGGTATCCTCGATGACCTCTCCATCCCGATCAGCATCGGCGTGGCGAGGAACCAGCCGGAGCTGCGGGGCATCCTGGAGAAGGCCCAGGTGGCGATCGCTCCGGAAGAAGTGGCGGAAATCCTCCACCGCTGGGAGCCTCGCTTCGCCAAGGGAGGGGCGGACTTCTGGCGCGATCACCGGAGCAAGATTCTGCAGATCGGCGGATTGTTCGGCGTACTGATTTCCATCTCCCTCATCTGGGGTTTCTACCTGATGCGCCAGGTGCGCAAGACCCGCCAGGCAGAAGAGCAAGCCGACGCTGCCAACCGTGCCAAGAGCGTGTTTCTTTCGACGATGAGTCACGAGATCCGCACGCCATTGAATGCGGTCATCGGCCTGCAGGAACTGGTGCTGAAAAAGGGCGAGAAGGGCGTGTTGGACCTAGATTCGCTGAGCATTGCCCAGGAGGCGGCCCAGGGGTTGCTGCTTCTGCTGGGCAATATTCTCGATTTGTCGCGGATCGAATCCGGTCGGTTCGATTCAGCTCCCGAACCAGTGCTTCCTGGCGAGTTGATCAGAGGAATCCTGCCGTTGGTTGGTGGGCTGACGCGGCAGAAGAATCTTTCCCTGGCACTGGAACTCGACGGGGATCTCGAGCATTGGGTGCTGGTGGATCCCCTGCATTTCAAGCAGGTGTTGTTCAACCTGCTGGGCAATGCCATCAAGTTCACCGAGCGCGGAGGGGTAACGGTGCGGGCGGTGGGGCGGCGCGAGGCGGAGAGGCTTCATTTGCTGCTCGAGGTAAGCGACACCGGCCTCGGTATTTCGGAGGAGGACCAGGCCAGGCTGTTCCGGCCATTCTCGCAGGTCGGCTCTCCTGCGCTTGGCCAGGCGTCCGGCAGCGGCCTGGGGCTGTACATCAGCCGACGCCTGGTGCACCTGATGGGCGGCCAGATCAGCCTGCGCAGCGAACTGGGCAACGGCTCCTGCTTCTCGGTCGAGTTCGATCTTCCGCTGACCGGGCCTCCGCCCAGCGAGTCCAGCGAAGCGCGTTCCGGAGTTGCCGAGGTCGAGGAGCAGAAAGAGGCAAGGGCGCTCTCGATCTTGCTTGCGGAAGACCATCCGTTCAATCGGCTGACCCTGACCATGCAATTGGAAAGCCTTGGGCACCGGGTGACCTCCACGGAAGATGGCGAGGAAGCATTCGAACGTTGGCAGGGCGAAGACTTCGATGTCGTGATTACCGACGGCATGATGCCGCGGATGGATGGCTACGAGCTGGCGCGACGTATCCGGTCGCAAGAGGCCCTTGGCGGTCGGCGTCGCTGCTTGGTGATAGCGCTTACCGCCAGCGCCGAGAAGGATGCGCTGGAGCGTTGCCTGGCTGCCGGCATGGACCGGGTCCTGTTCAAGCCGACTACGCTCGATGAGCTCGCTCGGGCGCTGAACGGGGGAGAGCCGCTCATGCCTACGAGCGTCGATTCGCAATGAAAGTGCCCGACTGGTTGCCGTTTTGCGTGCCGCGAGCGGATGTATCGGGTAATCTCTCGCAGAAATGAACCAGCACTAGTGAAGCGAACGATGGGTTTTGAACAACTTGCCGAGCTGAGAGACCGTCTGCGCGCACAGGCGGCGCAGGCGAAACCGGCTCAAACCAAAAGCTCCGCGGGACGCGCGAAGAAACGTGAAGCCGTCGAGCCGGGAGTCGAGGCTATCTGGAGGCTGCAACGGCATTTTCCGCTGGCGTTTCCGAAAAGTCCCGCGGCCAAGGTTCCGCTCAAGCAGGGTATTCTCCAGGATGCGCAGCAGCACCTCGAACTACTGGGAATCACCGCCGAACAACTGAAACAGGCCATCGCCACCTGGTGCCAGGGCAGCCGCTACTGGAGTTGTATGGTGGAAGATGCGCCGCGACTGGATCTGCAAGGCCAGGTTGCCGGCAAGGTAACCGCCGAGCAGGCGGTGTATGCGCGGCGGCAGGCGTCTCGCCGGCAGCGCGAGCAGATGCGCGAGAAGCGCGCCAAGCGTGCACAGGCGGGTGGCGAAGCGCCGGCCGCCACGGAGGCGCCGACGCCTGAAGCGCCCGCAACCGAAGCGAGCCCCGAGGCGAACTGATCGCCGGGGCAGGGCGCGTCGGATCCTGGCGCGCTCCTCGGTTGCCGGTCGCTGCGGGCCCATTTCGCGGACGTCTGGGCCCGTTTCTCCCGGCTTGTGCTACGCAATAGCCTGATCTGCAAAGTTTTTTTCGTAGAGCGCTTGCCAAGCTCGGCGAATCCGTCCATAATTGCGTCCATTCCAGCGATGGGTGAGCTAAAAATCTTTTGAAATCAAAGGGTTATAAGTTCAAAATCGCGCCAGGAAAGAAATTTCAGCGATATGCCAAACGCATGTCGCTTCGCTCAAAGGCTGAGTAGCAGAGTGGTTATGCACCGGATTGCAAATCCGTGAACGCCGGTTCGATTCCGACCTCAGCCTCCAACAGGAAAGCCCCGTAGCTCAGTGAGTTACGGGGCTTTTTTCTTTCCTGTCCGGTATTGCTGAAGCAAGTTCCTTGGGGTGCCCCCATAACGCTTTCATACTTTTACGGTCTCGCAACCGCCTCCCTTTCCCGATAACCGCTCCGTAATTGCTACTTTCCCGGAGTGTCCGAGGAGTACCCCAGCACCTGTCACGTTTTCGGCCGTTGCCTGCAATCCAGCCCCGTGCGCGGCTTTCATCTGGACGCAAGATCCGGTCTGGGTCGGTCATCGGCTGGTCGTCATCGAACATGACCAGCCGAGCCGGTCTGTCCTGCCGCCTGCCTTCCGGGCCTCTATCGATCAACCGTTGTGGCGACCGCGAGCGGAAGGCGCTCGGCGGAGGGCCCGTTTCATCTTGCCTTGCGTTTCAAGGAAACCGGCAGGCCCCAGGTCAGGTCTTCCATGCCTGCTTCGCCGAGTATCTCGGTTTTCATCGGCTGGATGCGCGCGAGCACCTGGCGGCCCGTTTCATCCAGCCTTGGCTGCTCGCGATCGATGAACCTTTTCGTCAGCTCCATGGGCGCTGGCCTCATGAAGACCTGGATATCCTGCAAGGCGCACTTGATGTTTTGCGTGTCCACGGCCTTGCAGGTCTTCCTGTCATAGCTCACGGCCGGGGTCTTCAAGTGGAACCGATCGCTGAGCAGGATCTGCCCAGGCTGAATGGTGAAGGACAGCGGGGCATAGGCGTCGGGTATCTGCGCTTGCAGCTTGATGGAGGGAACGTCCTCGATCTTCGTGCCTTCGGCCCAACCGGCATCCGAGACCATTTCCCGCTGGCTGTATTGCTGCTCGGTCCAGCCCACGCATTGGCCGGAGGCCATGTGCACGGCGCTGCAGACATTCTGTGTGTAGGTTTTATCTGCATAGGAGGCGTCGCGCCAGTAGTTCTCCTTCACGAACCGGCGATACAGCACGGCGGACAGGTTCACCGAACCAAGTGGGCTGGCAGCCGGCTGCCCCTTTGGCGCCTTGATCTGGGCAAGGGTGCTGTCGATCTTGTAGTCGATCCCTCCGGACAGCAGGTAGGTTCCCGGCGGGACGATGTTGACCTCGAGGAAGTCCCACAGATAGACGGCTTCCTTGATCTTCTCCAGGTCGTTGTTGGCAAAGGCCTGCATGTAGGCGATCCCGGGCACGTCCTTATTCTTGAATATGACCCGATGCGAGTAGCTGGAGAGGTCCGTCACGCTCTTGTTGGGCATGAGTGCCGGTACCAGCACCACGGACATACCTTCGCGGGTAGCCTCATCGATCATGTTCAGGAGCTGGTTGGTGGGGTTCTGCTGGGAGCCGCCGAGTCCGGCGTTGCCTAGGGAGGCGCAGGCTGACAACAGGCTTGCCGGGAGCAGGATCGCGAAGGGGCTCAGACGCCGAGCGATGGTTTTCATGAGATATCCTTATCTATACGGGCCAATGACTTAAGGCGAGTGCGGGAAGAATCCTAATCTACTCCTTGCGGATTCCCAAGGAGCGTTCGTCCCGCGCGTAGGAAGGAGCGTTTGAGTCGAGCGCGTCACAGCCTGTTGCTGCAATCCTGGGTACTCACATGCGTTCGAATGCTGGCGAGCCAGTGCGTACTGCGTTGGTGATGGCTCGCTGCGGGTAGAGTTCGTGCCGGTCATCGAGGGCTGGCTGCGTGGGGGCGCAATGAAGACGCGCATCCCAGCTCTTCTGGCGATTCGTGAGTGCGGATCAAATCTGTTTTACCGCCGAACGACTTTTTCCGTTCCCTGCGCCTATCTAACCTGCCGCTCTCTTCAACCCGGGATCGGCAGGCATCTCCGCTGCGGTTCCAGCATGTACGGAACACCATGAAAAACATTCTCCTGCTCAACGGCGGAAAGCGTTTCGCCCATTCCGACGGTCGCCTCAACCAGACCCTGCACGAAACCGCCCTGGCCCATCTGGACCGCCGTGGCTTCGACCTGCGCCAGACCCTCATCGACGGTGGCTATGACATCCCGACGGAGGTGGACAAGTTCCTCTGGGCCGACGTGGTGATCTACCAGATGCCCGGCTGGTGGATGGGCGCGCCATGGACAGTGAAGCGCTACATCGACGAAGTCTTCACGGCCGGACACGGCAGCCTCTATGCCAACGACGGTCGTACCCGCTCCGACAGCACGCAGAAATATGGCAGCGGCGGTCTGGTGCAGGGCAAGCGCTACATGATCTCGGCGACCTGGAATGCACCACGGCAGGCGTTCGACGATCCGAGCGACTTCTTCGAAGGGAAAGGCGTGGATGCGGTGTATTTCCCCTTCCACAAGGCCAACCAGTTCCTCGGCATGTCCGGCCTGCCGACGTTCCTCGCGGTGGATGTGATGAAGCGCCCGGACGTCCCGGCTACCGTCGCTGCCTACCAGGCGCACCTGGACAGGGTGTTCGGGCGCGCCGGCTGAGTTCGACGGCGAGCCTCGTGTCGCTTCGCTGGATGGAGTGGCGGGTCGAAATCCAGGCTCTCGGGACGAGGCCTAATGGTCACGGATCCGCTATCCGGGCTTTTCTCGGCCACGACCCGCGAGTGATCCGAAATTCGATTTTTCCATCGATCCGTCGAATTAGATTTCATCGGGGACGGGCAGGAAAGGATGCTTTGCACGAATATTCGAATGGGCGCATCGTAAAATGAGCGCGCTTCGACCGTGTCGAAGCCACCCCCGACAACGTTGCCGGCAGGTCGCTCATCGACTTCCGACGCCTGCCGCCGAATTCAGGAGATTCACATGTGTCCTTGCCCTCACTCCCAGACCCAGGGAGAAACGGACGGAGAGGCTGAGTGGCATAACGCCGCCCTGGACTTCACCCATGCGATGAGCTACGGCGATTACCTGAAGCTGGAGAAGGTCCTGGACGCCCAGTTCCCGCTTTCGCCCGACCACAACGAAATGCTGTTCATCATCCAGCACCAGACCTCGGAGCTATGGATGAAGCTGATGCTCCACGAACTGCGGGCCGCCCGGGAGCACGTCAAGTCAGGCAAGCTCGGTCCGGCGCTGAAAATGCTCGCCAGGGTCTCGCGGATCTTCGACCAGCTGGTACACGCCTGGGCGGTGCTGGCGACCATGACGCCGACCGAGTACAACACCATCCGCCCGTACCTGGGCCAGTCTTCCGGTTTCCAGTCCTACCAGTACCGCGAGATCGAATTCATCCTCGGCAACAAGAACGCCACCCTGCTCAAGCCCCATGCTCACCGTGCCGAGCTGCTGGCGGCCCTGGAGCAGGCCCTGCATACGCCGTCGCTATACGACGAAGCGATCCGCCTGATGGCCGCCCAGGGGTTGCCGGTAAGCCAGGAGCGGCTCGCCCGGGACGCGGCGGCCGGCACCTGTTACGAGGCCTCGGTGGAGGCGGCGTGGCGACAGGTCTACCAGGCGCCGGAACGCTACTGGGACCTGTATCAGCTGGCGGAGAAACTGATCGACCTGGAGGACTCGTTCCGCCAGTGGCGCTTCCGTCACGTGACCACGGTGGAGCGCATCATCGGTTTCAAACCCGGCACGGGCGGAACCGAGGGAGTGGGGTATCTGCGCAGCATGCTCGATACCATCCTCTTCCCCGAACTGTGGCGGCTCCGTTCCAACCTGTAGTACCGGATGAGGCGCAGCATCCGCCTGCGCCTCAGTCGTTGCCGGCGCCTCCCGCCGCCCACTCTTGCCGCAAAAGCCCCATGAGAACGACATTCCAGCGTTCCCGGCCGACCCGGGTGGCGGAGCGGCGCAAGCCTTCTTCGCGGAACCCCGCGCGTCGATAGAGATGACGGGCGGCAGCGTTCCAGTCGTACACGTTCAATTCAACGCGCTCGATGTCGGCGTCGGCGAAGGCCTCGGCGAGCAGCGCCTCCAGCATCGGCAGCCCCAGGCCCTGGCCGCGCGCGCTTGGCGCCAGGGCTATGCGAGCCAGGCGGACGACGCCGTTGCGGCGGTCGAACAGCAACTGGCAATGGCCGATGACCTGGTCATCCCGGCAAGCGCTCCAGAGCAGGCGCAGCGGCGGTCGCCGGCGGCTTTCCGCGAGGTCTTCATGCATCTGCTCGAGGCTCAGCGGATGCCGCAGGGCGGGGCCGGCCCATTGCACCAGCTCCTTTTCCGTGGCGAACCAGCGTTGCAGGATTGGGAAGTGTTCCAGCTGGAACGGGACGAGTTGCAGTTCCGGGACGGAACCCGTGCCGGGTGTGGGCATGCGGAGTGCCTCGCTCAGGTCATCGGGGGGAGCCGGCGTTTAACCGGGGACTTCTTGACGATGGCGGTGTTGGTTTCCGCGTAGCCGTTGATCCTGTCCAGCAGCGTGTCGAGCTGTTCCATCGAACGAACCTGGAGGCGGGCGATGAAGCAGTCGTCACCGGTGACCTTGTCGCACTCGGTGAACTCGGCGATGTCCTGGATCTGTCGCTCGACCTCGTGCAGCCTGCCGGGCAGGGGGCGGATGCGCACGATCGCCTGGAACTGGTAGCCGAAACAGCGGGGGTCGACATCCAGGGTGTAGCCGCGGATCACGCCGCGTTCTTCCAGCTTGCGCAGGCGTTCGGCGACGCTCGGGGCCGATAGCCCGCTGACCTGGGCGAGAGCCTTGAGGGACAGTCGCGAGTCAGCCATGAGGGCGTTGATCAGGCGTTGGTCGATGTCGTCGGTCATGTCGGCCTCGAAAGTTTTTTTTCAAAATAGCCCTGATAAAAAAGGTCGTCACGGGTTTTTGCCTGAGTAATGCGATGGAGGGCTGGAAGACGACTTTGGATAATCATAGGCCTGTCTTGCGGGAGAGCGCCCATGAACGATCCGATCCGTCGCGGTACGCTGGAAATGACTTCGGCCATGCTGATCTGCGGCACCATTGGCTGGCTGGTGCTGCTCTCCGGGCAGCCCGTGCTGGACGTGGTGTTCTGGCGCTGCGTATTCGGTTTCGCCACGCTGCTGGTCGCCTGTGCCGCGCTGGGTTTCCTGCGCCGCGGCAGCCTGGGGCGCGAGGCGTTCCTGCTGGCGCTCCTCAGCGGGGTGTTCATCGTCGGCAACTGGGTATTGCTGTTCGCATCCTACTCACGGGCTTCGATCGCCATCGGTACCGCGGTCTACAACGTCCAGCCGTTCATGCTGGTGGGGCTAGGCGCGGTGTTTCTCGGCGAGAAGGTCACGGCGCGCAAGCTGGGCTGGCTGGGGCTTTCGTTCGCCGGCATGCTGGCGATCGTCAGCGCCCACGGCGACAGCGACGCCCCGCGCGGGGACTACCTGTTCGGTATCCTCCTGGCGCTCGCTGCCGCGCTGCTGTATGCCTTTGCCGCGCTGATCGTGAAGCGCCTGCAAGGCACGCCGCCGCATCTTATCGCCTTGATCCAGGTGGGCACCGGCGTGCTGATGCTCGCACCGCTGGCGAACCTTGCCGAACTGCCCCGGCACGTTGCTCCCTGGGCCAGCCTGGCGACCCTGGGAATCGTCCATACCGGGCTGATGTACGTACTGCTCTACGGCGCCATTCAGAAATTGCCGACGGCGCTGACCGGTGCCTTGTCCTTCATCTATCCGGTCGCGGCGATCCTGGTGGACTGGCTGGTCTTCGAACATCGCCTGAGCCTGGCCCAGTGGCTTGGCGTGGCTGCCATCCTGCTCGCCGCGGCGGGCATGCAGCAGGGTTGGAGCGTGCGCCTGCCGAGGCCGGCGGTGCGTCGCGGCTGAGGCGCGGGGGAAAGAAAAAGCCCCGCGACGAGGCGGGGCTTTTCTACGGCGATCTCGGCCGATCAGTTGCCGAAGACCTTGAAGCGTTCGCTTTCGGCGATGAAGGCTTTCTCGCCCGCCGGAGCGGCGATGGCGCCGAAAGGCATCTGTGCGCGCAGCTTCCAGCTTTCCGGCAGGTTCCAGGTCTTGTGGGTCTGCGCATCTACCAGCGGGTTGTAGTGCTGCAGGCTGGCGCCGACCTTGTGCTCGGCGAGGGCGGTCCAGACCGCGAACTGGGCCATGCCGCTGGCCTGCTCCGACCACACCGGGAAGTTGTCGGCGTAGAGGGCGAACTGCTCCTGAAGCTGGCGCACTACCGTCTGGTCTTCGAAGAACAGTACGGTGCCGGCACCGGCGGCGAAGGAATTGAGCTTGGTTTCGGTGGCGGCGAAAGCGTCGGCGGGAACGATCTTCTTCAACTCGTCCTTGGCGATGTTCCAGAACTGCTCGTGCTCGGCGCCGAACAGGACGACCACCCGCGAGCTCTGCGAGTTGAACGCGGAAGGGCTGTGCGAGACGGCCTCCTTGACCAGTTCGACGATTTTCTCCTGGGAGACGGGCAGTTGCTTGTCCAGGGCGTAGATGGTGCGGCGGTTCTTGATGGAGGAGAGGAATGCGTCAGACATCGTGAGGCTCCTTGTTTGGAAATTGGATTCGATATTAGCGACGGCCTCGATGAGATCAATGGGAAATAACCGGTGATTCCTATCGGCTGATGCGATGGATACCCGGCTTCTCCAGGAAAGCCGGGTATCCACGGTCCAGCGCGGCCGGCAGCGAGAGACGGCAAGTACGGATGAAAATGGAATATCGAGAAAGTCGATGGGCATAAAACCGCGAGGACTTGGCCTTTGATTCAGGTCAAGCAGGGTGAAGGCGGGGGAGGCGGCCAACCTTTAGTGATGGTGACCTGGCAGCCCGGCTCGGTGATGGTTCGATTGTAGGATTGTCGGACAAAAACTGGAGCGCACGATGTTTGAAAATTTCTCTCCCAGCACCATGCTGGCCATCAAGAAGTACGCCTATTGGCTCTGGCTGCTGCTGGCGTTGTCCATGCCGTTCAACTACTGGATGGCCCAGGACAGCGCACATCCGGCCTTCTGGGCATTTTCCCTGGTGATTGCGGTATTCGGCATCGGGCCGCTGCTGGACATGCTGTTCGGCCGCGACCCGGCCAACCCCGACGAGGAAACGCAGACGCCGCAGTTGCTCGGCCAGGGCTATTACGTATTGCTGACCCTGGCCACGGTGCCGGTGCTCATCGGTACGCTGGTGTGGGCCGCTGGCGTGTTCGTCGCTTTCCAGGAGTGGGGCTGGCTCGGCCGGTTGGGCTGGATCCTCTCGATGGGCACGGTGATGGGAGCGGTGGGGATCGTCGTCGCCCATGAGCTGATCCACAAGGACTCGGCGCTGGAGCAGGCTGCCGGCGGCATTCTGCTGGCCGCCGTGTGCTACGCGGGGTTCAAGGTCGAGCATGTGCGCGGCCACCATGTGCATGTGTCTACGCCGGAGGACGCTTCGTCGGCGCGTTTCGGCCAGTCGGTCTACCAGTTCCTGCCGCATGCCTACAAGTACAACTTCCTCAACGCCTGGCGCCTTGAAGCGGTGCGGCTGCGCAAGAAGGGCCTGCCGGTGTTCGGCTGGCAGAACGAACTGATCTGGTGGTACCTGCTGAGCCTGGCGTTGCTGGTCGGTTTCGGTTGGGCGTTCGGCTGGCTGGGGATGGTTTTCTTCCTTGGCCAAGCGTTCGTCGCGGTGACCCTGCTGGAGATCATCAACTACGTCGAGCACTACGGCCTGCATCGGCGAAAGGGCGAGGACGGGCGCTACGAGCGGACCAACCATACCCACTCCTGGAACAGCAACTTCGTCTTCACCAACCTGGTCCTGTTCCATCTGCAACGGCATTCCGACCATCATGCCTTCGCCAAACGCCCCTATCAGGTCCTCCGTCATTATGACGATAGCCCGCAGATGCCCAGCGGTTATGCCGGGATGGTGGTGCTGGCGCTGATCCCGCCGCTGTGGCGGGCGGTCATGGACCCCAAGGTGCGGGCCTACTATGCGGGCGAAGAGTTCCAGTTGACGGCCGAACAGAGCGAGCGGCCGGCAGCTTCCTGAGAATGGCCGGCGTCCCCGCTCCGTGCCCGAATAGCTCTTCGTTCGGGCAATCCCGCCTTGCCTGGGGTTGACTATCCTTAGCGATATCTCGGCACGGAAAGGAGCCCAGGGATGAACATTCGGCAGAGAATCCTCGCTTCGGGCGCCATCGGCATCGTGGCTGTGGTGCTGCTCGGCGGGGTCGGCTTCTGGGGGCAATTGCGGTTGGGCAAGGCACTGTCGGAGAACGAGCTGAGCGTCAATGCGCTGCGCAACCACATGGAAGGCGACATGATGCACGACGCCTTGCGCGCCGACGTCCTCGCGGCGTTCGTGGTCCAGCCCGGCGACGGCGCGGCGGCCGAGCAGGTCCGCGAGGACCTGCAGGAGCACAGCCAGTGGTTTCGCAAGGTGGTCGAGCAGAACCAGGGGCTGCCTCTCAACGACGCCATCCACCAGGCGCTGGTCGAGTTGCGGCCCGACCTGGAAGCCTACATCGGCGCCGCCGAGAGCATCGTCGGCAAGGCGTTGCTCGATCCCGTGGCGGCGCGGGCCGAGCTGCCGCAGTTCGTCCAGGCCTTCAAGGAGCTGGAAGGGCGCAACGAAGCGCTCAGCAGCCTGATCGAGAAACACGTCGAGCAGACCAACCGGGCGCGCGAAGACAGCATGCGCTATTCCGCCTGGATGCTCGCGGGCGGCATCCTGGTCGCCTGCCTGGTCCTTGGACAGCTCTGTCGCCAGTTGCTGCGCGCCGTCCTGCAGCCGCTGCGCAAACTGGTCTCATCGGCCCGGGTGATCGCCCAGGGCAACCTGCAGGAGCCGATCGGCGTCGACAGCAATGACGAGGCCGGCCAGTTGCAGCGGGCGTTGGGCGAGATGCAGGAGAACCTGCGGCAGATGATCACCATCATCCGCCAGGAAAGCGAAGAGCTCCACGACACCTCCCAATCCATCGGCCAGACCTCGCAGTCGATCGTCCACGGCGCCAGCCAACAGGCCGACAGCGCCACCAGCATGGCTGCGAGCATGGAAGAGATGATCACCAATATCTCGCAGATTTCCGACCACGCCGACAACGCCAGGGTGATCTCGGCCAAGTCCGAGGAGCTGGCCAGCAGTGGCGGGCAGGTGATCCTCAACGTGGTGGAAGGGATGAGCCGCATCGCCGACGTGGTCAACCAGTCCTCCACCAGCATCACCGCTCTCGGCCAGTCGTCGGACGAGATCCATTCGATCATCCAGGTGATCAAGGGGATCGCCGAGCAGACCAACCTGCTGGCGTTGAACGCCGCCATCGAGGCGGCGCGGGCCGGAGAGGCCGGGCGCGGTTTCGCCGTGGTCGCCGACGAGGTACGCGGGCTGGCGGCGCGGACCACCCAGTCGACCCAGGAGATCACCGCGATGATCGAGCGCATCCGCGCCAGCACGGGGCAAGCGATCAACAGCATGGAGGCCGGCGTGAGCCGGGTCAACGAGGGGGTGTCGTTCGCCCGTCAGGCAGGGGTGTCGATCAACGAGATCCTCGATGGAACCCGTCATGCCGCGTCGGTGGTCGATGAGATTTCCCAGACCATCCGCGAGCAGTCGCGCGCCAGTGATGAAATCGCCCAGCGCGTGGAACTCATCGCCCAGCGTTCGCAGCAGAACACCCAGGCGATGCACGAGATGGCCGCCACCGCCAGGCGCCTGAACGAGGTTGCAGCGACCATGCGCTCGTCGGTGGAGCGCTTCAAGATCTGACGGGAGCCGCCTAGGTCGTCGACTCCGGGAGGCGCACGAACAGCGTGTAGCGTGCGCCTTCGATCGCTTCGAAGGCGATCAGCTTCTCGATCAGCGCCAGGTTCAGGACCTTGCCCGCGTTGAGCAGCAGCATGCCGTTGTTGGCGGTGAGGTTGCGCGCCAGCACCATGCCCGGAACCAGGTCGCGGGTGCCATGGGCACGGACTTGCGGATCGGCCAGGGTGACATCGGCAAGGGTCGTCGCGCAGACCTGGATGAACGGTTCGATCAGCTCGGGGTCGTACAGCCGGCCGGCGTATTTGCGGATGTACATCAGTGCTTCGTCGCGATTCATGCGCCGTTCGAGGATCAGTCCGCGCTGCAGCTCGACGAAATCCACCGCCAGCTTCAAGAGGCGCGAGCCCAGGGGAATGGCCTCGCCCTTGAGGTGGTCCGGATAGCCGCTGCCGTCCCAGTGCTCCTGGTGATGGCGAATCAGGCGGGCGGCGTCCTGCATCGGTTCCAGCGACATCAGCAGCGACTCGCTGAGCTCCGGGTAGCCGCGGAAACGATCGCGGTCGTGGTGATAGAGCAGGTCCGAGGGCGAGCTGAGCAGGGTGTCGTTCCAGCTCAGCTTGCCGATGTTGTAGAGCGCTGCGGCCATCGCCAGGTCGCGACCATCCGATTCGTCGACGAGGCCGCTGGCACAGCAGGCGCGGACCAGTTCGATGATTTGCTGGTTGGTCTGCTTGTCCTTGGGCAGGCGCTGGTTGACCAGCAGCGAGAAGACTTCGGTGCCGACCACGTAGCTGCGCTTTAGCTCCTCATAGGCGAGGTCGAGCATGTCGGCGGTCTGCTGCAGTTCGGCGGTGCGCGCCTGAACGCGCTTTTCCAGCGTGGCGTTGAGTTGCTGGAGGCGGTCGTTCTGCTCCTGGGTAAGTCGCTCCAGGCGCCGCCGCTCGCGCTCGGAATGCAGGTATTCGAGCGACTGGCGCAGGGTCAGCAGCAACTCGTCGTCGTTCCACGGCTTGCTCAGGTAATGGTGGATGCGCCCTTCATTGATGGCCTTGGCGATGGTTGGCAGGTCGGCATGGCCGGTGAGCAGGATGCGAATGGTTTCCGGGGAGCGGCGATGGATTTCCGCGAGCAGGGCAGCACCGTCCATGTTCGGCATGCGGGCGTCGGACACCACCAGGTCCACGGGCCGGCTTTCCAGCAGTTGCAGGGCCTGTTCGCCGCTCTCCGCCAGCAACAGGTCGTAGGGCTGGTTTCGTAGCAGCCGGCGCAGGCTGCTGAGGATCAGCGGCTCGTCGTCGACCAGCAGCACGCTGAAGCGGATCTCCGTCTCGTTGGAAGGAGGTGCGCTATCGTTCATGAGTGTCTGTCCACCGGGTGAGTTTTGCCTGAATACTTCAGGCAAGCATAGTCCGAGTCTGGCCTGGACGAGGGCGCATGCACGCGGCGGCTGGGCGAGCGGAGGTGCGGATCATGGAGACGTTACCCATCAGGAACCGGCGCTTGCTGGTGATCGATGAGCGGCAGGCGGATCGAGACCGTGTATGCGGGTTGTTGCAGGGAACCCTAGGGGCCGAATCGCCTCCCGTGGCGCCTGAGCGGGGCTACCAGGTGGATACGGCGGGAAGCGCCGAGGAGGCATTGGGGCGGATACGCTCGGCCCTCCAGGCCGATGCGCCGTATGCCGTGGTGTTTCTCGGGATGCCGTCGGTAGGCGCGGATATTCCCGTTCTAGAGCGGTTCTGGCGTCTCGACTCCCGCTTGCAGGTCGTGGTGCATGCGCCTCCCGCCGATTTTCCGCTATTGGCGCCGTGGGCTGCGGAAGAGCGCCTGCTGCTCCTCGGCCTGCCTTTGCAGGGACAGGAGGTCCGCCAGATGGCCGGCAATCTCAGCGCCAAGTGGAACGTGACGGCTCACCTCCAGTTGCAGATGAGCCGGATGGAGGCTGCCATCCAGGAGATCACCCGGGAAGTCGGCCAGGCCAAGGAGGCGCTGGAGAAAGAGATCGGCGAGCGCAAGGAACTGGAAAGCCAACTGGTGCAGACGGAGAAGCTTGCCTCGATCGGCCACCTGGCCGCCGGCGTCGCCCATGAGATCAATAACCCCATCAGCTACGTTTCCTCCAACTACACCACCCTGGAGGAGCACGTCAGGCGTTTGCTGGAGGTACTTGAAGCCTATGAAGAGGCTCGCCCCGCGATCCGCGACGAGGCGCTGGCAAGACGCCTGGAGCAGCTCGGTGAGCGGGTCGAACTGGCCTTCGTCAAGGAGGATGTCGCCGTGTTGCTGCGCGAATCCAGGGAAGGTATAGGGCGGGTGCGCAAGATCGTCCAGGACCTGAAGAACTTCTCCCGCGTCGACGCCGAGGACGACTGGCAGTGGACCGATCTGCACCAGGGGATCGAGTCGACCCTCAATATCGTCGCCAGCGAACTGAAGTACCGGGCCGACGTGGTCCGCGAATACGGCGATCTGCCCGAGGTGAAGTGCCTGCCGTCGCAGATCAACCAGGTGGTGATGAACCTGGTGATGAACGCGGCCCAGGCGATGGGGCCGGAGCGGGGTCGCATCGTGATTCGCACGGGGCATACCGTGGAGCATGCCTGGATCGAGGTGGAAGACTCGGGGCAGGGTATCTCCCCCGAGATCCTGCCGCGCATCTTCGATCCGTTCTTCACCACCAAGCCGGTAGGCAAGGGGACCGGCCTGGGGTTGTCGCTCTCCTACGGCATCGTCCAGAAACACGGCGGCACCATCGAGGTACGTAGCCAGCCGGGAGTCGGCAGCGCTTTCCGGATCGTGCTTCCCCTGGAATCGCCCGGCAACCTGGGCGGAGCCCACGGAAATTAACTGTTGCGCCGGCTAGGGTAACGTAAGACAATGATTTATCTACCGTTTGGGGTGGGTCTCGGGTTGGGATGCCGGTTTGGTTCCCGTTGCCGGCTCACTTGAAGCGAGATCCTGCCCGGATGGCGAAATCGGTAGACGCAAGGGACTTAAAATCTGTTTTGTCAAGTCCTTTCTGCTAGAACTACCGGGCCAGAAGGTCAATAGTGACAACGGTTTGCGGGCATCCAAGTTGTAGCCTTGCAGTTTGGCTTGAGGGCCAGGGGCCAACTAGGCGCCAGTAGATGGAGGTAGGTGTTTTCGGTGCGTTGAGCACTACGCCCGAGTGGTGAAATCGGTAGACACAAGGGACTTGAACAATTTGAGCCTTCGGGGGGAAACGCCCGAAGTGAAGCCCGTCAAAGTCGGCGAACGCCCTGGATGCTTCTGCACCCGAGCCAACGCCGAGCCAAGCCCAAGCACAGCTTGGGAAGGTGTAGAGAGCAGACGGCGGGCACCTACGGCCGCAAGGCTATGGTGAAGGCGTGCTCCAGACCACGAACGCCATGCGTTGAGCAGGGCGGCGGCGAAAGTCGAAGTGGTAAGAAAATCCCTCGCCGAAAGGCGTGCCGGTTCGATTCCGGCCTCGGGCACCAATCCAGAGCCGCCCCTGTTCACGCAGGGGCGGCTTTTCCGTTTTTGGGCTGTGTTCGCTTGAAGCCCCGATCCCCCGCCATGAACGCCTCCAGCATGTGCGGGATCAACTTCTCTGCATCGACCGCCTCGCCATACGTCTGCGCGTGCATCGCGGCGTAGCGGTCGAGGTCGGCTTTCAAGCTGGCCGGGCAGGCAAAGGTCAGTTTGACGCTTTCGGTCTTGGGCAGCGGCCCGAGCCGCAGCTTCTTGGTCGTGCTCATTGCGAAGCTCCCCGATTGAAGAACAGCGGCTGGTACGGCCGCAGCACCAGATCACGGTTGACGATGATGCGAACCGGCAAGCCAGGCCGCTCGGTCAGCGTCGGCTGGATGTTCATGTTGCGTCGGGTGATCTCTTGGCCGACCTGATTGATGCTGTCCTGGGCGCTGTCGCGCCCGGCGATGACGATGCGGTTGCCATCCTGGCGGTTCTCCGGCGCGGCCAGCTCGGCGCCGACGCCCAGCAGCGTCGTCAGCGCCGCACCGGCAAAGATGCGGTTCCAGTGCCAGTCCACGTCATCCTCCAAGCCTGCGTAGCCAGCCGGGTCGGTGCCCACTAGGTTGTCGAGCGTCAGCGAGGACGTGTCGGGCAAGATGATCCGGTTCCACACCACTTGCACGCGGCTCTGCCCGTAGCTGACCTGACTGTTGTAGCGCCCGAGGATGCGCGACCCCTGTGGGATCAGCAGGAACTTGCCGGTGGCCGTGTCATAGACCGGCTCCGTCACGGTGCCGATCACGTCGCCCGGCAAGTCCGACTTGATGCCTGTCACCAGCGCGCCGGCGATCACCGTTCCGGCCATCACCTGATAAGGCGACGCAGGCAACGCCAGATTGCCGGAATTGCGGGTTTCCGTAGAACCGGCTTTCAGGAAAGCCTCTTTCTGGTCTTGCCGATCCTGCACCGTCGTCGGGTCGGCGGGCTGGGCCGCCGTCGGGGCAGGCCCGGCAGCGAGAGGATCGAAGGCCGCGAGTGTGTTTGCAACACCAGGCGCACCCGGCGCAGCTTGCGCGACCGTGGCGGCGGCCTGGCTCTGGCCGCCTGAGCGGAAGAACACCGACGAGGCCGCCGCCGCGTCCGCCTCCTTGCGCAAGGCATCTTCGGGATCATGGCCTGGCGACGAATAGCCCGGCGTTACCGGCTGCTGCGAAGCGACGATGGCCGGGCCAAGGTCACCGGGCAGCGGCGGCCCCAGCTCGGGCACAGCGGGCGGCAAGGCTGGCGGCAGCTTCGAGTAGTCGGCCGGCAGGCCGTCCAATCCTTCGGACTTCGAGACGCGATCGACGTTGTAAAGCTCGGTCTGCTCATTGGCCCCGCGCCGCTGCGGCTGGAGCGACCAGATCGTGGCCCCGAGTACGGCGACCGACAGGCCGCCGACGAGGACGGCCAGCGTGCGGCGATTCAGGCGCGTGACCGGGCGCGGCTGGGCGCGCAGCGCCACCGTCTCGGGCGCGATCTTGCCCGCCTGCGGCGTGGCGAGGTCGGGGGTGTCGTCCTGGCTCATGGTCAGTTCCTCCGTGCCACGCCATCCGTGCGCTCGATCCGCACCACGTCGCCCTTGTCGCCGCCCAAGCGCAGCTCGGCCGCGCCAAAGAGGCGATCCACGATGTAGTACGGCGAGCGGAAGCGGTAGTTCACCAGTTGCCCGTCGCCTTCGGCCCCGATCACGAACAGCGGCGGAAGATCGCCCTGCGCGATGCCTGCGGGAAACTGGATATAGACCTTCGCGCCATCGTCGAACGCGCGCAGCGGCTTCCACGGCGGATTGCTGCCGCTGATCGCGTAGCGAAAGCGCAGGTTCTCCAGCGACAGGCCGCGATCGACCGGCGCGGCGGCGCTGGCCGCCTGCGCCTGGCGCTGCAAGGCCAGCATCCGGTCGCGCGGGTACTCCCACGAGACTGACGCCATCCACGTCTTGTCCGTGGAAGTCAGCTCCAGCAAGTACGTCCTGCGGCTGGTGGTGATGACCAGATTGGTCTTGAGGCCCGAGCGGATGGGCTTCACCAGCACGTTCACGCGCAGGTCGGCACCGCTGCCGCTGGACGTGTCGCCCACGATCCAGCGCACGGTATCGCCGGCGGCCACCGTCACCAGTTCCTCGCCCGGCTGGAGCGACACCACGGTCACGCGACCCACGGCCGCATAGACCTGATAGAGCGCGCCATCGGTGAACGGCCACACCTGAATCGCGTTGACGTAGCCCTCGCGCGTGGGCGCGACACGGGCCTCGGCATTGGCCCGCGAAACGCGCACCTTCTCGTCGGCAGGTTCAGGCGTGGGCTTGGCGTCCTCGGCCTCGGGAGTCGGCATCAACTGCGCCGGCATCGGCAGCACCTCGGGCACGGCCACCACCTCCACGGGCGCGGGCGGCTCCGGCATCGGCTGGGCCTGCACCGGCACCGGCTCATCGAGCGAGATGGTCGGCGGCGGCTTGCCCTGCGTGGCGCAGCCCGCCAGGGCCAGCAGGATCAGCGGCAAGGCGGATTTACGGAAAACATCATTCATGGCTTTGCTCCTTCGGAAGAATCCAGTTCGCGGCTCCACGACAGGCCGTTGACGTAGATGCCAAGCGGGTTCTTGCGCAGGCGCTCTTCGGTGCGCGGCGGCTGGAGCACGATGGACACCACCGCCGTCCACCGTTCCAGGCCCGCCGCTGCGCCGTTGACGTAGCGCCGTTCCGTCCAGCGCACGTTGAAAGACGTGTCGCTGGCGCGCACGACGCTGGTGATCTGCACCGTCACCGACTCCTTGCCGATGCGCGCGAACGGGTCGTTGACCCGCGCGTAATCGTTGAGCACGGCTGCGCCTTTGTCGGTCGTGTAGTCGTAGGCGTCCAGCCAGTTTTGGCGGACGACGATGGGGTCGATGGACAGCGAGCGCACCAGCGTCACGAAGCGCGCGATGTGGTGCGCCGTCTGCGCATCGTTGGGCCGGTACGGCGTAGCGGCTTCGCCGACGGCGCGCACCTGACCGGCGTTGTCCACCTCCACCACGTAGGGCGTCACGATGGATTGCGCCGAGCGCCACACCAGGCCGCCGGCCATCAGCAGCGCGAGCGTGAGGCAGCCGAAGGCCATCAAGCGCCAGTTCTTCGCCTGCACGCGCGGCGAGCCGATACGGTCGTCCCATACCTGGCCGGCAGCTTGGTACGGCGTGGCAGGCTGCGGCGTGTCGGCGTAGCGCACCTGCGGTTTCTTGAATCGCATGGTCTGTTCTCCTTGTGAATCGCGTCAGTCGTCGGAGCCGCGCAGGCTCGGGCCTTGCCCTGAGCCGCCGCCGTCGCCACCGCGCAGCGTGTGGGCGGTGGTGGTCGCGGCGTGGGTGAGTTGCTGGCGGCGTTGCAGCCGCTTGGCCCAGGCGGGCTGCTCGGCGGGCTGTGCAGCGGCAGCGCCTGCGGGGGCTTCGCTAGTGGTGGTCTGGCCGGCTGACGCGCCAGCGTCGCCGTTCCAGCCCGCACGGAACGGCGCGGCCATGCGTTGCCCGGCAGCGGAAGCGCGGGATGCGGCAGCGCGTCCGGCGGACTGCGCGCCGGTCTTGGCGACGTTGCCCAGTCCCGCCATCGCGCCCTTGGCGCCGCCGCCTGCTGCGGCGGAACCGGTCTGGAACGCCGACTTCGCGCTGCTGGCCGCCGACGTGGCGGCGCGCGCACCGCTGCCGGCCAGCTTGGCGGCGGCCGGGGCCATGCGCGCACCAGCGGCCACCGCGCCGCCAACGCCCGTCGCGACAGCACCGACGGCCACTGCGGTTCCGGCCGCGCCGACGGCGGCGCCGGCCATCGCGCCCGCGCCGAGTTGGGGCGCACCGGACACAAGGCCCGTGGCGATGCCAGGGCCGAAGATCCCGAGCGCCAGCAAGGTGAGCGAGGCCAGCATGATGACCAGCGCGTGGTCGATGTTCGGTTCGGCGGGATGGACTTGGAACTGCGAGAACAGGCCCGATCCGATGCCGACGATCACGGCCAGCACCAGGACCTTGACGCCAGCGGACACGACGTTGCCCAGCACCTTCTCGGCCAGGAACGAGGTCTTGTTCCACAGCGCGAAGGGCACCAGCACGAACCCGGCGAGCGTGGTCAGCTTGAATTCGATCAGCGTGATGAAAAGCTGGATCGCCAGTACGAAGAAGCACAGCACCACGACCAGCCACGCAAGGAACATCACCACGATGGGATCGAGGTTCACGAACACCTCGGGGAAGCCCGCCATCTCGCCGATCTGCTCCAGAATCGGCGCTCCGGCGTCGATGCCGGTCTTGGCGAGCCGGCCCGGCTGCAAGAAGTTCTCCATCGTGATGGCCGAGCCAGTGGCGGTGATGCCCAGCCCGGCGAACGAGCGGAACACGATGCTGGCCAGCCAGTTGAAGTTGTTGAGGATGTAGGCGAAGGAGCCGACGTAGAGCACCTTGCGCAGCAGCTTGGCGATCACGTCCTCGCCCTGGCCGGTGGCGTGGCTCATGGCCCAATACAGCCCGGCGATCGTCATGTCGATGACGATCAGCGTGGCCGTGAGGAACGCCACTTCGCCACGCAGCAGCCCGAAACCCGAGTCGATGTAGGTGGCGAAGGTGTTGAGGAACTGGTCGATGATGGTCACGTCATTCATGGCGTGTCCTCCTGGGCGGCAGGCAAGGCCGGCGCGGTGCCATCGGCCGGTTCCTCGAAGCTGGGCGGGATCGGCGGCAGGTCGGCCAGCGTCCGGTATTCATCCGGCCCGGCCTCGCCGGAAAAGAAGCGCCGCCGGAAGGCTTCGGCGGCGGCGCGGCAAGCGTCCTCGCCCGTGGCCTGCCGGTCGGCCGCGCATTGCGCGCGCAATGCCTTGAGCCGCACGGGATCGGCGGCCAGGGCATTGGCGAGGTGATCGGCCGGCTGCTCGCCGCAGGCGGCCAGCAGCACGGCACCAAGGACGAGGACGCATCGCATGTCGGCCCCCGTCAGTCGCGGTAGAAGTTGACGGACTGCGGCGTGTACGGCGTGCCTTCCCCGAGGAAGCGCCGCCGCACTTCGCGGGCGCGCTCGGTGGCCGCCGCCTGCCGCGCCAGTTCCAGCGAGGCGGCCCGGTCTTGCGTGATCTGGAGCCGCTGCGACTGGATCGACTGCTTGGCCTGCAAGGCGAGCAACTGGTTCATGGCCTGCATCGCTTGCAGCGCGCCTTGCGCCGACTGGCTCTTGCCGACGAGATCCGCCAGCACGCCCTCGTCATCATGGAGGTTCTGCGATGCCTGGGCCTGCATCTGCATGGTGGTCTGCAAGCCGTTGAGCGTGTTCCGCCAACGCTCCTGCGCGTCGCGGTACATCTGGTCGCCGCTGACGGTGGCGGCGTACTGCTCGGGGTACAAGCGCGCGAACTCTCGATCGAGGTTCGTCACGTCGTAGGCCAAGCCTCTGGCTTGGGCGATCAGCCGCTCGGTCGTCGCCAGGTTGGCGCGCAACTGGTTCACCACACTGGACGGCAGGCTGGCGAGGTTGCGCGCCTGGTTCATCAGCATCCGCGCTTCGTTCTGGAGCTGCTGGATCTGGTTGTTGATCTGCTCCAGCGTGCGGATCGCGGTCAGCGTGTTCTGCACGAGGTTTGTTGGATCGACCACGACCCATTGCGCATGGGCGGTGGCGGTGCAAAGCATGGCTGCGACGGCGGCAGCGATAAGGCGCTTTTTCATGGCAGGTTCTCCAGGGGGGGGTCAGCGAGGGAACCCGGCGCGAGGCCGGGGAACGAGGGCAGCAGGTCGGCCGCCCAATCGAGGCCGCGATGGCGCAGCCAGGCGCCCGCGAAGCCGGGCACGCCGGCGTCCAGCAGCGCGCGGTCGATGTCGCGCTGGTCTTGCGGCGTGGACGCGCCCGCAAACGCCAGCGCTGCCGACCCCAGGTCGAGGTCGAACAGGCGGTTGCCGAGGCGGGATTGGTAGTAGTAGTCGCGCTTGGGTTGCGCGGTGGCGACGATTTCGATCTGGCGGCTGTTGAGGCCGAAGCCCTCGTAGATCGTGCGAATCTGCGGCTCGGTCGCCTGCGGGTTGGGCAGGAAGATGCGGCTTGCGCAGCTTTCGATGATCGCGGGCGCGATGCTCGAATCCTTGATGTCCGCGAGCGACTGCGTGGCGAAAATGACGCTGACGTTTCGTTTGCGTAGCGTCTTGAGCCACTGGCGGATGCGCGCTGCGAACACCGGGTCATCCAAGAACAGCCACGCTTCATCGAGGATCAACAGCGTGGGCGCACCGTCGAAGCGTTCGTCGAAACGCGCAAAGAGGTACTGCAGCACGGCCATGACAGCGGCCTTGCTGTGCATCAGCTCCTCCATCTCGAAGCACTGCACGTCCGCCATACCCAGCCGGTCGTGGTCGGCGTCCAGCAGCTTGCCGTGGGCACCGCCCAGCACATAGGGTGCGAGCGCCTGCCGCAGCGCGTTGGACTGCAAGAGCACCGACAGGCCGGTCATGGTGCGCTGCTCCACCGGCGCACCGGCCAGGCTGCCGAGTGCTGACCAGATGGCCGCCTTCTCGTCTGGACTGACCGCCACGCCTTCGTGCAGCAAGCGGCCTTCGATCCACTCAGCCGCCCAGGTGCGGTAGCCCTCGCGGTCGATGCGGGCGAGTGGCTGGAAGGCGATTTCGCCATCCGTGCCCAGGTCGTAGTGCTCGCCTCCCAGCCCGAGGATGGTGGCGCGCATGGAACGCCCCATGTCGAACGCGAAGATGCGCGAGCCGCGATAGCGGCGGAACTGCATGACCAGCGTGGCGAGCAGGACCGACTTGCCCATGCCGGTCGGGCCGGCGACCAGCGTGTGGCCCACGTCGCCGATGTGCGTCACCAGCCGGAACGGCGTCGCGCCATCGGTGCGGGTGACGATCAGCGGCGGGCCGTCGAGGTGGTCGTTCTTCTCCGGCCCGGCCCATACCGCCGACACCGGCATCATGTGCGCCAGGTTCAGCGTCGAGACGATGGGCTGGCGCACATTGGCGTAGGCGTTGCCGGGGAGCGAGGACAGCCACGCATCCACGGCGTTGAGCGTTTCGGGGATGGTGACGAAGCCCCGGCCCTGGATGACGCGCTCCACCATGCGCAGCTTCTCGTCGGCTGCGCCGGCGTCCTCGTCCATGACGGTGACGGTCGCCGTCAGGTAGCCGAAGGCGACTTGATCGCTGCCCAGTTCCTGCAAGGCGGCATCCGCGTCCGCCGCCTTATTGTTCGCGTCGGTATCGACCAGCGGGCTTTCCTGCTGGAAGATCGTTTCGCGCAGCAGCGCGATGACGTTCTTGCGCTTGGCGAACCACTGCCGGCGCAGGCGCCCCAACTCCCGTTCCGCCTCGGATTTGTCGAGGCACAGAAAGCGCGTACTCCAGCGATACCCAAATCCCAGGCGGTTGAGGTCGTCCAGAATCCCCGGCCAGGTCGAGGTCGGGAAACCGCGCACCGACACCACGCGCAGGTGCTGGTCGCCCAGCATGGGCGCCAGGCCACCGACCAGCGGCGAGTCGGTCAGCAGCGCGTCGATGTGGAACGGCACTTCGGGCACGCCGATGCGGTAGCGCCGTGTCGATATGGTCGCGTGCAGGTAGGTCAGCGTCTGGCTGTCGTCCAGCCAGGCGATTTCCGGCATGACGCCATCGAGCAGGTCGAAGACCCGATCCGTTTCCGCGACGAAGGCCTGCAGCCGCTCGCGCCAGTCCACGCCATTCGTCGGCGTGTTCTCGTAGAGCATCTTGGCGGCGCGGGCGCGGGATTCCTCGGGCGGCAGGTACACCAGCGTCAGGTGATAGCCGCTCTCGAAGTGATGGCCGGTATCCTCGAAGGCCGAGCGGCGTTCTTCGTCCACCAGCCACGACAGCGGCTCGGGAAACTCGGAATGCGGGTAATCGGCGGCAGCGCGGCGCTCGGCCTCGATGAACAGCGCCCAGCCCGAACCCAGCCGGCGCAGCGCGTTGTTCAAGCGTGCCGACGTGGCGATCAGCTCGCCTTGCGTTGCGCTGTCGAGGTCAGGCCCGCGAAACCGGGCCGTGCGCTGGAAACTGCCGTCCTTGTTCAAGACGACGCCCGGCGCCACCAGCCCGGCCCAGGGCAACCAGTCGGCGAGCAGCGCGGGACGCTGGCGGTATTCGGCAAGGTTCAGCATGGCGGCATCCCCTCACACGTCCAGCAGCGGGCGGTGCTTGATGTGCCGGGCGAACACGGCCATGAACTGCGGATCGACGCGCGCACCCCATACCGCCAGCGAATGGCCGACGATCCAAAGCACGACGCCAGGAATCCACAGTTGCAGGCCCAGCCCGACGGCGGCGGCCAGCGT